>CAMAXW010000011.1:0-40000 GCA_945862315.1 Klebsiella pneumoniae
GTAGGGCAGGGTGCCGTACTCGAACCGTTCGGGCACCTCATTGGTGGATGGCAGTAGTTTGTCGGGTGTCAGCCTTTCGAGTAGTGCCGGTGACGCCACCAGAGCCCCCAGATGGGGGCCGAGAAACTTATAGGACGAGCAGGCGAAGAAATCAGCACCGAGCGCTTGTACATCGACGCACGCATGCGCGGTGTAATGCACGCCATCGACATACACGAGCGCACCCACTGTGTGGGCCAGCGTGGTGAGTGCCGCGACGGGCGGCAGGGTGCCGAGAAGATTGGAGGCCGCGGTGACCGCCACTAGCTTCGTGCGTTCGCTGAGCAAGTCTTGAAACTGCGCAATACTCACCTGACTCGTCACCGGATCGAAGTCGAGCCAGCGCACCGTGGCACCCCTGCGCTGGGCCGCTTGAACCCAAGGACGCACATTGGAGTCGTGGTCGAGCCTGGTCACGATAATTTCGTCGCCCGGCAGCCAGGAAGCTGACAGCAGTCGCGAGAAATCGTAGGCGAGCTGGGTGGCACTCCGGCCAAAAACAACGCCGCGAGGATCACCGTTGACGAGGTCGGCGATCGCCTGACGCGCGCCGATCACCGTGCTTTCGGCGTTTCTCTCGCCTAGCGTGATGGCGCCACGGTTGGCGATCGGCCCCTCAAGGGCCGCGGCGATCGCGGCGATCACTTGGCGTGGTGTCTGTGTTCCACCCGGTCCATCAAACAATGCCCAGCCGCTGGCGAGCGACGGAAAATCGGCGCGAATACGGTCAATATCGTAGGAAAAGATGGGAGAATTTGGCATGTGTTGAAGCTCAGATAGGTCTTCCGCAGGGTTGGGGTGACGCGCCTGTTGGCGAGCTCGGTGCGGCCAAGTTGGCTCGCCGAACTGGCAGTGCAACGGATGGTCTCACTGCTTCCGACAAACCGCACGCTGCATGCTTCCGTTCTGCTGTTCAGCCGCTGACCACCCTCGCGGGTGCGGGTGCGGTCCTCTCGACGCTGGTCTGGTGTAACGCCGATTGCGGCCAAACTGCTCACCGGTTCGGCGTACACGCCACCATGGCGCACCCGCAGAGAGCGTTTCGCTGGCGACTTTTAGCCCTACTTCAGACCGGCGATTAGCGGCTGCGTGAGCGAGTTTCTCGCTCGTCTCAGTTGAGACTAAACGAGCCCGGGCGGTCGTATTTTCCGAACAGAAAATACCTGTAAATCTGCCCGCCCAGTAAAACCCTAGTGCAGGTGGTGACTTATCCACTCTGGATCCTGCCGTGCGCCGCGTGCGCCTGCAAAGATACCGGCGCTAGATTTCGGCGGAAGGGGCAGTTACTCTCGATGGTGTCCCGTTTTTCGAACATCGTTATGGATGGAGAAATTTACGTATGGGCGCACTCAACCAAATCGTCGACCGACCGATTATCTCAGCTGATTCTCACGTGATGGAGCCACCAGGCACCTACGTCGACCGGATCGCTCACAAGTATCGAGCCACTGCGCCCCGGGTCGAATCCGACCCCAATCGGGGCGACATTTACGTCATCCACGGCATGCCAGACACGATTCCGATGGGGCTCGTGGCGGCTGCTGGCAAGTCTGCGCAGGAGCTAGGACAGGCGGCGCGGAGCGCGAAGTTTGAAGACTTGCATCGTGGTGGCTGGGATCCGCAAGCCCGCATCGGTGATCAGGATCGTGACGGCGTAGCCGGCGAAATCATCTACCCGAGTGTGGGCATGGTGTTATGTAACCACCCCGATCCAGATTACAAAAAAGCCTGTTTCGACGCCTATAACTTGTGGATTACCGAGTATTGCGATGCGCATCGTGAGCGCCTGTTCGGTGTGGGTCAGACGGCCATGCGCACGCCGGCAGAGGGCATCAAGGACTTACAAGAAATAAAACGCCTCGGCTTGCGCGGCGTGATGATGCCGGGCTTCCCGGTGCTCGAAGACTACGACCATGAAATTTACGATGAGTTTTGGGCTGCCGCCAGCGAACTGGGGTTACCCATTAGTTTTCATATTTTGACGGCCAAAGATGGCGTTCCAGGCGCCAATGGTTCCTCACGCGCCCGTGGACCCAAGTTAAATGGCTTCATGACCATCATCCGGGGTTGTCAGGACATCATGGGTACCCTGATTTTTGGTGGCGTTTTCGAGCGCCATCCCACATTGAAAATCGTGTGCGTGGAGGCCGATGCCGGCTGGGTGCCGCACTACATGTACCGGATGGATCACGCCTACGATCGGCACCGCTACTGGCTCACGGCGGGTAAGTTATCGAAAATGCCCAGTGAGTACTTCCGCGAAAACATTTACGTGACTTTCCAAGACGACTGGGTCGCCTTTAAGACCATGGATCTATGCAATCCGCGCCGTTTGATGTGGGCCAACGATTTTCCGCACAGCGATTCCACTTGGCCGAACTCACAAGCGCTGCTCGCCACCCATACGGCGGCATTGTCTACCCAAAGCAAACAGTGGCTGTTGCACGATAACGTAGCGGAGCTCTACAAGCTCTCGCACTGAGTGTGGGGTGCTGCGAGCGCCCAGGTGTGGCGGCGGGGTAGCACTCACGAGTGACAGGTCTTGCGAGCGATTGGCGTTGCGGCGCGGCGCGTGAATACGCGTGCGGAGACGGTTGGCCTCAGTGTCCTGCTGAGGCTAGGCGCGCATCCTGTTTGAGCTTGCCCAAACCTATCCGGCTTGATGACCAGCGCGGCAGCTGGGTTGGGCCGCAATGCCCTCATCCAGAAAACTCACCCAGAGAACTCACCGGTGCCGGCTGAGAGACTCAGGCCGGGCCTCAGCCCTCCTGCAACCAACGGGCAACCCGTGGCGCGAAGTAGGTCAGCACGCCGTCGGCTCCTGCGCGTTTGCACCCGAGTAGGGATTCCAATGCCACGGCGCGCTCGTCCAGCCAGCCGGCTTGGGCGGCGGCCATCAACATCGCGTATTCGCCACTGACCTGATAAACAAAGGTCGGCATGGCGAACGTTTCTTTTACGCGCCGCACGATATCCAGATACGGCATGCCGGGTTTGACCATCACCATGTCGGCGCCTTCCGCGATATCCAACGCGACTTCCCGCATCGCCTCGGCCGTATTGCCGGGGTCCATCTGATAACTGTGTTTGCCCGCTTGACCTAAATTAGAGGACGACCCCACGGCGTCGCGAAACGGGCCATAAAAGGCTGACGCATATTTGGCCGCGTAGGCGAGCAGACGAGTGTTGACGTAGCCATGCTGTTCGAGCGCATCGCGAATCGCGCCAATGCGGCCATCCATCATGTCGGAGGGGGCAATGATATCGACACCTGCTTCCGCCTGAGAGAGCGCTTGGCGCACGAGGACTTCGAGACTCGCATCGTTCGTCACATAGCCGCGCGCATCCACAATGCCATCGTGGCCGTGCGTGGTGTAGGGATCGAGGGCCACATCGCTCATGACGCCCATCTCGGGCACGGCGTCTTTGATCGCGCGCACGGCCCGCTGCGTCAAACCTTGCGGGTTGTAGGCTTCGCGGCCGTCCGGGGTTTTAAGGGCAGGCGGCGTGACCGGGAACAGCGCAATTGCGGGGATGCCCAAGGCCGCTAATTCGCGCACTGCTTTAACCAGTAAATCGATGCTGAGGCGTGCCACCCCCGGCAAGCTGCTAATGGGCTCCCGAATATTTACCCCTTCGGTCACAAACAAGGGACAGATGAGATCGTCAACGCTCAGCGTGGACTCGCGCATGAGTCGTCGAGAAAAAGCGTCGGCGCGCATCCGACGCGGGCGGGTGCGTGGATATTGCTGAAAAATTCGACTGTGCATGGCAATGCTCTCCGAGCTTAATTGGACGCCGCGTGGTTGGGCAGTTCAGCACAGCGCGCCTCGATCCAGCGCTCTACTTCGGCGTTGATATCCGCCGCCTTACGCCCGGTGGTGGCGATGGGTGGGCCGACCACCACCTCGATCGTGCCCGGTTCTTTGCGCAACGAGTTACGCGACCAGAACACGCCAGCATTGTGCGCCACCGGTACCACAGGGCACCCGGCCTGCACCGCCAATGCGGCACCGCCCGAGGAATAGCGGCCCTGTTGGCCCGGCGGTATGCGGGTGCCTTCCGGGAAAATCAGCACGCACCAGCCATCGAGAATTCTTTGCTTACCTTCACTCAACATATGCCGCAGCGCCTTCGCGCCCGCTTTGCGGTCGATCGCGATGGGGTTGAGACTGGCCATGCCCCAACCGAAAAACGGCAAGTACAGGATCTCGCGCTTCAAGACCTGCGACTGTCGTGGAAAAATTAACTGCAAGGCGATGGTCTCCCACGCCGACTGATGTTTACACAAGATGACGCACGGGCTGCTAGGCACGTGCTCCCAACCGCTGACTCGCCAGCGCAGTCCGCAGGTCACCCGCAGCCAAAAGATCGTGAAGACCGACCACCGGGTAATCACGAAATAGCGCCAAGGGCGTGGCAGCGGGAGGATCAAAATCCCCACCAGGCCGAAAAACATCGTGACGGGAAGGACACCCAGATAAAACACTAGCGAACGAAGGGTAACGATGCTCGTTCTCCTCTACTTGAGACGTCTGACCACTGCGGCAAGATCGGGGTAAACACTCAACCGCTCGTGTGCCGGTAATTTACTTAAGGTATCTAACCCGTGCCCGGTTTCCACTAGCACGGCGCGCGCACCGACGGCCCGCGCCGCCTCTAAATCGCTTAAGCGGTCGCCAACAAAAATAGCGTCGTGCAGCGGTGCGCCCGTGCGTTGGGCAATCGCCTCCAGCATGCCGGGTTGTGGTTTGCGGCAACGGCAGTTGGCGTCGGGCGCGTGCGGACAATAAAGAATGGCCTCGATGCGACCGCCCAAACGCTGGACTTCGCTAATCAAACGGCTGTGGATGCGTTGCAATTGGCCAACGTCGATAAGCCCACGGGCAATCCCGGATTGGTTGGACACCACAAACACGCGCAAGCCCATTTGGCTGGCCATCGCCAGCGCCTCGAGGCTGCCCGGCAGAGGATGCCATTCGTCCGGCGTTTTAATATAGCTCGCAGACTCCTCATTGATGACACCATCGCGGTCGACGATTAGCAGGCGCATTGGTGAGGTCAGGTGGCAGCGATATGACTGATATCAGCCACTCGCAAAAATAAAGCCTGCAGCGCACTCAGCAGTTGCAACCGATTGCGGCGCAGGGCGTCGTCTTCGGCCATCACCAGCACCTCCTCAAAGAAAGCATCCACCGGCGCGTGGAGTGCCGCGGCGCGCGCCAGATACCCAGCGTAGTCACCACTGCTTGCCAGTTCGGCAGTCTCCTGCGAGGCCAGTGCCAGTTCACGCGCGAGGGCCAACTCCGCGGGCTCCACCAGCAGCGCGGGGTCAGGTTGACCGGGGGTGAAATCGGGGGCTTTGCGCAGAATATTACTGATGCGTTTGTTGGCAGCCGCCAATGACAGTGCGGCGGGCAGCTGCAGGAACGCCTCTACGGCGAGAATGCGTCGGCGCAGTTCGCGCGGCTGCGTGGGGCGGGTGACGAGGACTGATTCCACGACGTCGGCGCGGCTGCCACGCTCGTGAAAATAACCGCGCGCGCGCTCGAGCATGAAATCGAAGACCGCCACTGGCGTGCCGGCCGCGATGCGTTCGGCATGCCCAGCCGCCGCCGCGTTCAGGCCGGCCAGCAAATCGATGGGAGAATCGGTCTCCATGCAAATCCGCAGGCAGCCAAGTGCCGCACGCCGCAGGGCGTAGGGATCTTTATCGCCGGTGGGGGCACCGCCGACCCCAAAGATGCCGGTTAGGGTGTCGAGTTTGTCGGCGATGGCTAGGCACTGCCCGCTCGGCGAGGCCGGGATTGCATCCCCCGCGTAACGTGGCTGATAAAACTCCCGCAGCGCTGCGACGACGGCCGGCGGCTCGCCGTCGTGCGCCGCGTAGTAGCTGCCCATCGTGCCCTGCAGTTCGGGAAATTCGCCCACCATTTCGCAAATGAGATCGCAGCGTGACAAGCGCGCGGCGCGCGCCGGGTATTCCGCCAGCACGTTAAACAACGGCGCAAGCTGACCTGCCAGCACCGCAACCCGCTCGCTTTTTTCCAACAACGAGCCCAAGCGGCGCTCAAATACCATGTCGGCGAGACGCGCCAACCGGGTCGCCAGTGGGGTGGCACGATCTTTATTCCAGAAAAACACGGCGTCGCTTAAGCGCGGCCTGATCACGCGCTCGTTGCCACTGCGGATGAGTTCTGGCTGGGGACTGTCGATGTTCGCAATGGTCACGAACTGATTGAGCAGTTGCCCGGTAGGGTCTTCCAGCGGGAAGTATTTTTGATGGCCCTGCATGCTGGCGATGAGCGCTTCGCGCGGTACCGCGAGAAAATGGGCGTCAAAACTGCCAGTGATAGCGCACGGCCATTCCACTAGCGCGGTGACTTCATCGAGCAATTGCGGGTCGATTAGCGGACATCCGCCGGCGTCTATACCGGCTTGTGTGATCAGCGCTCGCACCCGCTCGCGGCGTACGGCGAAGTCCACGATCACTCGGCCCGAGGTGGCCAACAGCTGTTCGTAATCGCCCGGCACCGCCAAGGGGATAGACGCGGCACCCATATAGCGATGCCCACGCGAAATAGCACTACTGCGCACGCCAAAAATCTCCGCCGGAATGACCTGAGTACCGTGCAGCAGCACTAACCACTGCACTGGGCGCACGAACTGGTAATCGGCACTGCCCCAGCGCATGCGCTTAGGAATCGGCAGCGCGGCCAGCGCGTCTTCAATCATGCCGGGCAGCAGCGCTGCCAGCGCCAGCCCCGGCACGAGGCTGCGGAAGGTCAGCCATTCGCCTTTGTCGGTGGCCTGTCGTTCCAGCGCCGCCATTTCTACCCCACAGGATCGCGCAAAACCCAACGCAGCACCGGTGGGCGCGCCCTGTGCGTCAAAAGCTGCTGCCACCGCCGGGCCGCGACGTTCAATTTGTTGGTCTGGCTGACGCGCCGGCACTTGTTCAATCAGCAACGCGAGACGCCGCGGCGTCGCAAAGGCGCGGCAAGGTCCGCACTGCAGGCCAGCCTGCGTGAGGCGGCGCAACACTTCGGTTTGAAAGTGCTTAGAGAGCGTGAGCAGCGCCTTAGGTGGCAGCTCCTCGGTGCCTAGTTCAATGAGTAAATCGGCCGGGAGGGTCATGGGGTGGGGCTCGCTGCGGCGGCCCGCGCCACCAAAGGAAAGCCCAGTGCTTCTCGCGCCGCGTAGTAGGTCTGGGCGATGCTACGGGCCAGTGCTCGTACGCGCAGAATATAGCGCTGGCGTTCCGTCACGGAGATCGCCCGACGGGCATCCAATAAATTAAAAGTATGCGAAGCCTTGACCATCATTTCGTAGGCCGGCAGGGCGAGCTTGGCTTCGATCAGTCGGTTGGCTTCCGCCTCACAGTGATTAAACCAACCGAACAAAATTTCGGTATTCGCCTGCTCGAAATTGTAGGTGGACATCTCTACCTCATTTTGATGGTAGATATCGCCATAGGTCACCACCTGCCCCGCATGACTCGTCCAAACCAAATCGAAAACCGAATCAACGCCCTGCAGGTACATGGCAATACGTTCAAGGCCATAGGTGATTTCGCCCGCCACCGGCCTGCAATCCAGCCCACCGACCTGCTGAAAATAAGTGAACTGGGTAATTTCCATGCCGTTTAACCAGACTTCCCAACCCAAGCCCCAAGCCCCCAAAGTCGGCGATTCCCAGTTGTCTTCAACAAAGCGAATATCGTGCACGCGGGTATCTACCCCCAACGTGGCCAGCGACGCGAGATACAAATCTTGTAAATCGCTGGGCGAGGGTTTGAGGATGACCTGAAATTGGTAGTAGTGCTGGAGACGGTTAGGGTTCTCACCGTAACGACCGTCGGTGGGGCGCCGCGATGGCTGCACGTAGGCCGCCCGCCAAGGCTCTGGACCGATGGCCCGTAAGAACGTGGCGGGATGAAAGGTGCCGGCGCCCATTTCCATATCGTAAGGCTGGGCAATCACACAGCCACGTTCGCCCCAGAAAGTTTGCAACCGGAAAATGAGTTCCTGGAAGGTGCTGGGAGGTGCTTGAAGGTCGGTCATTCGCGTGCTGCTGCCAGTTCGTCGGAGGGCTTTGCGGGGGCTTTGGAGTATAGCCGCTGGTCCGCGCACTGCCTATGTGATGGCGGGTGTCTCAAGGTGACGGGGTGGTGGTCGATAGCTCTCTCACACGCAAATGGCGGGAGATATGACAGTGATGGTAGACCTGCAACTTGCCGAAGCCGCTGGCTGGCGCGCCTTAATGACGTTGGCTCAGCAGAATGCGCAAATTTTTCTATCCGACGCCATCGAGCAGTACGCGGTGTCGTTGCTGTATCGCAGTCTGGGGACCGCCGCGAGTGGCAACGGTCGCCAAGTCACGCGATTCACCCGACATTTGCTCGCTGCACGGGACGAGCCCGTAGACAATTTACCGGCGGTGGGCGACCACTGCCTGTTGTTTGCCGGTTTGCTGACCGAGCAGGCGATGCGTCAGGGGATCCCTGTCACCTACTTCGTGCAGGTTGGGCAGCAGGCCTATCATGACCACGCCGCGCGCACGTCCGGCGCGGATGGCCTGCTCTATCGCGAACTGGCCCAGCATTTCGTGGCCTTGCTGGATGTGTTCCTGACCATGCGTGAGCTGAACGATTCCGGCCCCAGTCTCGATGGCCTTAACGCCTACCAACTCTGGTGCGAGACGGGCAGTCATCATGGGTGGCAGGTGTTGCGTCAGCTCACCCCGGCGCTACCCGCCGTTGCAACTCACGCCAGACATTAGCCCGGCAGCTACTCCGGCATGGACGTCGTGGGTTGTAGGCCTTTGGGTTTGATCAAATCTTCGAGTGTTTTATCCAGCGCGCGACCTTTGTAGTCGGGCAGCTGGTACACCCAGTGCTGCGTCCGCGCGTTGAGTAACGCGACTTCGGCGGCGACGTCGGCCACCGGGGCCGGGGCTGACGGCACGCTGCCGGGCGGGAGGTTTTTGTCGTTAGCCGGTGGCTGTGTGGCGGGGGTTACCCCGGTTTGTCGCGCGAAGGAAAAAGCGATCAGGCTCTGGCCGTTCACGACATAGCGTTTCAGGGTGGTGACCAGACCATCGAAAGTTGCAATTTCGGCACTGCTTTGCGGGCTCAGCCCCGCCACTTTGCTGGCCGCGGCGACATCATCGAAGCGCAAGTCCACTAACAACGCACCCATGCTGGATACCATCGCCACCGAGCGCGGTTCACTGCCCTTGGGTATTTTTTGCAGCGTAAATAATTGCTCTTGCGGGCTGGCTTTTGCCAACACCACGGGCGTTTTCCCGGGCTGCTGCAAGCTGACTTTCCGCACGCGTTCAACCGGTATATCGACCACGCTGGTGTCCAACCAGTCGTTGCGTTTGGCCTTCAAGAGCAACTCGCCTTCCACCAGCCAAGCGGTGGGCTCGCCTTGCCGGCGGACGTAATGGGCCGGGGCGTCCACCCGTTGTGCTTTGCGGGCTTTGCCGATCAATAAATCGGCCAGTGGCGCGTCTCTTTTGGCGCTCACGACCACTTCTCGTGTAGTGGCTTTAGGCGCGTCAGGCGCGTCCACACCGAGGGTGGCATACAGAGCCGGTGTGGCCGTTTTAGCTTCCCGCATTTTGAGGCTGGCCAATTGCACCAGCAGTTCTTTGACCGCACCCGCGTTCACTACGAAGTTGTCGCGTGACGGCATCACCCAACCGGCGTCGAGGCGTTGCAGCGTCAGGTGTTCTTGGCCTTGGGTGATGTCAATTTTCTGGACGTCGTTGAGTTGGGCCAGCAGGTCGGGATACAGCAGGGCGCTCGCGACGTCTTGGGCGGGTGCGCGTGTTTTAGCCACGTAGTGGGCCGCATAAGCGAGCACTAGCGTCAGGCCTACCGACAGCAGTGCGCGGCGCTTCATGGGCGTGTGCCCGTGGTCGTACGGCGATGCCGGAAGAGGCTGGCCGCCACCGCAAAAATAGCCAGTAACAGCGGAATAAGCCCAATATTGATGGCCTTCAGCCAGGTCCCCAGCTGCTCGATATTGCGACCTAAGTCATGCTGCACGGCGCGTAATTCCTTGCGCGTCTTAATTTGCTCACTCCGAAACAACTCAATTTCCTGACGCTGCTCGGCGGACAACAGGGCTTCACCGCCGGCTTCTGGCCGCAGTTTGAGTTCTTTCAGTTTCGCATCGGCTTCTTTGAGCTTCGTTTGCAGGGCTTTCTCGCGATCGCGGAAATTCGCTTCGGCCTCCCGCTTGATGCGGTCTACCACTTCGAAGGGCCGGGCGTATTCGCCGCGGCTGCGCAGGCTGATGAGGTCGTCATTGCCACCTAAGTTGTCGACCGCGTTGATGAGGAAATCGCCGTTATTGGCGAACGGATTGGGCACTTGCGTACCCAGCACGCGTTCCATTCGGACCCAGAAGCGATCCGCGAGCACATCGGTGTCGGCAACGACGATGACCTGAATGCCTTGAGGCGCAGTTTTCAATGGCGCCACGCCAACCGGGGTGGTTTTTGAGTTGGCATCGGCCGGCGGGCCGTCCGGGAATGCGCTGTCAGCCGGGCCTGTCAGGCGAGCCGCCACGACGAGCGCGCCGCGGTCGGCCTTAAACCCTTCACGCAGGGCGTTAGGGTCGCGCACCATCACCACCGATTCCCGCGATAACAGGCCGCTGTTGGGACTTGAAGACAGGAGGGGGGTGACCTGGGTTTTGGCTCCTTTGAGAGCTTCGATGAAACCCGCAGTACCCACATTGACACCCTGCAGATGGTTAGTGATGAAGTCCTCGTGATTGAGGCGATCGCCGTGCAGCTGCAACCAGGGCAGATAGTCGACTTCACGTGGGCCGCGTGCGCCGTCGAAATTCACCCGCACGGCGGAATCGGGATCGCCCACCACGTGCTCAGCGTCGACTTTGATTCCCCAAGCGGCAAATAGTGGCTCGAAATTCGAATCGGTTTGCGGCATCGCCATCGGGTTTTGCGGGTCACGCTCAGGACGGTCTTCTTCGGCCAGTGGGTCAACGAATATCAGCGCCTTGCCGCCCCGGAGCACGAATTGGTCGATGGCAAACAGAGTTTTGACAGGTAGCGCTTTAGGATGCACGACCAGCAGGGTGTCGATTTTTTCATCGATGCTGGTGACATCGCGCGCCAGCGGTGCCAGATCAAAGAACTCTTTGAGCATATTGATGCTCACCCACGGCGCGGCGGTCGGGCCGCGCTCATCACGTTGGCCACCTTGGATGGGGAGATCGGAAATCACCCCAATGACACGCTTTTCGGTGTTAGTGAGGGTGTAAACGAGCTTGGTAATTTCGTATTCGAGGGCGTCGGCGCGGTCGGGATTGAGAAAAGGAATGGGCACTTCGTCGTCGGTGCTGTTAGATCCCACCAAACCCAAATAACCCACTTCGCCGGCGGCGTTGATCGGCAGCTGTTCAATGCCATAACCCACGGCTTGGTCTTCGGCTTCCGAGAAAGGCTCGGGCTCGATCACCTCTAAGGTTATTTTGCCCTTGGCGGCCGCGACGTACTCTTGCAGCAGATCCCGCACCCGCCGGCCATAGGTCTGTAACTCCGGCGTGGCGGCGAACTGTCGTGCCGAGTAGTAGAAGCGCAGGGTGATGGGCTCTTCAAGTTTCGCCAGAATATTGCGGCTGCCGGGCGCTAGCGTGTAGAGGCGGTTTTGGGTTAAGTCCAAGCGCTGCGACGTCAACACCCCGTTGGCGATGATGTTGACACTCAGGAATAGCACCAGCGCTATCAAGAGGCTGGCAAGGCTGCGGGTTCTGGTATTCATGGTTGCACTCCGCGCACGCTCAATTTCCCTTCTTGGCTTCGATCGCCAGCATGTTGGCGTACAGCCAGAAGGCGATCAGAGAGACAAAGAAGATGATGTCGCGCAGGTCGATGACCCCTTTTTGAATAGAGTTGAAATGTGTGAGGAAGCTGAAAGATCCGATGACATCCACGATAAATGGGGATGCCCAACCGCGGAAGAAATCCATCACCACCGGAAAGCCGCTCAGGTTGAAGGCAAAGCAGATGACAAAGCTGATGACAAAAGCCACCACCTGATTGCTGGTGAGCGCAGAGATACAGGAGCCGATGGCGAGAAATCCACCGGCCATGAACAAGCTGCCTAAGTAACCAGCGGCGATAATGGTGTTGTCTGGTTGCCCGAGATAATTGACGCTGAGCCAGACCGGGAAGGTGAGCGCGAGTGCGATCGCCGTAAAAGCCCAGGCCGCGAGAAATTTGCCGAGCACCGCTTCAAACAACGAAATTGGCAGCGTCATCAGCAGTTCTAAGGTGCCGTTTTTCCGTTCTTCTGACCACAGACGCATTGAGATGGCGGGAATCAACAACATGTAGAGCCAAGGGTGATAACGGAAGAACGGCTCCAGATCAGCCTGGCCGCGCTCGTAAAACGAGCCGATGTAAAACGTGAACAGGCCGGTGAGGAACAGAAAAATAACGATAAAAACATAGGCTACCGGGGTGGCGAAATAGCCGCGAAACTCGCGCTGAAAAATAGTGAGCGTGCGATTCATGAGTGAGCCACCTCGCCGAGCGCGCCGGCGGTCGTTGTGATGTTGCGGAAGACTTCATCGAGATGGCCCGACTCCACATACAGTTCGTCCACCTGCCAGCCGTGTTGCCGCACCAACGCTTGCACCGGCTCAAACACCCGCGCGCCGTCGCGGGCCAACACGGTCATTTTTTGCTGACCGGCACTGACTGGCTTGCGTTCCACACGCGCCACCCCGGACACCGTGCTTAACATTGCCGCGATGGTCTCAGCCTGTTCGCTGGCCACGCTCAACGACACGGCATTGTGCCAGGCCGACTTGGCTTCTAATTCGGCCGGCGTGCCCAAGAACAACAAACGGCCGCGCGCGATGATGGCCGCACGCGTACACACGGCGTCCACTTCTTCCAAGATATGGGTCGAGATGATGATGGCTTTATGGGGTGCCATCTCCTTAATTAAGGCGCGGACTTCATGCTTCTGATTAGGGTCGAGACCATCGGTGGGCTCGTCGAGTATCAGCACTTCGGGGTCGTGGAGAATGGCCTGTGCTAAACCCACCCGTCGCTTAAAACCTTTGGACAGCGTCTCGATGCTTTGTTGCAAAACACCGCCCAAGTTGATTTTTTCAACCACTTCGCGGATTCGGGCGGCCTTGTGTTGGCCCTTGAGCCCCCGGATGTCGGCAATGAAGCTGAGAAAGCTGGCCGGGGTCATTTCACCGTAGGCCGGCGCGCCTTCCGGCAGGTAGCCGATGCACTTTTTGGCCGCGAGAGGGGCGCTCGCCACGTCATGCCCGCACACGCTGACCGAGCCGCCAGTGGGGGCCATGAAACCGGTGATCATTTTCATGGTGGTCGACTTACCGGCGCCGTTTGGCCCCAGAAAGCCCAGCACTTCGCCGCGCTGGATGGCCAGCGAGACGCCGTCGACGGCCACTAGTGAGCCGAAGCGCTTACGCAAATCCCTGATGTCGATCAGGTTTTCCATAGATGATGTTCCTTGGAGCAAAGTTTTCGCGGCAGGGAGCGCGTAATGCTCACGATTGCCGAATGTAGAGGAGGAATCCGCCCCGACGCTCTGGCAGTGGCCGGTCACCGAGCGCGCGCCACTGTTCCACAGGGTCCTTAACCCGTCAACGTCGGCTGTGACCCGGCCAGCGGGCAAAAGTTTCTGCGGCGATGTGGCTTTCCCGCTTGGGTGCGGCCAGCGATTGGGATTATTCTGCGGCGTTCAGTCTGTCCCCGCACAACGGAACCCCTTCTCGCCATGCAACACCCTCAAAAATATGACGTCATCGTGGTGGGCGGCGGCCACGCAGGCACCGAAGCGGCGCTCGCCAGCGCCCGGCTCGGCGCGCGCACCCTGCTGCTCACTCACAGTATTGAGACCTTGGGCGCGATGTCCTGTAATCCAGCCATCGGCGGGATTGGGAAGGGGCATCTGGTACGGGAAATCGATGCGCTGGGCGGCATCATGGGGGTGGCCGCCGACCACTGCGGCATCCATTTTCGGCGTCTTAACGCCAGCAAAGGGCCGGCAGTCCGCGCCACGCGAGCACAGATCGATCGGGCGCTGTATCGGGCTTTCATTCGCCAGCACTTGGAAAGCCAAGCCAATCTCGACTTATTTCAGCAGGCGGTAGACGACCTCATCGTTGAAAACGGGCAGGTTACTGGCGTCATGACCCAAATGGGTCTGTGTTTCCAAGCACAGACCGTCGTGCTGACGGTGGGCACTTTTTTGGCCGGCTTGGTGCACATCGGCGCGGCGCAATATCAGGCCGGTCGGGCTGGCGATCCCCCAGCCAATCGGCTTTCGGCCAGCCTACGGGCGCTCGCGCTGCCCGTTGGACGCCTAAAAACGGGCACGCCGCCGCGCATCGATGGCAACTCCATCGATTTCTCGCGGCTGGCCAGCCAGCCAGGTGATGATCCCGCGCCGGTATTCTCTTTTATGGGCAGCGCCGCGCAGCATCCTCGGCAGACGGTTTGCCATATCACGCATACCAACGAGCAAACGCATGCCATTATTCGGGGCGCGATCGATCGTTCGCCGATGTACAACGGGCAAATTGAGAGTACCGGGCCGCGCTACTGTCCCTCGATCGAAGACAAAGTGATGCGCTTTGCCGACCGCACGTCGCATCAGATTTTTATTGAGCCTGAAGGCCTTTCGACCGCCGAAATCTACCCAAACGGGATCTCCACCAGCCTGCCCTTTGATGTGCAATTGGCGCTGGTGCGCTCGATTGCGGGCTTTGAGCAGGCGCTCATTACCCGTCCGGGCTATGCCATTGAGTATGATTATTTCGACCCGCGGTCGATTCATCCTTGGCTGGAAGCCCGCCAAATCCCCAACCTATTTTTTGCGGGCCAAATCAACGGAACGACCGGCTACGAGGAGGCGGCCGCGCAAGGTCTGGTGGCGGGCCTTAACGCAGCGCAGCGCGCCCTAGGGCGTCCGACCTGGTATCCGCGCCGGGACGAAGCGTATATCGGGGTGCTCATCGACGATTTGGTCACCCGCGGCACCAGTGAGCCGTATCGCATGTTTACCAGCCGCGCGGAATACCGTTTGCTCCTGCGCGAAGACAACGCCGACCTGCGACTGACCCCTACTGGGCGCGAACTCGGGCTCGTGGACGATGTGCGCTGGCGGCATTTCGAGCGCAAGCAGACGGCCTTCCACGCCGAACGTGCCCGGCTCGCTGCGCGTTGGCTGTCGCCCGACCGGCTAGACCCCGCGCTTGCCACCGCCATTCTTGGCCAGCCCCTGCGTAAAGATCAAAGCCTCGCCGACTTGTTGCGGCGGCCCGAAATGGACTATCCCACCCTGATGACCTTGCCCGATGCGGGGCCAGGGGTCGCGGATCCGGAAGTCATCGAACAACTGGAGATCGATGCGCGTTACAGCGGCTATTTAGCCCGCCAACAGGCAGAAATCGACCGCAGCCAACGGCATTCCCATAGCGAATTTCCAGAGAATTTTGATTATCACGCGGTCAGCGGCCTTTCCAATGAGCTGGTGGCCAAGCTGTCCAGCTACCGGCCCCATACGCTGGGTCAGGCGGCGCGTATTGCGGGGGTGACGCCGGCGGCAGTGTCACTTTTGCTGGTCCACCTAAAGCGCCACGCGAACCCACAGGGGCTGCGCGATGTTGGCTGATAGCGCCTGGTCGGTGGCCGGGAACACCTCGCCTTGAGCGTCAGCGAGGCGCTGGCCGAGGTGGCTGCCGCACTGGACCAAACTCCCCCAGCCGGGGCGCTAGACCAACTCGCCGCCTACGCCGACCTCGTCGCGCGCTGGAACCGGCATGCCAATTTAACGGGCGCGCAGACTGCGGCGGAGTTTGCTGGGAAATTTATCGCTGACGCGTTGGCCGTTGCGCCGCACGTGAGAGGCCCGCTGGTGGCGGACCTCGGCAGTGGTAATGGCGTGCCCGGCGTGGTGCTGGCCATTCTCCAACCAACGCACCAAGTGTTTTTGATTGAAGCGCGTGCGCGCCGTGCGCGTTTTCTCGAACAGGTGCGCATTGAACTGGGGCTTGCGAACATCGTGGTGGTCCACGATCGCATCGAAAACTGGCGCCCCGAAATACTGCCTGACAGCGTGGTTTGTCAGGCGGTAGGCAGCCTTGATTTTCTTCTGGAGGCCACCGCCGCGCTGCACTCAGACCGCTGCCAACTGCTGGCCTTGAAGGGCCGCGCGCCCGCCACCGAGATTGCGGCACTGGGTGCCGCCGCTGCCGCCTGCCAAGTCCTACGACTGGCGGTGCCCGGCTGGCAGGAGCGCCATCTGGTGGTCATCGATTGCGGCAAACTTCGGAGCGTTATGCCGGTGGGGGGAGCGTGAGCACTTTGTGCCATAATCGCCCGCCCTCGTGCTGGCGAAACGCACGTCCCCGGACGCCTTTAGCGGTACTCCAATGTCGACAAACACCATGGCGATAGTGCTCGCAGTCGCAAATCAAAAAGGTGGCGTCGGTAAGACCACCACCAGCGTGAACTTAACGGCGTCGCTGGCAGCGGCCCGGCGCAAAGTGCTGCTCATCGATCTGGACCCGCAGGGCAATGCGACGATGGGCAGTGGGGTGGATAAGCGAACCCTAAAACTCTCTACCTACGATGTCCTCATGGGCCACGCCAGCGTGGCTGAGGCCATCGTGCGCCCGCCCGACATGGCCTACGATCTGCTGCCCGCCAATAGCGATCTCACCGGGGCGGAAGTCGGTTTGCTGGATGAGTTGGCGCGCGAAATGCGCTTAAAGTCGGCCTTGGAAACCGTGCGTGGTGGCTATACCCACGTGCTGATCGATTGCCCACCCTCACTGAGCATGTTGACCGTGAACGCACTGGTGGCCGCTGACGCGGTCGTTATCCCCACGCAGTGCGAGTATTACGCCTTGGAGGGTATTTCCGCTTTGCTCCAGACTATCGAAAAAATTCGTCGCGTTCTCAATCCAAAACTCAGCATCGATGGCTTTCTTCGTACCATGTACGACCCTCGAAATAATCTGGCTAATCAAGTGTCTCAGCAGTTACTCCAGCATTTTGGTGACAAGGTTTACCGCACCATCATTCCGCGTAATGTGCGCCTGGCGGAGGCCCCTAGCCACGGGTTGCCAGCGCTGCTCTACGACAAATCATCTGCTGGCGCGTTGGCCTATTTGGCCTTGGCGGGTGAAATGCTCAGACGCGATGAGGCCGTGTTGGCGGCTGCGGGCGACGCGGGAGCATTGCCGTGAGCAAAAAAAGGGCGCTCGGCCGCGGGCTAGATGCGCTGCTAGGGGTGGCGCACGATGAGCCAAATCCGGTGACGGTGACCGCTAACGGCGACCGGCTACTCAACATTCCCATCGACCTCATCCAGCGTGGACGCTACCAACCGCGCTTGGACATCAAGCCCGAAGCCCTCGAAGAACTTGCCGCCTCCATTCGCGCGCAGGGCGTGGTGCAGCCGGTGGTCGTGCGACCGTTGCCGGATTCCTCTCGTTACGAACTGGTGGCTGGCGAGCGGCGCTGGCGCGCAGCGCAGCTTGCGGGTCTGCACGAACTGCCCGCGCTCGTCAAAATCATTTCCGACAAAGCGGTCATGAGCATCGCGCTCATTGAGAACATTCAACGTGAGCAGCTCAATCCTATCGAGGAGGCGCTCGCGCTCCAGCGCCTGATCACGGAATTCGAAATGACCCACCAAGAAGTGGCAGAAGCCATCGGACGGTCGCGCGCGGCGGTGTCCAATCTGCTCCGCTTGTTAGATCTCGGTGCCCAGGCACGCTCGCTGCTGGAGGGCGGCGCATTGGAAATGGGCCACGCCCGTGCGCTGTTGGCGCTTCCGGCACCGGCGCAGGGCCTGCTTGCCGCGCGGGTTGCCAGCGAGGGGCTGTCGGTACGCGCCACCGAAAGCCTCGTCAGAGCCTTGGCCAAGCCTGCCCCCAGCCCGCCGCCGGTCACGCGCGCCGACCCCAACGTGGCGCAATTAGAAATCCATCTCGCCGAGCGCTTAGGGGCCGCGGTGTCCATTCGGCCGGGCCGCGCGGGCAAAGGCACGCTGGTTATTCACTACGGATCGCTGGATGAATTAGATGGCATTCTTGCGCACATCCAATAATCCAAGGGCTGCGGGCTGGTTGTGGTGCGATCCCGTCAATTTTCAATTGACGTCCGCCGCCAAAAGTTCTTACAATCCGCGCGCTCCCAGAAATGGTGCGCTGCGAGGCGCACATCGAGCCGCTTGTGAACCGTAGTACCGGCGTTTGGTTTGCGGTTCTGACCAAAACCTTCGCCCTACAGGTCATCACGGTCGGCACGCTGGCGGGGCTCTGTGCATTAGGCGCGGGTACGCACGCCGGATTAGCCTGCATAATGGGTGGCGCTGCAATTGCCATTCCCAACCTGATGGTGGGCTGCGGGCTGATGGCACGCTCCCAACTGACGGGTGAGGTTAGCGCCGCGGCGCTACTGGGCGCCGAGATGGGCAAACTTCTGCTCATTGGTACCGCCTTTTACCTGAGCGCCCGTGGCCTTGGCCCCAAAGGGGCTTGGCTGAGCTATTTGGGTGGTGCGCTCGTGGCACTGAAGGCGCAATGGTTAGCGCTCTGGTTTACTAGAAATTCTTAAAGGCTCCAGTGCCTCAACCGCCTAACGGAAACGACTAGACGAAATCGAGTATGGCAGCAGAACACGCAGAACACGCGCTAACCCCCTCAGGCTACATCCAGCACCATCTGTCTTTCATGATGCGCCCGGTGGGGGATCACCCATTTTTGAGTGTGAATCTCGATTCCCTCACGACTTCGGTGCTGCTCGGTATTTTGGGCTTCGGCTTTATGTGGTTGGTGGTGCGTCGTGCCACCGCCGGTGTCCCCGGTAAGCGCCAAGCCGTCGTCGAAATCGCCATCGAATTTGTCAACGATCAAGTCAAAAGCGTTTTTCACGGCAATATCGCGACCATCGCGCCCTTAGCACTGACCGTTTTCGTCTGGGTGCTGCTGATGAACTCGATGGATTTTCTGCCCATCGACCTCATGGGCCGTTATGTCTACACCGGTATCTTTGGGCTGGAAGAATGGCGGCACGTGCCCACGGCAGACGTCAACACCACCTTCGCCTTGGCGCTGGCCGTGTGGACCCTGATGATTTACTACACCATTAAGGTCAAGGGCCTAGGTGGTTGGATACACGAATTATTCTGCTCGCCATTTGGCAGCAACCCGCTGCTTTGGCTGCCCAACTTTCTGTTTAACCTGGTGGAATATCTCTCGAAGCCTCTGTCGCACAGTCTGCGACTGTACGGGAACATGTTTGCGGGCGAGATTATTTTTCTCCTGCTCGGATTGTGGGCGGCGACCGGTTTGGTCGGCACCCTCTTAGGGGCAATCTTGTCGACTGGCTGGGCGATTTTTCACATCCTAATCGTCGCGCTGCAGGCCTATATCTTCATGATGCTTACCATCGTGTACGTGGCGATGGCCCACGAAAGCCATTAATTCGCCAACTCTACCAATCGATCTGTCGGACATTAAGAAAGGAAAGTGACATGGAAAAACTGCAACTTCTCGCCCAAATTCAGGCCTCTACCGGCATTGGCATTGGCCTCATCATCGGCTTGGGAGCGCTTGGCGCTTGCGTCGGTGTGGGCATTATGTGCGCGCGCTTCCTAGAAGGTGCCGCACGCCAGCCAGAACTCATGCCGCAACTGCAGGCTAAAGTGTTTCTTTTGCTAGGCCTGATCGATGCTTCTTTCATTATCGGCGTGGGCTTGGCCATGTTGTTCGCCTTCGGCAACCCGCTGCTTGCAGTGGTTCAGGCTGGCTAAGCTAGCCATCAGCGCCACGCCTAGCAACGGAATCCGCTCAACATGAATATCAACCTGACCCTGATCGCCCAGTTCCTATGGTTCTTTGCGTTCCTTTGGTTTACCTCACGATTTGTTTGGCCGCCCTTGATGCGCGCGATCGACGAGCGCCAAAAGAAAATCGCAGAGGGTCTGGCTGCCGCAGAAAAAGGTCAGCTGGAACTAGTGAGCGCCAAAGGCCGTGTCGACGAACTTTTGACCGGCGCCAAGCAGCAAAGCCAGGAGTTACTGGCCAACGCGCAGAAGCGTGCGGATGAGATGGTCGAGGCGGCTAAGGTGCTGGCAAAAGCAGAAGGCGAGCGGCAAATCACCGTGGCTCGCGCCAGCATCGAGCAAGAGATCCAGCAGGCGCGTGAGCAACTGCGGGGTCAAATTGTGCAGTTGGTCATGACGGGCGCCGAGCAAATTCTCATGCGCGAGATCGACCCAGCGAAGCATCAAGTGGTCTTAGACAAGCTAAGCGCCCAGTTCTAAGGCGACGCAACGTTCATGCAAGAAAATCTCACTATCGCCCGGCCCTATGCGCAGGCAGCTTTCGATACGGCGCAAGAGGCCGGGGAAGTTGCCCAATGGGACGACGCGCTGCAGCTACTCAGCCGCATCGTTCGCGACCCCGATATGCGACGGGTAACACTAGATCCTGGCGTGGATCGCGAGCGGATACTCGACCTCATCTTTGCTGTGACCGGCCCCAACGTGCCTAAAAGCTTTCGCAACTTTGTGAAGGTGGTTGCCGAGGCGCGGCGCCTCCCGATGGTGCCAGAAATGGCAACTGTGTTTACGGGACACCGCGCGCGAGAAGAGAACATCGCTGAGGTAGAAATCGTAACGGCCTACGCGCTGGATGCGGCCACCGAGCAGCGCATCGTGCAAGCGATGCGCACGCGGCTGGGGAAAGAAATTCGAATCTCGCAGACTATCGACGCCAATCTGATTGGTGGCGCCCGAGTCAAGGTAGGCGACCTGGTTTTTGATGCCTCCCTGAAGGGCGCGCTCAACCAGTTGGCTAACGTATTCAATATTAAGTGACCTCCGAGCCCAGCCGCAGTGCGGCGTGTGCGACGCTTGAACAGACGAGGATGACCCATGCAAATCAGCGCCACTGAAATCAGCGAAATCATCAAGAAGAAGATTCAGGAGTTCGGCCTTGCGACAGAAGCGCGCACGGAAGGAACTGTCGTTAGCCTGAGTGATGGTATTGCCCGCCTCCACGGCCTGTCCGACGTGATGTCCGGCGAGATGATCGAATTTCCCGGCAACACCTTTGGCCTAGCGCTCAACCTTGAGCAAGACTCGGTCGGCGCGGTGATCATGGGTGAGTACCAGCATATCCGCGAAGGCGACACGGTACGTTGCACGAAACGTATTCTGGAAGTGCCGGTGGGCGAGGCGCTATTGGGCCGCGTGGTTAACGCGCTTGGCCACCCCATCGACGGCAAAGGTCCGTTGGGCACCGAACTCAGTTCGCCGATCGAGAAAATCGCACCTGGCGTTATTTGGCGTCAATCGATTTCCGAACCGGTGCAAACGGGCCTCAAATCCATCGACGCGATGGTGCCTGTGGGCCGCGGTCAGCGCGAACTCATTATCGGGGACCGCCAGACCGGCAAGACCGCGGTGGCGATCGACACCATCATCAATCAGAAGACGACCGGCGTTAAATGCATCTATGTCGCCATCGGGCAGAAAGCCTCATCGGTGAACACCGTGATCCGCAAGCTGGAAGAGCACGGCGCAATGGGCCACACCATCGTGGTGGCCGCGACGGCTTCCGAATCAGCTGCGATGCAGTACATCGCGCCGTATTCGGGCTGCGCGATGGGCGAATATTTTCGCGACAACGGCATGGACGCACTCATTATTTATGACGACTTAACCAAGCAGGCCGTGGCCTACCGCCAAATGTCGTTGCTGCTACGCCGGCCACCAGGCCGCGAAGCCTATCCGGGCGACGTGTTCTATCTGCATTCCCGTCTGCTGGAGCGCGCCGCGCGCGTCAACGAGGCTTATGTGGAGCGCGAGACCAACGGTCGGGTCAAGGGCAAAACCGGATCGTTAACCGCGTTGCCGATCATTGAGACACAGGCTGGAGACGTGTCGGCGTTCGTGCCGACCAACGTGATTTCCATTACCGACGGCCAGATTTATCTCGAAACCAATCTGTTCAACTCGGGTTTCCGGCCGGCTATTAACGCGGGTTTGTCGGTGTCGCGGGTCGGTGGTGCAGCGCAAACCAAGATCATCAAGAAACTGGGCGGCGGTGTGCGACTGGCGCTCGCCCAATATCGCGAACTGGCGGCGTTCTCGCAGTTCGCGTCTGACTTAGATGAGACGACGCGCAAACAGCTGGACCGTGGTCAGCGCGTGATGGAACTCATGAAGCAAAAGCAGTATTCCCCGTTGTCCGTCTCAGACATGGCGGTATCGTTGTTTGCGGTGGACCGCGGGTTTCTGGACGACGTCGACGTCAAGGAAGTGGGAGCGTTCGAAAGCGCGTTGCACGCTTACATGAAGTCCACCAAGGCCGATCTGCTCAAGAAAATTGATGATACCGGCGACTTCAGCGAGGCCATCGAGGCGGAACTCAAAGCGGGCGTCACCACGTTCAAGCAGACCCAGAGCTGGTAGCGCGCAGGGAATATTAGCCATGGCCGTCGGCAAAGAAATACGAGTCAAGATCACTAGCGTGCAAAACACGCAGAAGATCACGCGCGCCATGGAAATGGTGGCGACCAGCAAAATGCGCAAAGCCCAAGACCGGATGCGTGCGGCGCGCCCTTATGCCGAACGCATGCGGCAGGTTATTTCGCATGTGTCGGCGGCACGCTCTGAATATCGCCATCCTTTTTTAGTGGTTCGCCCGGTCAAAAAAGTAGGCATCATTGTGGTGTCTAGCGACCGTGGCCTGTGCGGTGGACTGAACTCAAATCTCTTTCGCATGCTGGTTCAACACCTTAAAAAGTGGCAAGCCGACGACGTGGAATTTGAGGTTTGCACTATCGGCCGTAAAGCGCTGCAGTTTTTTCAGCGCGTGGGTGGCAAGGTGCTGGGTCAAGTCAGCAAATTAGGCGACGCGCCACATCTTGAACAAATTATCGGGCCCCTGGCCATCATGCTCGACGCCTATCGTGAAGGTCGGGTCGATCAAGTGTTCATCGCGTCCAATGACTTCGTGAACTCCATGACCCAAAAGGCTGGTTTAGAGCAGTTGCTGCCCTTGCCGCCGGTGGAGAGTCCCGCAGCCAGTTTCGCTTGGGATTACATTTACGAGCCGACAGCCGCCGAGGTTTTGGACCCGCTGCTCAGTCGTTATGTGGAATCCTTGGTGTACCAGCGACTGGTCGAAAATATTGCCTGCGAACAGGCAGCGCGAATGGTGGCGATGAAAAGCGCCTCAGATAACGCGAGCAAACTCATTAAAGAGTTGCAGCTGATTTACAACAAGGCTAGGCAGGCGGCGATTACGCAAGAACTCGCCGAAATCGTTAGCGGCGCGGCGGCTGTATAAGCCCCAACTGCCCAGAATCCAGTATTCCCAGAGGAACCGAAGCATGAGTGGCTCCATCTCGCAAATTATCGGCGCGGTCATCGACGTCAAGTTCCCGACCAGCGAAGTACCCAAAATCTACGACGCCTTGAAACTTCAAGGTGCCCCCACGACGCTGGAAGTGCAGCAGCAGTTAGGCGATGGCGTGGTGCGAACCATTGCGCTGGGTTCTACCGACGGCCTGCGTCGCGGCATGGTGGTGGATAACACCGGCGCGCCGATCATGGTGCCGGTGGGTCAAAAAACCTTGGGCCGGATCATGAACGTGCTGGGTGAGCCTATCGACGAGGCGGGCCCCATGGACACCACAGAGATGATGTCCATCCATCGCGAGGCGCCCAAGTTTACCGATCTCTCCCCCGCTACCGAGTTGCTGGAGACCGGCATCAAGGTTATCGATTTGATCTGCCCGTTCGCCAAGGGCGGTAAAGTCGGGTTGTTCGGTGGTGCCGGTGTGGGCAAGACCGTCAACATGATGGAACTCATCCGCAATATCGCCATTGAACACAGTGGTTTTTCGGTATTTGCCGGGGTGGGCGAACGTACTCGTGAGGGCAACGACTTTTATCACGAGATGAAAGACTCCAACGTGCTCGATAAAGTGTCCTTGGTTTACGGCCAAATGAACGAGCCGCCGGGCAACCGCCTGCGGGTGGCCCTGACGGGGCTGACCTTGGCGGAGAAATTCCGTGACGAAGGGCGCGACGTGTTGTTCTTCGTGGACAATATCTACCGCTTCACGCTGGCCGGCACGGAAGTATCGGCGCTGCTGGGCCGGATGCCCTCAGCGGTGGGCTACCAGCCAACCCTGGCCGAGGAGATGGGCCGTTTGCAGGAACGCATCACCTCCACTCGCACGGGTTCAATCACGTCCATTCAGGCCGTTTATGTGCCAGCCGACGACTTGACCGACCCCTCTCCTGCAACGACTTTCGCGCATTTGGATGCCACCGTGGTGTTATCGCGCCAGATTGCAGAATTAGGTATCTATCCAGCTGTTGATCCGCTGGATTCGACCAGCCGTCAGTTGGATCCTCTGGTGGTCGGCCAAGACCATTACGACACCGCTCGTTCGGTGCAAGGCACGCTTCAGCGCTACAAAGAATTGCGTGACATCATCGCCATTCTGGGTATGGACGAACTCTCCGAAGAAGACCGCTTGTCGGTTTCGCGCGCCCGCAAGATTCAGCGTTTTCTATCCCAGCCCTATTTCGTGGCCGAGGTATTTACCGGCGCCAAGGGCCGCTATGTACCGCTGAAAGAAACCATTCGTGGCTTTAAGGCCATTGTGGCCGGCGAATATGACCACTTGCCGGAGCAGGCGTTTTACATGGTGGGAACGATTGAAGACGCCGTTGAAAAAGCTAAAACGCTCTAAGTAAGGCGCAACGAACCCATGGCAACAATGCACGTCGAGATCGTCAGCGCTGAGCGCGAAATTTTTGCAGGGGAAGCCGAGATGGTGGTCGCGCCCGGCATCCTCGGCGAGGTCGGCATTATGCCGGGGCACGTGGCTTTACTGACCCAGCTACGTCCCGGGGAAGTTCGCCTGCAGTTAGCAGGCGGCGAACAGCAAGCCTTTTATGTGTCCGGCGGCATCCTGGAAGTCCAGCCTAAAGTCGTCACCGTCCTCTCCGACACCGTTATCCGGGCGCAAGACCTAGATGAGGCGGCGGTGGTAAAAGCCCGCCAAGACGCGGAAGAAGTGCTCGCGGGGCGCAGCGACAAACTGGATTTCGCGAAGGCGCAAGCGGAGTTCGCCGAACTTGCCGCGCAACTACAGACCATTCAGCGACTACGGCGTCGCGGCAGCTAGGCTTGGCGCGGACGCCTGAACAGGCGTCCCAAGCCTACGCGCGGCACTGGCCTGCGGGTCAGTCCGCCCGCACCACCCGACACTCGCCTAGAGCCCAGTACGGGCCTAAGATTCCCCCCACTAAATAGCTTCGGGTGACGTTCTTATGAGCGCAGCGATTTGTATCTTGGCAGCCGGCAAGGGGCAGCGCATGTGCTCTGACCTGCCCAAGGTACTGCACGACATCGGTGGCCGGGCGCTGGTGGCGCACGTTCTGGATACCACCGCACGCGTGAGCGATGCCCAACCGGTGGTCGTTTATGGCCACGGCGGTGATTTGTTGCGCACAGCACTCGCGGGTTATGACATTGCGTGGGTGGAACAGCGCGAGCAGCTCGGCACGGGGCATGCCGTAGCGCAGGCGCTACCGCTGCTCCCGGCGGGGCAAACCGTCCTCATTCTCTACGGGGATGTGCCCTTGCTCAGCGTTAACACGCTCTCGCGCTTACTCAGTGCGGCGCAGGAAACCGGCTTTGCGCTGCTCACCGCAACCCTGGCGGACGCGAGCGGCTATGGGCGGATTGTTCGCGGCGCGAGCGGCGAAATTCTCCGCATCGTGGAGCAAAAGGACGCCACCCCCGAGGAACTCGCGCTGGGCGAATTTAACACCGGCGTGATGGCGGTCAGCGGCGCATATCTGCACCGTTGGTTGCCGACCTTGGGGAACGATAATTCTCAAGGCGAGTATTACCTCACGGATTGCGTGGCACGGGCGGTGGCCGAGGGCATTCGCGTGGTGGGTGTGAGTACCCTCGATGTGCTTGAAGTGACCGGCGTTAACGATCGGGTTCAGCTTGCCAGCCTTGAGCGCGCCTACCAGCGCGCTGCGGCGCAGGCACTGATGACCAGCGGTGTGACCTTGCGCGATCCAGAGCGCATCGATATCCGCGGCAGCTTGGTGAGCGGCCGGGACACCATCATCGATGTCAACGCGGTGTTTGAAGGTACGGTCACCTTGGGCGCTCAGGTACGCATTGGCCCCAACTGTCTGATCGTCAACTCTACCTTAGGGGATGGGGTGGAGGTGTTGGCAAACTCCGTCATCGAAGGGGCCCGCATCGGTGCACGCGCGCGGATTGGCCCGTTCGCGAGAATCCGGCCGGAGACCGAACTCGCCGCTGAGGTGCATATCGGTAATTTCGTTGAGGTGAAAAAATCCTCGCTAGGCGAGAAATCCAAAGCCAATCACTTAGCCTATATCGGCGACAGTGAGATTGGTCGCAACGTCAATGTGGGTGCGGGCACCATCACCTGTAACTACGATGGGGCGTTCAAGCATAAAACCATCATTGAAGACGACGTCTTCATCGGCTCAGACACCCAACTGGTGGCCCCCGTGAGAGTCGGCAAAGGTGCGACCATTGGCGCGGGCACGACAGTGACCGAAGATGTGGCCGCCGAGCGGCTGGTGATCAGCCGGGTGCGGCAAAAATCCATCGCCGGTTGGCAACGACCCCGTAAGCGCACGCCCACGCCAAGCTAGGCGCGAGACCCGCCGACCCAGCGCATTGGGTTGCTGACCCTAGCTATTGGGTGGGGCACATCCGTCCATCGTGAATTCAGGAGACCCTCCCATGACTGTAGCAACCGCCGACCTCTACGACGCCCACGGCGAAAATCTCCGGGTGATGGCGCCGCTATTTCGGGATTACGGCGGCCACGCGAGTTTTGAGGGCGCGGTAGTGACGGTCAAAGTTTTTGAAGACAACAGTTTAGTGCGCAGTGCGCTAGAAGAACCTGGCGAGGGACGAGTATTAGTCGTGGACGGCGGCGGTTCCTTGCGTTGCGCACTCGTTGGCGACCTGTTGGCTGGTCTCGGGGTGAAAAATGGCTGGGCTGGCATTTTGGTCAACGGCTGTATTCGCGATGGGGTGCCGCTCAGTCGACTGGCCATCGGCGTGAAAGCCTTGGCGAGCAATCCCCGTAAGAGCGTGAAAAGAGGCGACGGTGCGCGCGATGTGCTGCTGCGCTTCGCGGACGTCCGGGTGAACCCCGGGGATTATCTCTATGCCGACGCAGATGGCGTGGTGCTTGCGTCGAGCAAGCTGGATTAGCACCGCAATGAGTAATCCCTTCCGCGTGGCCTGCATCCAAAACTGCGCCGAGGACGACGTTGCCGCCAATATCGCTGAGGCCGTAGAACTCGTGCGCGGGGCGGCCGGTGAGGGCGCGTCGCTCATTTGCTTGCCGGAGAATTTCAGCTGTCTCGAACCCATCGACACGCACTATTTAGAGCGGGGCTATACCGAGGACGACCACCCGGCGTTAACGGTTTTTCCGGCACTGGCCAAAGAGCTGGGCGTCGTCTTAGCACTGGGTTCGCTCACCATCAAACGCGACGATGGGCGAGTCAGTAATCGCAGCTATGTGTTCGACGCTAGCGGGACGCGGCTCGCTACCTACAATAAAATTCACCTGTTCGACGTCAGTCTCCGCGAAGGCGAGATGTATCGCGAATCCGCTACCGTGGCGGCCGGCGACAGCTTGAGCGTGGTCAGTCTGCCGTGGGGCCGATTGGGGCTGAGCATTTGCTACGACCTGCGTTTCCCCCATCTTTATCGCGAGCTTGCCCAGCGGGGTGCGGATTTTCTGGCGATTCCCGCCGCGTTTACCGCCACTACCGGCGAGGCACATTGGGAAGTGCTGATTCGTGCCCGCGCGATAGAAACCGGCTGCTTTGTTTTCGCCGCGGCGCAATGCGGGCGCCGCCGCTGGGGCCGCCGCACCTTCGGGCATTCCCTCATCGTGGACCCTTGGGGCGTGGTGCTGGCCGACGCCGGGGACGCGACCGGCTATGTGCTGGCCGACATCGATATCCAGCGGGTGGCCGAAGCCCGCACGATGGTGCCATCGCTGCAACACGATCGCCCGCTGGGATAGGCAATTCAGTGCGGGTTAAGCACCTTCGGTCCACCCTAGGTCTCGATAAATCACCTTCGAGACCGCCACCATGAACCGAGCGCCTAACAACCAGTGCCGATTAATGACTCTCTTTGCGTTGACTTGGGTCACGGCGGCGATGGCGGCCGAGGTCCTCCCGCCGGCCAATGAGGTCGGGGTGCTCGCTGGCATCGGCGCCGCGCAAGCGGCAGAAATTGCGCGCGAAACAACCGGCGGACGCGTGCTCGCGGTGCGCGCCTTGGCCGACGAGGCGCCACGCACCTATGCTGTGCGCCTGCTGGTTAACCCGGGCCACGTGCGTACGGTGGTGGTAGACAACGATTCTGGGCGTCTGCGATAGGCAAATAAGACAATGCGCGTATTACTCGTTGAGGATGAACCCACGCTATTGGCGACGCTCGGCGCCCGCTTGCGGGCTGAAGGCTATGCGCTAGATGTGGCGGGAAACGGGCGCGATGGTTTACACCTCGGCATTGAATACCCTATCGATCTGGCGATCGTCGACTTGGGTTTGCCGGACATCTCCGGCACGGAGTTAATCAAGCGTTGGCGCGCGGCTGAACGGCGTTTCCCGATCCTCATCTTAACGGCGCGTGGCAGTTGGGAAGACAAAGTGGCGGGGCTGGAACTGGGCGCCGACGATTACCTCGTAAAGCCTTTCAATGCGGAGGAACTGCTGGCCCGCGTGCGCGCGCTGTTGCGGCGAGCCGCAGGCTGGTCTGACCCGCGCCTACGCTGTGGCCCCTTCACGCTCGACACTTCCGGCAAGACTCTGCACGCGGGGGAACTAGAGATCGAAATCACCGCCTTTGAATACAAAGTTTTGGAGTACCTCATGCTGCATGCGGGGCGCGTGGTGTCTAAGAGTGAACTCAGCGAACATTTGTACGAAGAAGACGCTGACCGCGATAGCAATGTGCTAGAAGTCATTATTGGCCGCTTACGCCGTAAGCTCGATCCCGACCGCAGCTTGAATCCCATCGAGACCGCGCGCGGCCAGGGCTATCGATTTCGCTACGCGCCGGCACCTGCGCGCATCGAAGCCTAAGTCCCGCACGTGCCCGGCGTGCTGCCGATGCCGCGCTCGCTGAATGCCAGAATTCTGGTCGCTGCGGGTGCTGTGCTGGTGATTTTTCTGGGCGTTGCCGGCCTTGCCATTAATCAGGCTTTTCGCGACAACGCACTGTCATCGGTGCAGGAGCGACTTAAAGCACAGATTTTCATGCTGCTCAGTCTTGCCAATCTGGACCCTCCGGCCACCAATCCCATGCCCGAGACGCTGCCGGATCTCGCGCTTTCGGTACCCGATTCTGGGCATTACGCACAAATTTTCGCGGGCGCTGGTCAGCCTTTATGGCGCTCTCGATCGATGTTGGGTCTTGGGGTACAGCCGCCGCCGGAGCCGCCGGTGGGAGAATTTGTTTTCCAGCAGTTGGTCAGTTCCGCAGAAGAACCTTTGTTTTGTCTGAGCTACTCTGTTTTGTGGGAGGCCGGTGGGCGGGCGCGCCCAGCGTCATTTGTGTTGCAGGTTTGCGAGGCGCGCCGTGCCTATGTGCAGCAAGTGGATGGCTTTCGGCGCAGTGTGTCGCTTTGGTTTGGCTTTCTCGCCGGGTTTTTATTGTTGGTACAAACGCTGATTCTGCGCTGGGGTTTGCGTCCCTTGCGGGCGGTTGCCATTGAGGTGCGGGCCATCGAAGCCGGCCGACAAACAGCGATCGGCGGGCAGTATCCACGCGAGTTGCGCGCCCTTACCCGCAATCTTAACGCGCTCATTGCCGCGCGCGATTCCCATCTTCTGCGCTACCGGCATGCCTTAGGCGATCTTGCCCACAGCCTTAAAACACCGCTAGCCGTGATCCGCTCAACGCTGGATGCGACTCCGCTGGAAGACGCCGCGCGGCAAATTCTGCAAGACCAAGTCGCGCAGCTAAACGACACGGTGCGCTACCAATTGCAGCGCGCCGCGACCGTTGGGCGTCACGCTTTTGCACCACCCATCGAGGTGAATCCGGTGCTGGAGCGAATTGCCGATTCTTTGCGCAAGGTTTACCACGCACGCAGCCTCGATATCGTGGTGGAGGCAGCACCGGAATCGCTTTTTTATGGTGATCAAGGCGACCTGATGGAAGTCGTGGGTAACTTGGCGGACAACGCCTGCAAATGGGCCCGCAGCAAAGTTCATATTTCGGTTACCCCACAACCCGAGAAGCAGGGACAGCGCCGCCGTTCGTTAGAGATTAGGGTTCAAGATAACGGCCCGGGTTTGCCGGAACCCATGCTGAAAGAAGTGTTAAGGCGTGGCTTACGCATGGACGAGTCCACCGAAGGACAAGGTATTGGGCTGTCGGTCGTGCGCGATATCGTGGAGGAAGGCTACGGCGGACGGCTGCATCTCCACTCCAAACCCGGAGACACTTGCGTCACGGCTGTATTCGACTTTGATTGAGCGAGAGATGCGGCGATGAGCTGCTATACTCGCGTCCCCTTCTGGACGGAATCTCATGGCAGTGTCCTCGCCCACCCATTCCTCTGCGCCCATCATGCTGAACGGGCTGCGAAAAAACTTTTACACGCACGAAGAACTGCTGTCCTGTGGACGTGGCAAGCTGTTCGGGCCGGGTAACGCGCAGTTGCCCTCACCACCCATGTTGATGTTCGACCGCATCGTGCACATCGACGACAAGGGCGGGCGCTACGGCAAAGGCGAAATTATTGCCGAACTTGATATCGATCCCACGTTGTGGTTTTTCCAATGCCATTTTGAAGGTGATCCGGTCATGCCCGGTTGCCTAGGGCTGGATGCCATGTGGCAACTCATCGGTTTTTTCTTGGCGTGGAACGGGGGCTTAGGCCGCGGACGGGCGCTCGGCGGTAGCGAAATTCAGTTTTCCGGGCAGGTTCCTCCGGACAAAAAACTGATCACCTACCGCATCGACATTCGCCGCATGGTGCAACGTGGACTCACGATGGGCATCGCGGACGCCACCATGTCGGTCGATGGTCAACAGATTTACACCGGAACGAGTCTGCGAGTTGGCTTGTTTACCGAGATTTAAATCCTCCGCTGCGCAGTCAGCGGAGAACTCAGCGCTTTAACTGCCCAAAGGCCCGCTCTGCGGCGTCGAGGGTAGCGTCGACCACCTCGGCCGTGTGTGCCGAGGAAATAAATGCGGCCTCATAAGCGGACGGTGCCAAATACACCCCTGCCGCCAACATGGCATGAAAAAACACCTTGAAACGCTCAATGTTGCACGCCGCTACGTGCTCGAAAGTCTCAACGCGTTCCTGATCCGTAAAGAAAAAGCCAAACATGCCAGGCACTTCGTTCACCACGAGCGGGATTCCCGCCCGGCGTGCTGCGGCAATGAGTCCGGTTGTGAGTTGGTGGGTGCGCTCAGCCAACGCGCGGTGAAACCCCGGCGCTGATACCAGCGCCAGCGTGGCTAATCCGCTGGCCATCGCGAGTGGATTGCCCGATAGCGTGCCCGCCTGATAAATCGCCCCGCTGGGCGCGATATGCGACATGATTTCTGCGCTGCCCGCGAAGGCGCCGACGGGTAGACCGCCACCGATGATTTTCCCCAACACCGTTAGGTCAGGCTGGATGCCGTATAGGCCCTGTGCGCCACCGGCATGCACGCGAAATCCGGTCATGACTTCATCGAGAATTAAAACCGTGCCATAGCGCGTGCAAATCTCCCTCAATCCTGCCAGAAAACCTGCCCGGGGTAGGATGCAGTTCATGTTGCCGGCGATAGGTTCTACGATGATCGCAGCGACTTTGGGGCCATGCGTGGCCATCAGTGCAGCCACTGCGTCGATGTCGTTGTAAGGCAAGGTGAGCGTCAGTTGCGCCAAAGCGAGTGGCACGCCGGGTGATGTGGGTATGCCCAGTGTGAGAGCACCGGAACCCGCCTTCACCAGCAGTGAATCAGCGTGGCCGTGATAGCAGCCTTCAAATTTAATAATTAAATCCCGGCCGGTATAGCCGCGCGCCAAGCGGATTGCACTCATCGCAGCTTCGGTGCCCGAGCTCACCATCCGCACCCGCTCGGCACTGGGCATGAGTGCCCGTACCTGCTGGGCCAAGGCTGATTCAATGGCGGTTGGCGTACCGAACCCCAGGCCGAACTCGAGCTGCTTTTGGATGGCGGCGATTACCTGCGGATGGGTATGGCCTGCGATCATCGGGCCCCAGCCACCGATGTAATCGATATAGCGATGACCATCAGCGTCGAATAAATATGGGCCCTGCCCGCGTTCCATGAAAATTGGCGTACCGCCCACGCCGTTAAACGCACGCACTGGTGAATTGACGCCACCAGGAATGCAGTGCTGGGCTTCGTTGAACAGGGCTTCTGAGCGCTCAAACATGGAAGATTACTCTTTAGTGTGGAAATAGCCGGGCGTAGCGCGCGGCGCTGGCCGTCACGGCTGTTTGCGCAAAAACGCCGCCAATGGCCGCGATAAAATGCGCACCTGCGGCGACCACCGGGCCGCCATTCTCGGGGGTAATCCCGCCTATCGCAACGATAGGGACTTTGAACTCGCGACGTGCCTGAGCAATCACGGCCAGCGTGCAAGGGATAGCTTGAGGTTTGGTGAGACTGGGAAAGAGGCTGCCGAAAGCGAGATAGTCGACGCCCGCCGCGTACGCTTGGCGGGCAAGGGTTAAAGAGTCGTAACACGACACCCCAAGGAGGAGCGCGCGCGCGGGATCTGACGCCAGCGCATGGTAGGACTCATCTTCACGCCCCAAATGGACGCCGTGGGCACCGATGGCGAGCGCGAGTTCAATGTCATCGTTGATGATGAATATTCCCGCATGCCGCTCGCACGCGGCCAACAAGGCGGCGGCTTCGCGTCGTTGAGTTGCCGGGGGTTGGGTTTTTCGTCGGTATTGCACCATCACGGCGCCGCCCCGTAAGGCGGCCTCAACCTGTGTCACCAGTTCTTCTAGGGTTTGTTGGTGGTCGAGCGTAATGGCGTACAGGCCACCCGCGGGCAAAATTTTTCGCATTCGCTGCTTACTCGCTAGGTCGGCTGGGGAGAAATTGCGCGCTACCGGTGTCCACGGCGTGTGCGAGGGCACGCCAAGTGTAGGACAGTGCGTGTGCCACGGCGGTGGGGACGCTTTCGCCTCGCGCCAAGAACGCCGCCGCGGCCGTGGTGAGCGTACAGCCGGAGCCGTGAAATACGCCGCGTAGACGCGGCCAATGATAGACAGCAAAGAGTTCGTCGGCCTGGTGAAGCCGGTGGGTAATACGGTTGCCTGGTTCATCTGCACCGGTCGTGAGTACCCAACCCAGTGAGGACCCCGCACGCACTTGCGGGGTGCCGTCATTGTCGAATAAGCGGCGTGCTTCACCAAGATTTGGCGTGCTGAGCACGGTTAGCGGCAAGAGGCGCTCGCGTATGGCCGTGGCCATACTCGAATCTGAGAGCGGTCCGCCCGCACTAGCGCCAAGCACCGGATCAAGGATGATTGGGGTGCCCACCGGTAGCATCGCCAGAATGTTGAGCACTGCCTCCAGCACCTCTAGGGTGGGGATCAAACCCAGCTTGCAGGCGGCCGGTGGGCTGAGGTCTTCGAGTAGCCAAGCGGCTTGCTCCTCGAGGAATTTGGGGGCGGTGGGCAGTTTGGCCTTGACCCCACGCGTGTTTTGAATCGTAAGACAGGTAATCAAGCTGGCCGCACGGCACCCTAGCGCCGCCGCGGTTTCGAGGTCAGCTTGAACCCCCGCGCCGCTGGGGTCGTGTCCGGCGATGACGAGTAGGACGGGACGTCGTTCAAGGTGTGGTTCCAGCGGGTGTTCCATCGACTAGAATTTCTCTCTGGCCAACAAGGTGCGCAGGGATTGAAAAGGATTAGGCATGTTTAGACGTTATATCTGCGTGATTTGCGGACTTATTTACGATGAGGCGGCTGGTTTGCCGGCGGATGGTATTGCGCCAGGGACTCGCTTTGCCGATCTGCCCCTGAACTGGACTTGCCCAGACTGCGGAGCACGTCGCGATGATTTTGAATTGCTACCTCTTTAGCAGGAGGTCACGCTGGCTTGACGATGGCCAGAATGACCACCGCGACGAGAATCAGCACCGGAAACTCGTTGATCCAGCGATAAAAAACATGGCCTCTCTGATTTAAGTCGCGCGCGAAAATCCGCACCAGGGAGCCAAGATAGGCGTGATAAGCCAACAACACGCCCACCAGTAGGAGCTTTATCTGCAACCAAGGCGTCCCCAATAGCCACTCGCGTCCCATTAGCCACAGCATTGCCCCGCCAAACAGGATGGTCAGCACGGCGCTGGGCGTCATGATGCCGCGATACAGTTTGCGTTCCATGACTTTGAATCGCTCTCGGCCGGGCTCTTCTTGCGTCAGCGTGTGGTAGACAAAAAGACGCGGCAGATAAAACAGGCCTGCGAACCAAGTCACCATCGAAATAACGTGCAAGGCCTTAAGCCAAAGGTACATGTGCGGTTCCGTTGTCTGGATGGAGCGCTTGGCGTTACGCGGGCGTGTCGTGGCCCGCATCAGCGCAAAGTCTGCACAGTAATTTAGCGTTATGGGGTGATGGATAACAGGGGGCAAGGGCCGGGCGCTTCTCGATTTTTTGCGCTGAGGCTGGCGGCGCCGCGGGGCAGGCCAGTCATTCCCTTCAGGGACGAACCCGCGGTGTGATCCTGACCGTACGCTGGGTTGCGTTGGTTGTGCGGATAGGAGGCGTTGGTGTACTCAAGGCGTACCTTGGTAGCAAGCCACGCGCAGGCGGCCAGCTGCCAAACCCTCGGTCCATTATTTGATTGGACAAGCTGGGGCTTGTAATGAAGCGTCGATTGGGGACATGCTTCCCCATCTCCAATGCAAGCCTCCAGCGGAATCCGTTTAAGACTATGTTCGGCAAAAAGAAACGCTCGCCCTCGCGCATCGACTCTCTGGTGGGTAATCAAACGGTTCTCACCGGCGATATCTCGTTCAGTGGGGGCTTGCACATCAACGGCGCCGTCAACGGCAACGTATCGGCACAGCAAGACGCGCAGGCAACCCTGACGGTTAGCGAGCAGGGCTCTATTCAAGGTGAAGTCCGGGTGCCGCGGATCATCATGAATGGGACGGTAAAAGGAGATGTTTACGCGAGTGAGCACATTGAACTCGCGGCCCAAGCTCGGGTCGAAGGCGATGTGCACTACAAATTGATTGAAATGGCCATGGGCGCAGAGGTCAACGGCAAGCTGGTTCGCCTGCCGGACCCCCATCGACCGCCGTTGGCCCTCAGCCACAACCCGGTGCATTCCGACGCTGAAGGCGTCTAAATGGCCCAACCCGTAGATTTGGAATCAGGAAAGCAGCTATGACCATTCAAGAAGAATTTCCCGCAGCCCTTAATTTCTCCGACGCCGCCGCCCACAAGGTGAAGGAACTGATCGACGAAGAAGGCGACCAATCGCTGATGCTCCGCGTGTTTATTTCGGGCGGCGGATGCTCAGGTTTCCAGTACGGATTCACCTTTGATCAAACCGAAGGCGACGGCGACACCGTCGTTGAAAACCTCGGCGTGAAACTGCTCATAGACCCCATGAGTATTCAGTACCTAACGGGTGCCGAAATCGACTACAGCGAAGGCTTAGAGGGCGCCCAGTTCGTCATTCGTAACCCTAATGCGAGCACAACCTGCGGCTGCGGATCTTCTTTTTCGGTCTAAATCCTCCGCCCGTGCGTTCAGGCGGGCGCGTAAATTCCGCCCAGCACGAGCGCACGCTGTGCTCCAGTCACGCTGGGAATATTGCCCGACTCTCCGCCTAACCGGCGGGCGGCGAGCCACGCAAAGGCGCAGGCTTCTACCGCCGATGCCGGCAGGCCCAGTGCGTCTGTCGACTGTACTGACGCACTGGGCAACAGTGCGCCCAGCAACTCCATCAAAAAACCATTTTTCGCCCCGCCGCCGCACACCGCTAAACGCCGACACACAGGCAGGTGCTGAGCGATGGCTTGGGCGATGCTGCGCGCTGTCACATGTGCCAGCGTTGCTTGAACGTCGCACGGTTCCAATTGGGGTCGCGTGGCGTTGGGTAGTCGGTGGCGCAGCCAGTCCAGATTAAAATAATCGCGCCCGGATGACTTGGGAGCGGCTTGCCGAAAATATTTGTCGTCGAGACAGGCCATGAGAAGCTCGGCGTCGGGGGTCCCTGCACGCCCCCAACTGCCGTCCCGGTCAAAGGGCTCGTGGCGATGCCGGCGGATCCAAAGATCCAGCAATGTATTGCCTGGGCCCGTGTCGAAGCCCAATACCGGTGCGGACTCCGGAAAAAGCGTGACGTTGGCAATGCCGCCGATATTCAAAACCGCCAAGCCGCTCTCGCCGCCACCCCATGCGAATTGGTGAAACGCCGGCACGAGTGGCGCACCTTGCCCGTGGGCGGCGATGTCTTTGGAGCGAAAATCGGCGACAGTCACGATGCCAGTTGCATAAGCGATGCACGAGGGGTCGCCGATTTGCAAACTAAAAGCCGGGTTTGCCTGTGGTTTATGCAATAGCGTTTGGCCGTGACTGCCGATGGCGATCACTTCTGCGGGGCTAATCCCAGACGAACTCAGGAGCGCAAGTGCTGCCTGCGCAAACGACTGTCCCACTTGCACATTGAGACTGCCGAAGCGCTCGAGCGTCAGAGTTTCACGTCTGACCACATCTTCCAGCGCCTCTCGAAGCTCATCAGGGTAGGGCGTTTCGGCGAATGCCAGCAACTGTATGCCATCGTGGGTCAGACGGACTAATGCCGCGTCCACGCCGTCCATACTGGTGCCAGAAATTAACCCAAGGTAAAGCCCGTTACGCACAATGTATCTGGCGGGGCTTAGCGCGAACGCCGCGAGGTGGTGTTGGGCTCAGCTGCGGTAGCTGCGGTACGGGTGTCGGACGCTTTGCCGTTGTCCATCGCAACCAGCGTGTCGACCAGGGTCGCGGTTTGATGGCGAAAATCGGCAAAGTAGCGCTTTTCCATTGGCATCGAGTGCGGCAATTTGACGGTCAACGGATCGACATGGACGCCGCCGATTCGGAACTCATAATGCAGATGCGGGCCGGTCGCCAGACCACTCTTTCCAACATAACCTAGCAACTGCCCTTGCTTGACCGCCCGGCCTCTGGACACTCCAGCAGCAAACTTCAGCAGGTGACCATACAGGGTGCTATAGCGGTCGCCATGTTGCAGCACGATCGTGTTGCCGTAGCCACTTTGGGATCCGAGAAAGTCTATTTTACCGTTTGCGACAGCCCGAATTGGAGTGCCCATCGGTGCGGCGTAGTCGACTCCTTTGTGGGCTCTGATTCGATTGAGGATCGGGTGTCGGCGCGCTAGATTGAAACGCGAGCTAATCTTGGTGAAATTGAGCGGCGCGAGCAGGAACGCTTTTTTCAGGGCTTCGCCACGTTCGCTGAAGTAGCCATCTGCACCGTCGCTGTTGGTGTAATGGAACGCACGCACCACGCGTCCGCTGTTGACGAACTCTGCCGCAATAATTTTGCCGTTCGCGACTTTCTCCCCATCCCGGAAGATTTCCTCAAACACGATTTTGAAGCGATCCCCTCGTTTGATATCGCGGACAAAATCGACGTCCCAGCCGAAGAGATCGGCGAAATCCATGATCACTCGTTCAGGCAGCCCGGCCGCTTGCCCGTCCAAAAACAGCGAGCGCGTGATGACCCCCGAGGCCTGCGCACGCCGAATTTCTGGTTTGACGCTCTCAAAGGTGACCTTGAAATCTTTGCCCTCGCGCGTGGCAACTAGCGTGTTGAAGTTGTCCACGCGATAAGCGAGTGCCGAGAGTGCGCCAGCTTCCGTGCGGTAGTAGAGCGGCTCGCCGACCGTCAAAGCCTTGAGAGTAGAGGCGGCTTTTTTATCCGCAAGGATTGCTGCCATGTCGCTAGGCGCGAAGTCCAGCCGGCTAAAAATCTCCGAAAGCGTGTCGCCAGCACGGATAGTACTTCTCTGCCAACCCGCTAGCCTTCCCTCGCCCGCAACGGGCGCCTCTGAAACTGCCGTGCCACCGCGTGGTACGCGAGGCTCAAAAGGCAGCCTAGGCCCGTCGCTCGGCGACTGTGTGTTCGAGTTTCCTGCGCCAATACGTAGCCCCAATCGCTCGCCCGTTGCGTGGGTAATCTCTGGTGATGAGGGCGTCGAACGAACCGAAAACGCTCCCCGGAGCGCAAAAATTCCGAGCCATAGCACCGCCACTGCGAACAGCGCGCTAACCGCCCAAACGCGCCACCGGCGGCCGATGGTGCGGTCCGCTCGTGCCAGCGATGTCGGCGCGTAAATGATTGTTCGTTCGTAATTCAAGGGGCGTCCCCACCGAGTCTGCGCGGAATAGTAGAGCATTAAGCGCAGTTGGGCTGTATCAACTTGCGCGAGTCGACCCGCTAACATTCTAGGCATGATCCTGCGCCAGCAGACCTGCCCCGCGCCGCAACCCTCGCCTCCCACCTGACGCAGGCCCGTTATCAGCTGCATAAAACTGCCGATATTAGTGCTCCGGCGAAGCCGGTTTAGGGTCGAATTATGAAAAATCTGTTGGTGTGTTAGGCTAAAAATCAACCGTTTTAGACATTAAGGGAGAGTCATGACGCCATCTTTAGAACTGCTATGCCGAGGCGCTGCCGAAATTATTCCACGTGAAGAATTTGTCCAGCGGGTGAGCAGCGGTCAGTCGCTGCGGGTGAAAGCCGGCTTCGACCCAACTGCGCCCGACATCCATTTGGGGCATACGGTCTTGTTGACGAAGCTGCGGCAATTCCAAGACCAAGGTCATCAGGTTCTTTTCTTGGTGGGCGATTTTACTGCTCGAATTGGCGATCCAACTGGCAAAAACGCGACTCGTCCCGCACTTTCTGAGGCCGAAATCGACGCCAACGCCCGCACCTATTGTGACCAAGCTTTCAAGATTCTAAATCCCGAGCTCACCCAGATAGTGTTCAACGCGGCGTGGCTGAACCCGATGTCCGCCGCTGAACTGGTACGTTTGGCGGCGAACTATACGGTTGCAAGAATGCTGGAGCGGGACGATTTTAAACGGCGCTACGCGAACGAGCAGTCAATCGCCATCCACGAGTTCCTCTACCCACTGCTCCAAGGTTATGACTCGGTCCACCTAAACGCCGACGTGGAAATTGGCGGGACGGACCAGAAGTTCAACCTGCTGGTCGGTCGCCACCTTCAAGAGAGCTATGGGCAACGACCTCAGGCCATCATGACCATGCCGCTATTAGAAGGCCGCGATGGCGTCCAGAAAATGTCCAAATCCCTAAACAACTACATCAGCATCTCGGAGCCTCCTGACTCAATGTTCGGCAAGCTCATGTCAGTCTCCGACGAACTCATGTGGCGGTATTTCGAGCTGCTGAGCCTGAGACCAAGCTCAGACATCGCCGCCTTGCACAAGCGACAGGCTGAAGGCCGAAATCCTCGCGACACCAAATTTGAACTCGCCCATGAAATAGTGGCCCGTTTCCACGGGTTGCCAGCAGCCGAGCGGGCGCACCAAGATTTTGTGGCGCGTTTCTCTTCGCGGGAAGTCCCGAATCCCGATGTTGATGTGCTTCTTGTCTGTGTCGCCGACGACCAACTGGTCACTCATGCCATTCTGCACCTGGCTTTCGTCGCAAGCCTTTCCGAAGCTCGCCGTTTAATGGCCCAGGGTGCCGTTCGCATCAATAGCGAACGGGTGCAGGACCCCTTCTCTAGCCTCGCGGTGCCAGGACGCTACCTT
>CAMAXW010000011.1:42500-80343 GCA_945862315.1 Klebsiella pneumoniae
AGGTCATTCGTACCTGAATAAATAGGGTGCGAAAGCAAAACTCGGGGAACTGAAACATCTAAGTACCCGAAGGAAAAGAAATCAACCGATATTCCCTCAGTAGTGGCGAGCGAAAGGGGAGAAGCCCTAAACCCGGTGAGTCGTTAGTGGAACAGTCTGGAAAGTCTGGCCATAGTGGGTGATAGCCCCGTACACGAAAATAACTCATCGGCTATTCGAGTAGGACGGGACACGTGAAATCCTGTTTGAAAATGGGGGGACCATCCTCCAAGGCTAAATACTACCTGCCGACCAATAGTGAACAAGTACCGTGAGGGAAAGGCGAAAAGAACCCCGGAGAGGGGAGTGAAATAGACCCTGAAACCGCATACGTACAAGCAGTCGGAGCCTTTTTTAAGGTGACGGCGTACCTTTTGTATAATGGGTCAGCGACTTACTTCTCAGTGGCAAGCTTAACCAATTAGGGGAGGCGTAGGGAAACCGAGTCTTAATAGGGCGTTTTAGTCGCTGGGAGTAGACCCGAAACCGGGCGATCTATCCATGGCCAGGGTGAAGGCAGGGTAAAGCCTGCTGGAGGCCCGAACCCACTCCTGTTGAAAAAGTAGGGGATGAGCTGTGGATCGGAGTGAAAGGCTAATCAAGCTCGGAGATAGCTGGTTCTCCTCGAAAGCTATTTAGGTAGCGCCTCGCGTATCACTCTCAGGGGTAGAGCACTGTTATGGCTAGGGGGCTCTCAGGAGCTTACCAAACCATTGCAAACTCCGAATACTGAGAAGTGGCAGCGCGGGAGACACACGGCGGGTGATAAGGTCCGTCGTGAAAAGGGAAACAGCCCAGACCGCCAGCTAAGGTCCCAAAGTTACAGCTCAGTGGTAAACGATGTGGGAAGGCTAAAACAGCCAGGAGGTTGGCTTAGAAGCAGCCATCCTTTAAAGAAAGCGTAATAGCTCACTGGTCGAGTCGGCCTGCGCGGAAGATATAACGGGGCTAAGCTGTACACCGAAGCTGCGGATACCGCAAGGTATGGTAGAGGAGCGTTCCGTAGGCCTGCGAAGGTGTGTTGGAAAGCATGCTGGAGGTATCGGAAGTGCGAATGCTGACATGAGTAGCGATAATGCGGGTGAAAAACCCGCACGCCGAAAGCCCAAGGTTTCCTGCGCAACGTTAATCGGCGCAGGGTGAGTCGGCCCCTAAGGCGAGGCTGAAAAGCGTAGTCGATGGAAAACAGGCTAATATTCCTGTACCTCTTGGTACTGCGATGGGGAGACGGAGAAGGCTAAGCCATCCGGGTGTTGGTTATCCCGGTTTAAGCGTGTAGGGAGTCCCTCTAGGAAAATCCGGAGGGGCAATCCTGAGGCGTGATGACGAGCCCTTTATTGGGCGAAGTGGCCCATGCCAAGCTTCCAAGAAAATCCTCTAAGCTTCAGGTACCAAGAGACCGTACCCTAAACCGACACAGGTGGGCAGGGAGAGAATCCTAAGGCGTTTGAGAGAACTCTGGTGAAGGAACTAGGCAAAATAGCACCGTAACTTCGGGAGAAGGTGTGCCCCTTGTATGTGAAAAGCTTGCGCTTGGAGCAGAACGGGGTCGCAGTGACCAGGTGGCCGCGACTGTTTATTAAAAACACAGCACTCTGCAAACACGAAAGTGGACGTATAGGGTGTGACGCCTGCCCGGTGCCGGAAGGTTAATTGATGGGGTCAGCCGAAAGGCAAAGCTCTTGATCGAAGCCCCGGTAAACGGCGGCCGTAACTATAACGGTCCTAAGGTAGCGAAATTCCTTGTCGGGTAAGTTCCGACCTGCACGAATGGCGTAACGATGGCCACGCTGTCTCCACCAGAGACTCAGCGAAATTGAATTCGCTGTTAAGATGCAGTGTACCCGCGGCTAGACGGAAAGACCCCGTGAACCTTTACTATAGCTTTGCACTGAACTTTGAACATGTTTGTGTAGGATAGGTGGGAGGCTTTGAAGCAGCGACGCTAGTCGTTGTGGAGCCAACCTTGAAATACCACCCTGGCGTGTTCGGGGTTCTAACCTAGGCCCGTTATCCGGGTCGGGGACAGTGTATGGTGGGTAGTTTGACTGGGGCGGTCTCCTCCCAAAGAGTAACGGAGGAGCACAAAGGTGCTCTCAGCGCGGTCGGAAATCGCGCAATGAGTGTAAAGGCAGAAGAGCGCTTGACTGCGAGACAGACTAGTCGAGCAGGTACGAAAGTAGGTCTTAGTGATCCGGTGGTTCTGAATGGAAGGGCCATCGCTCAACGGATAAAAGGTACTCCGGGGATAACAGGCTGATTCCTCCCAAGAGTTCATATCGACGGGGGAGTTTGGCACCTCGATGTCGGCTCATCACATCCTGGGGCTGAAGCCGGTCCCAAGGGTATGGCTGTTCGCCATTTAAAGTGGTACGCGAGCTGGGTTTAGAACGTCGTGAGACAGTTCGGTCCCTATCTGCCGTGGGCGTCGGAGACTTGAAGGGAGCTGCTCCTAGTACGAGAGGACCGGAGTGGACGTACCCCTGGTGTTCCGGTTGTCACGCCAGTGGCATTGCCGGGTAGCTATGTACGGACGGGATAACCGCTGAAAGCATCTAAGCGGGAAGCCTCCCCTAAGATTAGGTCTCCCTGGACCTTAAGGTCCCTGAAGGGCCCTTGTAGACTACAAGGTTGATAGGCCGGATGTGGAAGTTCAGTAATGAATGTAGCTTACCGGTACTAATTGCCCGTGAGGCTTGACCATATAACGCTCAAGTGTTTTCGAATGTAACGTACAAATAATTTGACTTACCCAGTGCTTCAACGGCGCCAGTCGCGCCGCGAAGTGAAAGAATTGCCTGGCGACAATAGCGAGTGGGAACCACCTGAATCCATCTCGAACTCAGAAGTGAAACTGCTCTGCGCCGATGATAGTGTGGGTTCAACCATGCGAAAGTAGGTCATCGCCAGGTTTAAAAAGCGAAACCCCCTAGTGCGTTGCACTAGGGGGTTTTTTTGCTCTGAAGATCTGCTATCGACGGATAATCGGAGCCGCTGCGCGGAGCTACTTTGCTCTTTGCGACGGGTCGCTACCCATTCCTGTCATATCGATGTGCGCGCCCTGGATCCTAGACTCGGCGTCGCTGAGCCCCAAGTAGATAACGCATCGCTCTGAGATTCCGTTCCGTTAGGGCTAAAGCCGTATCGACCCAGTGATCAACCTCGGTCGCGAGTTGACCAAACGTCAGGGCGGCCCGCCGCATTCGTCGGACCTTATCAAGGTGCGGAATAGCTTTGATCGAAGTAAGGCTCTCGGCCAGTTGCCTGCCATCGCCCCGGGGGACGAGGTGGTCGACGACGCCGATATCAAACAGGAATTCTGCACTGTAACGATTGGCGCCCTTCAGGATTTTTTCCGCCACCGATTCGGCGATCCTGCTTTTAAGTAACGTATCGCCACCCATTCCTGGGAAAAGTCCGAATAGAGTTTCGGGAAATCCAAAGAAAGCGCCTCGCTCAGCGATTATGATGTCGCAGGAAAGGGCAGCTTCGAATCCGCCGCCCTGGGCCTCGCCCTCCACCACCGCGATGCTGCAGATCTGGCGTGCGCCAAAGTGAGACAAGTTCGCCCAGACCGCTCGCGCGGCTAGCAATGCATAAGCAGATAAAGACGCGCGGTCTCTCTGTTCTATGCAGCGCAAAAAAAACGCCAGGTCTCCACCCAGCGAAAACACGCCAGGTTGCGCGGACGCAATGATCTTGAATTTAATTGCGCCGAGATTGCCGCGCATTAGCGACTCGTCGAGCGCGAGCGTCGCTTCAAGTTGGCTCATTGACACGCACGCGTCAGCCTCGCTCCTGCGGGTGCACCATATCGCGCTGCCCTTTCTTTCTATTTCGAACTCACTGGAATCGGTCGCAGTGAATGCCAGCGAAAAGCGCTCCGCCACGCCCTCGGGAATAACCGTTGCTGGTTGAGCAGCCATCTAACTCTCCTGCGCCGCGGCCCGCTGCATTTCAAGCTCCCTGAGGGGCTTGCTTAGCAAAGGGTCCGCAAAGTGAAAGAAATGAATCCGGAACCTTTTCCGGCTATAGTTGATGCTCGAACGCTAATTTAGCTAGCAGAGGCTCGGCATCACTCAACTGAGCTAGCGCAGTTTAGATTGCGCCAGTCTGTGACGGCGGGGCGATCACTGAACACAATATTGGGGATGGTTGCGGAAAATGGAGACGACTGGAGAGGCTTTTCTGGTGCGTGAGCGCGTTTGCGCGGTGATTGCCGACACGCTGTGCGTGGCTGCGGATAAGCTAGTTGGAACGTCGCTCATCGCAGAGGACTTGGGCGCTGACTCAATGAAAGTTATCGCCTTGATGATTTCCTTGGACGCTGAATTTGACGTTGAATTTCAAATCGACCAAATCCCCACGACTGGGGTGACGGTCGACTGGGTCTGCGAATTCGTTGCCGCTACGCTGTTAAAAGATCGTTAGGGCGTGTTACCCGCCCGACAGAGGGTTTACGTTACGGGGCTAGGTGTGGTCTCAACTGTGGGCTGTGATGCTCAGCAGTTCTGGCAGCGCTTGCAAACAGGGGCCGCGCATGTCGAGGCGACCCCGGGCCACTGGCGAAACTTCTATAGCGCATCTAGCCAAATCTGGTCGCCTTTGGCTGACCCGCAGTTCGCTGACTATGGCTTGTCGCGAACTGATCGGCTGGTGCTGTCCAAAGCTGCACAAATTGGAGTAGTAGCGGCAACTCAAGCAGCGGCAAGCGCAAAGTGGGAGCCCTCCGCTGTCGGCGCCTCACAAGGAGCTGAACCTCCGCTGGGAGCTGCAAAAAAACGCGCCGGCGTGTTCGTCGGAACGGGCTTTGGGGGAGCCCCAGCGCCGTTTGACAATTACGGGGCGCATCTCCTCGGCGGTTTCCGGCAGCAACTCCAAGCGCGAGTCGAGGCAGATTCCGGAGACGCCACGGCTGCCGCTCTGTTAAGCGGTTTGAAAGAGCACCCTCGGGTAAACCCCTTGGTTATTTGTCAGACGATGCCCAATGCACTCGCCGCTCAAATCGCGATTCGTTTCGGCGTACAGGAGCACGTCGAGACCACCTGCGCCGCCTGCGCTTCTGGCACCATCGCCATCGGCAAAGCCTTTCGAGCGATTCAACGGGGCGAATTAGACGTCGCGCTAGCGGGCGGGATCGAACATCTAGGTGACCGCGCGGGCGGCGTTTTTATGGGTTTTGATCGTCTTAACACGCTCGCCAAGCCATTTCGAGAAATCGGTTCTGAGAATCGTCCTTTCGATGCCGAGAGGCGCGGGTTCTTATTCAGCGAGGGCGGAGCTGGCATCGCGTTTTTAGAGTCTGAAGCGTCTTTGAACACTCGCGGCGGCCAGCCTCTGGCCGAAGTCTTAGGTTTTGCGGAAACTAACGATGCCTATTCCATCGCGGCCATTTCCGACGTACAAAACGCCATCGAGCCCATGTTCCGCCAAGTGCTTCTCGACGCGGGTTTGAAACCCGAAGATATTGACTACATCAATGCCCACGGTACCGGAACCCAAATTAATGACCGGGTTGAGGGAAGAATTCTCGAACGGATGTTCGGCAAGCGGCCATGGGTGAATAGCACGAAATCCATTCTTGGCCACACGATAGGGGCGTCAGGAGCATTGGAGTTCGTTGTCGCTGTTCTGAGTCTTCAACATCAAGCGGTCCACCCCTGCCTGAATTTAGAAGATCCAATCGTCGACCTTAATTTCACGCTTCAGGGTGGGGCCGTACCGATACAGACGGTGCTCACTCACAGCTTTGGCTTTGGTGGCCATAATGCCGCGCTAGTACTGGGTCGAGTCGAGCCGGTCTAATGACTTCGCTCGATCCGATAATCGCTTAGGAAGTGTCCGTCTACCTTATCAGCGCCACATCGATATCGGTTCCTCGATGAAGCTCCCGTTTACAAAGCTTGCCAAGCCGCCGGACGCGAGCCCACCGCAGCTAAAGGTCGTTGCGGCCCCAGCCGTTGCCGTACTGAGCGAGCTCGCACAAGCTAAAATTCGTTTCGCCGTGAATCTGGTTCTAATCGGCCTGACCTTGTTGGCGTATCACCGGCAGCCAACGCTGAATATCGTCGCCGTTTGGTTCACTTTTTTGTTTACGGCGCTATCAGCGCTTTCGTTGTGGCTTTGGGCGAAATTTCTGCCAAAACGCTCCGGGGTCGGCGGCTGGCGCTTCGGACAACGCCTCGCCAGTATTATTCTCGATAATTTGTCTATCAGCTGGGTCCTGTATTTTGGGGGGCAAACCTTAGCGGGTGTCTACGTACTTTATCTTTGGATCGCCATTGGGTACGGCATGCGCTACGGGCCCGCATATCTTTACGGCAACCTCGCCGTGTCGTTTTGTTGTTTCGTTCTCGTGGCATTGGCGTCGCCGTTTCTACGCCAGTTTCCAGAACTGGCTGTGGGTCTGGGGTTCGGCCTAATTGTCGTGCCGTTGTATTCCGGCTTTTTGATCAAGCAGCTGTACGCCGCCGTTGCGAGTGCGGAGGCCGCCGCGCGCGCAAAAAGCGACTTCCTAGCAAAAATGAGTCATGAGTTACGCACGCCATTGCATGGCGTTATTGCGCTGTCCGAACTCTTCGGTGGCGAGAATTCCGAAGTTCAGCGTTCCGAAATGGTGCGTCTGATTGCCAACTCCTCTAATACGCTTTTAGATTTGATCAACCGGATTTTAGACCTCAGCAAATACGAGTCTGGCACCTTCGCGCTACAACATGAGCCGATGGATTTGCATTCGTTAGTAGCGGAGACCTTGGATATTTTGTCGCCACAAGCCGTCTCTAAACAGCTGGTGCTGAGTCTTTTTGTGGACGCGGCTGTCAAAAATAAACTGATAGGCTCGCCTCGTCAGTTGCAAGAGGTCATCGTTAATCTTGCCGGGAACGGGCTCAAATTCACGGAAAGCGGATCGGTGCAAATCGCCATTACTAAGACTTCGTTGAGACGTGGCGCCGACTCTTTTGTGCTGAGTATTACCGATACTGGACCCGGCATGACGCAAGATTATCTCGCGCGAGTGTTTGACCCGTTTTCGCAAAGCGACGACACCCTGACCCGCCAGCATGGGGGCTCAGGACTAGGGACCACCATAGCTCGGGATCTGATTAAGCTGATGGGCGGCGGGATCACGATAAAGACGGCACTCGGCGTAGGCACTAGAATTGATATCGAACTAACGCTGGAACTGCAGACTTGTCTAGAAGACGATAACGTCGCAGCACCGGAGCTCATTATTTTGGTGGGTTTAGGAACGATCGCCGATAACCTTCGCCGTCATCTGCGGGAGCGGAACTTCTGTGCGGTCAAGGAATTCGGCATTGGCGAACTGCACCGAAATCTGCATCTAGTCCCGCCTCGCACCTGTTTTTTTCTGGATTACTCAATCGCCGAGACAGTTCTGGGGTTGCTGCGCGAATATCTTCAGCGTCAAGGCCGTCGCGCGGCACCGGTGGTCATCGGCGTCGGTGAAGAAGACAGTAGATCGACCGCCATAGCGGCAGGGTTGTTAAGTTATCTAACGCCAGAATCACCGCGGGCCGATGTGGCCCGAGTCCTCAATTTGGCCAGCCAACTGCTCCCACCGGAGGCCTGGACGCCAATAGAAGTGCTGCGGGCCGAAAGCGCGAGTCTAGTTCTTGTCGCCGAAGATAGCCCTACTAACCAAATAATTGCGCGCATGGCGTTGGAGCGTGCCGGGTATCGCTGCCATCTTGTTGCGGATGGCGAGCGAGCTTTGGACGAGTTGCAGACAGGAGCTTACGACCTCGCCATCATCGATATGCACATGCCGTCTATGGATGGGTTAGAAGTGGCGCGGCTCTACAATTTTGCCTCTTTCTCAAATCCGCAACGCACACCCATTATTATGCTCACTGCCGATAATCGCCCGGATTTAGTCGCGGATGCCGATCTGGTTGGTGTGGCGCGTTTCGCGGTTAAACCATTGCGGCCTTCCTTGCTGGTTCAGATTGTGCAGGACATCCTGCTGCAGCGGCTGGCCCAAAATAATGCCCAATCCAGCTCCCTGACTAACGAAGAGGTTCTGAGCGACCTAGACAGCGTCCCGGACATTGAGGATTCGCTGTTTACTGAGTTGATGTCTTACATGTCGGTTGATGAGGCGGAGCAGTTCTTTGGCGAGTTTGCTGAAGACGCCGAGGGTTATATCGACACTGTTCGCAAAGCGATGGAGGGTGGAATAGGTGAGGCCCGGCTTCGCGAAGACATGCACGCCCTTTGCGGCTCTGCTCGCACCATCGGCGCTTTTCGATTGGCCGCGATAGCGCGGCGGGTTGAGTATGATGGTGATGCCCCAACCCATTTCGACCGGCGTCGCTTTGCTGATGATTTAACAGCCGCGCTGCGCGCGGCGATGCAGACCATTCGTCAGCGACTTGCCACTCCCACTGGTGCTCCGCTGCCCGAGGACGGTGCTGCATGCTGACCAAGGGGGCTCTATCTCCCTTAGTGTGGAAGGTCACAATCCCCTCTCGGCGCTGCCACGGTAAAGGGATGAGCCGGTAGACGTTGGTGCTTGCACATGCGCAGGTAAACTGGTCGATGACGTTGCGTGCCGTTCGGAACCTAGTGCCCCAGTGATGATGCTATCCCGCGTTTGATGGGTGCCTTGCGGGCCGAACAAAACGAGGTTTGGCAAGAACATCGTTAACTGGATAGGGATGAATTCGCGGAGTGGGTTGCTGCACAATCTGCCGCCGGTGAGAGCAACAAGGTTGAGGCCCTCACCGGCTAAAACCACACGTCATTGAACTGACTGCAATGCCTGTTTGGGCTCGCAATAGCGCTTGACCAGTCGCTGCCGTGCAACCCGGCGACCAACCAGCCACCTCAGCCGGGCCCGATTATAGCCGCCGAGCGTCCCGGACATTCACGCACCATGCCGCGCTCTGCGCCCCCTGCCCCTAGTAGCCAAAGCGTTTGCGCATTGTTTCAATTCGCGCATAGCAGCCTGTTTCAGCGGCCACTGGTTGCCGCCCCAACCAGTTGGTGTACGCCAAGACTTCGCGAACCTCTGGGCCACCGTGCGTACTTGCGCGAGGTACCGGTTGATCACTATGCGTAGATGATCAACCCACCGCGCTGGCTCGCAGCCTATCAGCGGCCTTACCCCGGGGCGTGAAACCCTCTAGGACCAGCACCCGGTGGCATGTCGAGCCTCAGTTCGGGCCCATGCCTCGCTAGCTAGACCGGTCCCCGCGTATCCCAAGTGTTCCTTGTATTCCTATTCAGGACACGCTGTTGCCCGGTCGGCTCACTCGGGCCGTAGGCGATATAAAATCAACACTCGCCCGATGCTCCCCACCACATCGGCGGTCAGCTCGGTCGCGAGTTCCGCGATGCGCGCCACTTGCGCCACTTTCTCACTCACGGGCAGGCGTACTTTTATGAGTTCGTGAACATCCAGCGCTTCACTGATCGAGGCCACTACCGCCGGGGTGATACCTTTTTGACCAATGATGACGACTGGTTTGAGTGAATGCGCGCGGGCCTTGAGTTCGCGTTTTAGGCCGGAATTCAGCACAGCTTGCTTAGTCCTTTACGATTGATGAAACGTCGGGGCGACATTGGGCCCCAAATTGCCGCCAGCCGCAATCGCTACCGCCAGCACGCGCCCGCGCATCTGCCGACAGGCATGGCGTTGCCTTGTTAGCAAGATAGGGGATGCGTTGAGCCGCGGGCGCGCCACAGAGCCGCCGCCGACACGGTGCGCTAACTCAGCGTGTCGACGAAGTCTTCATAGTCGTCTGCATCCATGAGGTCTTCGTACTCAGCTTCGTCGGAGGGCTCAACTTTAAACAGCCAGCCCTCGTCAAGGGCCGCTTCATTGAGTTTGTCTGGCTCATCGAGGAGCATTTCATTGACCTCAATGACACGGCCACTGAGCGGACATTTAACATCGCTGGTGGTTTTCACCGACTCGATCAGGGTGCAGTCCTCGCCTTGCACGAGGTCACGACCCAAGTCTGGAAGCTGGACGTACACGATATCGCCCAGTTGTTCCTGGGCATAGTCGGAGATGCCGATGATGGCGATACCATCTTCGTCGATCCGGACCCAGGCGTGGTCTTCCGTGAAACGCGCTTCAATCATCAGTTTTTCTCGTTAATTAATGGCAGAGGGGGTTATAGGGCAAACATTTTTTAAGGTTGTCGAAGCCTGCCTGATAGATGTCTTGCGCCACGTTTATTGCTTCGTTGTCCCGGATACCGGGGGCGGGCTCGAATTCGCCGGACCAATCCCCGACGGCCTGATCCGCGCCATCATCGCAAACCCGCAGCGTGGCGGTGTAATTCGCTATCGGCAGTTGGCGGTTCGCGATGCTAGAGCGGTAAAGCCGCTCTTTTTCGTCGAGGGTCTCCAATCGTTCCACTATTTCGCCGCCGTCCAACAACGACAATCGGCGTACCTGGCTATCGTTTTCCCGCCGGCTGCTTTGAACTGCCGGATGCCAATCCGACAGTGCACTAAATGTCCCGATGAGCGCCCAGATTTGATCCGGCGAAATGTTGTACGCAGACTGCAGGCTGACTTTTGCCATGGTCGTTCCTTTCATTGCAACACCCGTGCGGAGGGTGGAGTTTGCTACTATAGGACACATCTTCAAGTTGGTCATGAGGGCGCGCTGCGAACGTAGCCGCCTCGGAGTTGCAGCACGATGGAACCAGAAGAAATCGTCAAAATGGATGAAGCCGAAGACGTCGCCGGGTGCGACGGTGGTGGTGGCGCGTTGGGCCATCCGTTGGTCTATCTGAGCTTCGAGGGTAAATCCAAGGTCGACTGTTATTACTGCAGCCGGCGCTACGCTAAGCCTGCGTACTTCCGTGAATCGCAGCAGTCGCGCGCCTGAATCCATCCGCAAGGCTACGCTTATTGGGTCAATTTTAGGCTCGACTTTGAGCATGTTGCCGAGACTTCACAAAAGACTGCGCCAACTACTACTGAGTGTGCTCATGGGCTCGGTGCGCGGCTACCGCTGCGTCATTTCGCCCCTGCTGGGCCCCCGTTGTCGCTATCTACCCAGTTGCTCGGCGTATTGCTTGGAGTCGCTAGCACGCTACGGTACCCAAAAGGGTTTGTGGTTGTCAGTTAAACGCTTAGCGCGCTGCCATCCATGGGGCTCCTCGGGCTATGACCCGGTGCCGTGAGTGACAGTTCGCTGTTTAATTATTCGCGTCGCTGAAATCCAGCATCTCCCGCTCAATGCCGCGCGAGCGTAGCCAGTCGCGTAGTGCGCGCCCAGTGCCGGCGGTCCAAGGCTGCACTTTCTCTACCGGTACCCATTTGTGGTCCGCGATTTCCTCGGTCTGGACCACGACATCACCAGAGTGCGCCCGCAAATGGTAGATGATGAGCAGCTGATTCCTTTGATAGAACTCATACATTCCGACATACGACTCGAGTGTGGCGTCGAGGCCGACTTCCTCTTTTACCTCTCGCAGAATCGCTTCTTCGGGCATTTCGCCGGCCTCTAGGAAGCCGGTCACCAGCCCATACCAACTGGCGGGCCAGCCCACATTGCGAACGAGCACGATCTGGTTGTCCCATTCCACAATGCCTCCGACTACCGGCACGGGGTTGTTCCAATGTACGAAGGCGCATTGGCGCTGGGGGCAGATTGACCGCTCACGACCGCCAGAATCGCGTTTAACCATAGGCGTGGCGCACTGAGGACAGTAGTACATTGCTTCCCTTTAGAAAAAATGGTGAGCCTGTCTTATTTCACCCCTAGCGGCTGCGGGTCAAGCTTTGCGCCAAATATTCAGGCCACGCGCCGGATTCCTGCGCGGATTAACGCCACAACCTGCTCAAGCTCGTTTTCGGTCGCGATTAGGGCCGGACCAATGACGATAATGTCGCCGACGTAGCGCACCATGGCGCCGTGGTCGAAGCAGTAATGAAAAATCTCCATAGCGCGTTTGCTGACCTCGCCTGCGCGCGGGGCGAGTTCCACTGCGGCGGCAAGCCCGAGATTGCGCACGTCAATGACGTTGGGCTCATCGCGCAAGCTATGGATTAAATCCTCTAAAACCGGCTCCAAGGCCCGCGCCCGAGCTAGCAGACCTTCATCGGCGTAAACCTTCAGTGCCGCCAGCCCTGCGGCGCACGCGAGTGGATGCCCGGAGTAGGTGTAGCCGTGGAAGAACTCCACCAAGTGCTCGGGGCCAGTCATAAAAGCCTCGTGGATTTCCCGGCGCACGATGGCCCCGCCCAAAGGCACCATGCCGCTATTCACCCCTTTCGCAAAAGTGATGATGTCGGGGGTCACGCCAAAGCGTTCCGCTGCGAAAAAGTGCCCGAGTCGACCAAAGCCCGTAATGACCTCGTCAAAAATCAGCAGGATGCCATGGCGGGTGCAAATTTCGCGTAACCGTTCCAGATATCCTAACGGTGGCACAATCACCCCTGCGGACCCCTGCATGGGTTCGACGATAACGGCTGCGATTGTTGACGCATCGTGCAGCTGCACCAGCTTCTCTAGTTCCTCGGCAAGATGGCCGCCCCAGGTGGGCATGCCGCGGCTGAACGCCATCTGGCTTAGGTCGTGGGTATGCGGTAGGTGGTCAACGCCTGGCAGCATCGCCGAGGCGAAGGCTTTACGATTCGCCACCATGCCACCCACGGAGATCCCGCCAAAGCCCACGCCGTGATAGCCGCGGGCCCGGCCGATCAACCTGAAGCGCGAGGCGTCGCCACGGGCGCGGTGATACGCCAGCGCAATTTTTAGCGCGGTGTCGACTGCTTCTGATCCGGAGTTAGTAAAAAAGACATGGTCTAAACCAGCCGGCGCAATTTTAGCCACGGCGGTGGCGAGTTCGAACGCGCGGTCATGTTGGGTTTGAAACGGCGGTGCGTAGTCCAGCTGATCCAACTGCTGCTTCACGGCTTCGACAATCAGTGGGTGGCGATGGCCGGCGTTACAGCACCACAGCCCTGAGAGGCCATCGAGGATCTGACGGCCATCTTGTGTTGTGTAATGCATACCCTGGCCGGCGACGACGATGCGCGGATTTTTCTTGAACAGCCGATTATGGGTAAACGGCATCCACAGGGATTCCAAGGCGAGTGGCGTGCTCGGCAGTGGGAGCGGCGATTCAGGGGTGTTCATCGGCAGTTTCCTCGTGGCTAATGGAGGGCGCGAATGCCTCTTGTCGATCCTACCCTGCAAGAGCCCTTGGGTGTGCAACCCGCCGAATCTATTACCGGCCCGAGACTGAACGCAGGTCGCGGCGGTATTCTGAGTGACCCTACTCGCGGTGGTGATGCCGATGCGATTGTTGTTAGTTGAGGACGACGAAATGATTGGCCGCGCCTTACGTCGGGGGTTGCAGCAGGAAGGCCATAGTGTGGACTGGACGCGCGATGCAAACGCCGCCCAAGCCGCCTTGGCCCTAGCACCCTACGAACTCGTGCTGCTGGATTTAGGCTTGCCCGGCCAAGATGGCCTAGCCTTCTTGGCCGAATTGCGTCGGGGGAAAAATCCCATTCCGGTCATTATCTCTACCGCTCGCGACGCCCTCGCCGACCGCATCCGCGGCTTAGATCTTGGCGCTGACGATTATTTAGTAAAACCATTTGATTTCGATGAATTAGCTGCCCGCATTCGCGCGGTGTTACGGCGGCGGGCTGGGCATACCAGCAATCGTTTGGAACACGGTACGTTGGCGCTTGATCCCGCGACCCACGAAGTGTGGTTAGAGACCCGGGCTATCGCGTTGTCGGCCCGCGAGTTCGCCATCCTACAGACGCTCATGGAACGCCCCGCGGCCGTCATTTCGCGCGCCAAATTGGAGGATCGTCTCTATGGTTGGGACGAGGAAATTGCCAGCAACGCGGTGGAAGTCCACGTCCATAATTTGCGCCGAAAACTGGGAGATCAACACATAGTGACTGTCCGAGGTATGGGCTATCGGTTGGGCGCTGAACGCTAATGTCGCTGCAACGTCGCCTCTTGGTGGTTTTATTGCTAGCCACTTTGGTAACCACCCTGACTGCGACGGGCGCCACTTGGTATTGGGCACGTCATGAAATCGACCAAATACTAGACTATCAACTGCGCCAACAGGCGCTCTCACTAGAGGATAAAGCCTATCTTTTGGGTTCGGTTGCGGTGGTCGATCCGGATCCGGAACAGCAGGTCGTGACGCAACTCTGGGACCAACATGGCGTGCTGCGCTACCAGTCGCACCCAGGCATCGTGCTGTCACTATCCACCCAACGCGGTTACAGCACCGCGCGGGAAAATAACGCTGACTGGCGCGTGTACGCCCTGCAGCTGGGGCCGTGGATCGTGCAACTGGCGCAGCCCTTGTCGATTCGACGGAATATCGCCACCAACGCGGCACTCCGCATGCTCTACCCAACGCTGGCGTTGTTGCCGTTGCTAGCGTTGTTGATCTGGTGGGCCGTGGGTCGAGTGCTAGCGCCGATATCCGCGCTCGCGACCGCTATTTCTCGGCGCGACCCTGCAGTCTTGGAGCCGCTCGCGCACAGCGGTTTGCCCCAGGAAGTAGGACTAATGGCCGAGGCGCTTAATGATCTTATTGCCCGCCAACGTGAGGTTCTCGCTCGCCAGCAGGAATTCATGGCGGATGCCGCGCACGAACTGCGCACTCCACTCATGGCAATCAGTCTGCAGGCGCAACTACTCGAGCGCGCTGCTACCGAGGACGCCCGTGAAGAAGTGCTCGGTGAACTCCGGCAAGGCATTGCCCGTTCCACGACGTTACTGGAGAGATTGATGGCGGTTGCACGACTTGACGCCAGCGACCCCCAAACGGAGTTTTCCTCGCTAGACTTGGCCCCAATATTGGCGAGGGCGCGCCAAGAAGTGGCAGCTCTTGCGGCGGCACGGCACATCGATTTGGTCGTGCGCATCGCTGATCATGTCGCCATTCAAGGAGAGGCCCGCAGTCTCACCGGACTCTGCGTGAACTTATTGGAGAACGCGCTGCGTTACACCCCCGAGGGCGGTCGGGTCTTGGCGAGTGTTATGGCCGGAACGCCGGGCGTGTGCCTGAACGTGATGGATAACGGGCCGGGTATTCCGTTGGCGGAACGTACGCGTGTCTTTGAGCGTTTTTACCGGATGCCCGGTACGGTGCATCCTGGCAGCGGCCTAGGCCTTGGGATCGTCCGGCGTGTGGCCGAACTCCACGGTGCCACCGTGGAGATTGATGACGCCCCGGGGGGCGGCACTTCGGTGCGAGTCAATTTCCCGCCAGCGCCGGCCACGAGCCAAGCTTAAGATCCGCTTAAGTTTCGTCGGGCACAGTGTGAGTCATGAGGGCAGCATCGGGCTGCCTAGACAAATTCGAAGAGGAACGCGAATGAACCGCAGGAAAATTTTAGCATCGGCCGTCACCGCTGCGTTCGTGGTGGCCACGTTCGCAGGGCATGATGTTGTTTCAACCTTGGTACCAACCGTGGCGGCTGAAACCAGCGCTGCCGAGCCACGGCTGGTTGGACTGCCTGACTTCACCGATCTGGTGAGCGCCACCGGCCCGGCGGTCGTCAACATCAGCGCGACCCATGTCAAATCAACCAGTCGTCGTGAGCGCTCCTCGAAACCCGAGCGAGAAGACAGCTCGCCAGACTCTTTCCGTCATTACGGGATGCCCGCGCCGGACCGTGAGGGACCCATGCAGCGCAGCGGTGGGTCAGGTTTTATCATCTCTGCTGATGGCCTCATCCTCACCAACGCCCATGTGGTCGACGACGCCGAGGAGTTGAACGTCAAGCTGAGCGATAAACGTGAGTTCAAAGCCAAGGTCATTGGCGTAGATGAAGTCACCGATGTCGCGCTCATTAAAATTGAAGGGAGCAAGCTGCCTGTTTTAAAGGTGGGGGATTCCGCTGCGCTAAAGGTTGGAGAGTGGGTGATCGCCATCGGATCCCCCTTTGGTTTCGACAACACCGTGAGTGCGGGCGTGGTCAGCGCGAAGATGCGTTCCTTGCCCAATGGCGGCTATGTGCCTTTTATTCAGACCGACGTGGCCATTAATCCGGGCAATTCGGGTGGCCCTCTGCTCAATCTCAAAGGTGAAGTGGTCGGCATAAACTCGCAAATTTATAGCCAGAGCGGTGGCTATATGGGGCTATCGTTTGCGATCCCGATGGATGTGGCGATGGACGTACAGACGCAGCTTGCGCGGGGCGGTAAGGTTCAACGCGGACGCTTGGGGGTGTCTGTGCAGTCGCTAGATCAGGATCTGGCGCGATCCTTTGGTATGGCAACCCCCCAAGGCGCCTTAGTGAGCCAAGTGCAGGATGACATGCCTGCCACGAAGGCTGGCATCAAGGCCGGGGATGTCATTTTGAAAGTCGATGGCGACACTATCGAAGATTCAGCCTCGCTATCCAGACTCATCGCGGGGAAGAAACCGGGCGAGACCGTGGCGATTAGCTTACTGCGCGACGGCAAGTCCCTGCAGGTGCCGGTGGCACTGGGATCCATGGACGGCGGTTTGGTGGCCGCGAGCGACCAAAGTGATGGCGAGGCTGCCAAGTCGGGTCGTTTGGGCGCCGTGGTGCGGCAGCTTGACGAGCAGTCCCGCCGGGCACTCGGCGGTGGTGAGCGCGGCGTGCTGGTGACGGAGGTGCAAGGGGCCGCGGCACGCGCCGGGATCCGACCCGGGGACGTGATTCTGGCGGTTAATTCTGCGCCAGTGGCCACTCCAGCCGACCTCAAACGCCTCATCGCAGGGGCTGGTGGGCAGATCGCGTTGCTGGTGCACCGTGACGATAGCGAGATTTTTGTGCCGATCAAACTCGGGTAAAACGGGGGCCTGCGGGCGGTAAGGTCGCCCGCCCGCAGGCGCCTGGAGGGCGAGTTCAGCGACGATTCATTCGCGGCGGTCGAAAATACTGGGACGCGCGAAATTCGGCAGCGCAGCAATTTTATCTATATAGTTTGCCGAGTCCCAAAGAGCACCTGTTAGATCGACATGCCTACTTTATCTGCCGCCTTCCCGGCAATGGCCCGACGCGCGTTTCTGAGCCGTCTGGCCGCGCTAGCAGGCCTGTTGCCGGCTCTCCGTGCGGACGCGACACCGCTGTTCTCGGAGCCCAAGCCCTTCACCCTCGATGTGCTCCGGAAGCGCGCTAAGGCATTGGCCGAAAAGCCGTTTCAGGCTCCTCCCAGTAGTGCTTCAGCGGCCCTGCGAGATCTCACCGGCAAGCAATATCACGATATCCGTTACCGGCCACAAGACGCCCTTTGGCTCGGCGAAGCCCCCTTCACTGCGCAGTTTTTTCATCCAGGGTTCTATTACAAAACTGCCGTGCGCATTTTTGATGTGACCGACGATCAAGCGCGTGAAGTTCGCTACGCGCCGTCCTTATTTGATTTCGGTGGTAACCGACTGGATCCCGGCGCGTTCGAAAAAACCGATGGCTTCGCGGGCGTGCGAATTCACTACGCACTGAACACGGCGAGCTATCTGGACGAACTGATTTCCTTCCTGGGCGGCAGCTACTTCCGGGCGTTGGGGCGCAACATGGGCTACGGGCTTTCGGCGCGCGGCTTGGCCATCGGCACGGCCTCTGAACAAGGCGAGGAATTTCCCTTTTTCTCGGAGTTCTACCTCGAGCGTCCCGTTGACGCGAACTCTGTCGTACTCCACGCATTGCTCGACAGTCGCAGTTGCACGGGGGTTTATACCTTTACCGTGCGACCAGGTGACTCGACGATCGTCGATGTGAACCTCACGTTGTATACCCGCCGGGTGATGGAAACCGTCGGAATTGCGCCTCTGACAAGCATGTTTTTCTTTGCTGCCAACGATCGCCAAGGCGTCGATGATTATCGCGAGGAGGTCCACGATTCCGACGGACTGCTCGTATGGAACGGCGGTGGCGAGTGGCTATGGCGTCCGTTGGTCAACCCGCAGCGTTTGCGAGTGAGCTATTTCCTAGACCACAACCCTAAAGGGTTTGGACTGCTCCAGCGCAACCGGCGTTTTGAAAGCTATGAAGACGCCGAATCTCATTACGAGAACCGTCCCAGCGCGTGGGTAGAACCCGTCGGCGATTGGGGGGCGGGTGCTGTGACACTGATAGAAATCCCCAGTGACCAGGAGAGCAACGACAACATCGTTGCTTTTTGGCGGCCGAAGGACCCGCTGGCTGCGGGGAGCGAATGGCAGGCTACCTATCGACTGCATTGGTGCCGGGAAGTGCCGGTGGCCAGTAACCGATTGGGTAGCGTGGTCAGTACGCGGATTGGCCGTGGCAGTCAGGAACGGGCTCGCTTATTTATCGTCGATTTTGGTGGCGACGCACTGCGCGATCTCACCGCTCCCGTGAAAGCCAACCTGTTTACTTCTCGCGGTCAACTCTCCACGGCCACTACGCAGTGGGATTCGGCCCGAGGGCTCTGGCGAACCACCTTTGAACTGCAACCTGAGGGCGATGATCCCATCGAACTGCGTTGCGTTCTGATGGCCAATGCGCAGGCCATCACTGAAATTTGGTGTTATCAGTGGACGGCCTGAGTTGAATAGGGACGCTCTGAGCCCGGCACTTGATGCGCCTGCCGAGGGTTTAGCACCGCGCCAACGTTTGGCGGTGGAGAAACTCCTGCGGCATTTTTTTCTGCCGTTAGGCTATACCGACGATGCGGTGCTAGATGAGCTTATTGCCGCGCTGTTTAACGATATGCCGGCCCGGATGGATGCGGAACTAGCGCTACGCTATGTGCGCCGTCGGCTAGATCGTTGGACCCTAGTGGCTACCAATGCCTTAGCGCTTGGGCAGCCCGTCGACGTCTACACGCGTCGTACGGCGTTACTGAATCTGCAGATTGGACGACATTGGCCGCGCGCCTTGCTCTCCCCCAGTGCGCCGGCCGCGCTGCACAGCGCGCTGCGCGATGCGTTACCACTGTCTCTGCCGCCCGACGAGCCCCTGATGATGCCGGTGCAATCTCTCCATACGGCGCCCGGCTTGGGGGTAAATCCCCTTACTCCAAAGCCTTTGATCTGGCGGCGGGTCGCGGTGTTTGGTGGCACGTTGGCGCTCACTGTGCGGGCCACGCTAGAACTTGGGCGGGTTTTTTCGCCGGGCGGCATCAGTGCGATTGAAGTCTTGCTGATGGGACTTTTTGTCGCCAATTTTGTCTGGATAGCGCTGACTTTTTGCAGCGCATTGGCCGGTCTTTGGAGTGGGTTACGGCCCCGTCGCCCGCTGGGTTTGGCTGCCCCTCGATCGCCAGGAATGCCGCTAGACACGCGCACCGCCATTCTCATGCCGACTTACAATGAAGAACCACGCCGGGTGATGGCGGCAGTCGAAAAAATCTACCGCTCTTTGCGCGATCAAGAAGTCCTAGCGAGTTTCGATTTTTTCATTCTGAGTGACTCAACCAACCCCGACAGTTGGGTTGCAGAGGAAATTGAATGGGATGACTTGCGCCGCCGATTAGGCGCAACTGGGCGATTGTTTTATCGACGGCGGTTCGAAAATACCGCGCGAAAGTCCGGGAATATCGCTGATTTTTGCGAGCGTTGGGGGGCGCGTTACGAAAACATGTTGGTGCTCGATGCCGACAGCGTCATGAGCGGTGAAACCGTGCTGATGTTAGCGCGGTTGATGGACGCTAACCCGACCGTCGGCATTCTGCAGACCGTGCCGAGGTTGGTGAATCGCAACACGTTGTTTGCGCGTGCCCAACAATTTGCGGCAGCGATGTATGGTCCCGTGCTCGCGCGGGGTTTTGCCTGGTGGTACGGCGGCGACAGCAATTATTGGGGCCACAACGCGATGATTCGCGTGCGCGCCTTTGCCGCCCATGCTGGCATGCCGGTGCTACCGGGGAAGGCACCTTTTGGCGGGCATATTTTGAGCCACGATTTCGTCGAAGCCGCGTTAATGCGGCGCGCCGGTTGGCAGTCACATCTGCTCACCGAACTGGGTGGTAGCTACGAAGAATCGCCCCCTTCTTTGCTCGACCACGCGATGCGTGATCGGCGCTGGTGTCAGGGTAATCTGCAACACTTGGCACTGTTGGGCACGGCGGGTCTGCATCCCCTGAGTCGCTTCCATTTGATGTCCGGCATCATGTCGTACTTGGCTTCCCCGCTGTGGTTGCTCTTTTTGCTGGTCGGTATTGGCGCGGCGCTGCAGGGCAGTTTCCAGCTGCCGATTTATTTTTTTCCTGACCGCACGCCCTATCCTGTGTGGCAAGTCATCGATTCCGAACTGGCGGCGCGTTTGTTCGGAGCCACGATGTTAGTGCTGCTCTTACCCAAGTTTCTGGGATGGCTGAGCGTGGCGTTAGGGTCAGATGCTGCCCATGGATTTGGGGGGCGGGGGCGCGCGCTACGCAGCATGTTGGCTGAGACGTTTTTCTCGGCGCTCATTGCGCCAGTGCAAATGCTGCTGCAAAGCCGGTTTGTGTTCGATGTTCTGCTGGGACGGGATAGCGGCTGGAAAACCCAGACTCGCGATGATCGTGGAATGCCATTTGCCGATTGTTGGCAACATCATCGGGGTCATATGGTCGTTGGGTTGCTGTTGGGCGTTACCGCGTGGGCCGTGTACCCCGCGTTATTAGCGTGGATGCTGCCAGCTTTGCTGGGCATGGTAATCGCCGCGCCTATGTCGTGGGTGGGCGCGCGTCTGTCGTGGGGATTAGCGGCTCGTCGCAACGGGCTGTTCATTATTCCGGAGGAAACCACGCCGCTTGCGCTGCTGACTAACTCGCCGGAAGGTGCGGATATGGAAGTTGGGAGCGGGCTTGAACGGGTGACTCGCGAACTGGTCGTTGGCAGCCTGCATCTCGCGTTGCTGGCGCAGCACCGTCCTGCCGAGCCCACCGATGCGATGACGCTGGCGCGGTATCGAGCCCAAACCATTCGGCACAGCGAGGAATTGGCCGGTAGGTTCGACCGCCGGCTGCAAGCCGCGGCGCTGGCCGATAGCTTAGCGATTCACTCTTTGCGGCGGCGTATCGGTGGCTACCGAGTGTAGCCGTGCCGGCGCGCTGGTGACCCGTGTTTAAGTGGGATCGTTCAACAGTGGCGTGACACCGCAGGCGGCCGCGAGTGCGGTTAACTGGCTGGGTACTCCGCGCAACACCAGGGGCTGTTGCTTGGCGCGTGCGCACTTTACCCATTCCACCAAGAGCGCCAAGCCCGCGCTATCGGTGCGAGTAATTCCCGAAAGGTCGATGCAAGGATGTACCGCTGACGCCAACGCCGAGGTGGTTTGGGCAAGCGCTGCGCGCACGGTGTCGAAGTTCAGCGGACCCTGTAGCGCCAGTGTGCCATCGGCCTCGGTCGTTACCGTGAGCGTGCTGCTGGTGTCCATAATCTACGAGTTAACCGCTTCCAGCTTTCTGGGCGTTGTGTTCGGCGATTTGGGCAATCAGCCCATCCATTCCTAACTTTCCAATGTCAGCATTGAACCCGGCGCGATAACTCACAACAAGACTAATGCCGCTGATGGCGACATCCACCACTTTCCAGTCATTCGCGACGCTATGCACATCGTAATCTACCTGCAGCGGACGCACCTCATTCCCCCGATAAACCTCCGTGCGCACGCGCTGCGTACCGGGTCCCAAATCACGCGCGGGCAGTACTTTGACCGCTGATTCTCGGTAGTCGTAGATGGCGTGCGCGTAGGTGCGAACCAGTAAGGTGGTGAATTCCGACAGGAATCGTGCGCGTTGGTCAGCGGTTGCCTGACGCCAGTGAATGCCTAGCACCCGTTGCGACATGCGTGGAAAATCAAAGTGCGGCAGCACTGTTTCCTGGGCAATTTCGTTGAGGCGAGCCGGGTTGACGGCAATGACGTCGCTCTCGGCGCGTAGACGTTCCAATACGGCGGTGGCGGTGGTGCGCACTAGCGTTTGGGCCGGTGATTCGTCATCTGCCCGTAAGCCCGACGATCCGGCGACCAACAGTAGCGCCAAGAGCCAGTGCCACCGCCAAGTGCTCACCGCGGGAAGAAGTCTGATCAGTTGTCGCCCACCGAAGGGTGATACGGCTTCGATCGGCTGCATGTTCAGGACCCCGGACCGGCAGATTTAGTTGTTTTGCTATAGAGAAATTCTTGAATGATTTTCTCTATCACTACGGCGGACTGTGTAATCGTAATTTCGTCGCCGTCCACTAAGCTGGTGTCGTCCCCTCCGGCTTCTAGTCCAACGTACTGTTCGCCGAGTAGACCCGCAGTATAGACATTGGCGGCGGTGTCGGCCGGAATGCCATCATAATTCTGGTTGATGCGTAGCGTCACTACCGCCTGAAAGCGTTTTGAGTCGAACCCAATGTGGGTGATTCGTCCCACCAACACGCCACCCATTTTGACCGGTGAGCGAACTTGTAGGCCGCCAATATTATCGAAGTAGGCCTTCACTTCATAACCGGGAGGCGGCGAGAATTGGGCTAGATTGGCCACTTTGAGGGCCAGTAACAGCAGGGCAGCTAGCCCTAATGCCACGAATGCGCCCACGGAAATTTCCATTAATCGAGGGTCTTTCATCACGCTCTCAGTTAAACATCAGTCCGGTCAAAATAAAATCCAGCGCCAATATCGCTAACGAGGAGTGCACCACGGTACGAGTGGTGGCAGCGCTTACCCCTTCGGAAGTTGGCACGGCATCATAGCCTTCAAAGACCGCGATCCAACTCACCACGAAGCCAAAGACCAAGCTTTTGATCAGCACGCCGTTCACCACGTCGTCTACTAGCGTGACTTTGGCTTGCATCTGTGACCAAAACGCCCCTTCGTCCACCCCCAGCAGGCCTACACCACAGAAATGCCCACCCAAAACCCCTACGGCTGTGAAAATGGCGGCGAGCAGGGGCATGGAGATTATGCCCGCGACGAACCGCGGCACAATGATTCTGCGCACCGGATCCACCGCCATCATTTCCATCGCACTGAGCTGCTCGGTGGCTTTCATGAAGCCAATCTCGGCGGTGAGGGCCGAGCCAGCGCGTCCGGCGAATAACAGGGCGGCGATCACGGGTCCAAGTTCCCGTAACAGAGATTTAGCCACCACGACGCCTAGCGATTGCTCGGCACCAAAGGTTATCAGTGTGTTGTAGCCTTGGAGGGCGAGGACCATACCGACGAAGGTGCCCGCGACGAGGATAATCAGCAGCGATTGCACGCCGACCGACCAGATTTGGACGACCAGCAAACGGGGTCGCCCGACCAGCGCCGCCAGTCCTAGCAGGATTCGGAACAAAAACAGATGCCCACGCCCCAGCCGCTCGCACACGCTTAAGCTTGCGCGCCCCAGACCCACTAAGAGGCCGGTCATGGGATAGGCTCCAGCAGATCTTCGAGGTAACCGCGCGCCGGAAAGTGAAATGGCACCGGTCCATCCGACAACCCACCCATGAATTGCCGGACCATCGGGGAGGTGGATGCACGCAATTCTGCCGGCGTTCCAGCGCCTACAATTTTTGCTCCAGCCAGCACGTAGATGTAGTCGGCGATGGAATTGGTCTCGGCAACGTCATGCGAGACCAACACGCTGGTCAAGCCCAGCGCATCGTTGAGTTGGCGAATCAGCCGGACCAGAATTCCCATCGATATAGGATCTTGGCCCGAAAAAGGTTCGTCGTACAAAATCATGGTGGGATCGAGGGCGATGGCGCGTGCTAGCGCTACCCGGCGCGCCATGCCACCGGACAATTCTCGTGGATAAAGATCGCGTGCGCCCCGCAAGCCCACCATTTCGAGCTTCATCAACACCAGCGTGCGGAGCAGCGCTGGGCTGAGATTGGTGTGCTCCCGCACCGGAAAGGCCACATTCTCGAAGACCGTCAGGTCCGTTAACAGAGCGCCGTTTTGGAACAGCATGCCCATGCGCTTGCGCAGGGCATACAGCGCGGTCTGTCCAAGTTTCTGCACGTCTTGTCCCTCAACCAGCACCGAGCCACTACTGGGGGCCAGTTGGGCCCCGATAAGACGTAGCAGGGTGGTTTTGCCCGTGCCGCTAGGGCCCAAGATGGCGGTGACTTTGCCACGCTGGATATCCAGGTTGATGCCGTCGAATATCACGCGCGCGCCACGTTGGAAACGCAGGTCGCGAACGCGAACAATGGGCAAGTCTGGGCTTTCCATTACGGGTAGAGTCACGGTGCCAGGGTGATGCAGAAGAGTTTGTCGAAATTCATCGGTCTGCACAGTAGGGGATCACAGCGCCGCTGCCTAGATCCCGCGCGTGCCATTGCGCAAAGAAGCCCATCTAGCGCGGCGCGGACAAATGCGCGACCGTATGCAGGAGCAGCTGACCACGCGTCGGCGAGACCGTCTGGCGCAATAAGAAAGGTTGAGAAATATCATGGATTGCATGCTGGGTATCGAGTTGGAACCGGTGGGCGAGGGCACCTGGCGACTGCGCTGGGACGACACTTTCACCTCCTCACTGGTGAGGGTCTACGTGGGCGGAACGCCGGCGACCATCGATCGGCGTCAGCCTTGCGCCAACTCCGCACACGCAGAAGTTGAAATCAGTGGCCTCGCGGGTTTCGCGAGACCCTATTTTGAGCTCGTCCCGGCGCAGGGTTCGCCGCTGGTGGTCGGGCCGCGTCAGGTACTCTTGGCTGGCGGCGTCAATTTCAGGGATCTTGGCGGCTATCTGGCCGCTGCTGGCCGCCGAGTCAGTTGGGGGCGATTGTTTCGCTCAGGCCATTTGTCGCGCTTAACGGCAGCTGATCAGACGCTAATCTCCACCCTCGACATTCGGACCGTGTGCGATTTTCGGATGGCAGAGGAGCGTCTTAGTGAGGATGGTGCGCTGCAGTGCGAACCGCGAGTCGTCACCCTGGGCATTCCACCGGGTCTAAAAGACCGTTTTTACTTTCACCGATTGTTCGAGCAAACCGACGATCCAGCCGTGATAATCGAGGCGGTCCACGAGGTGCTGCGCTCGATGGTGGAAGAATCCGCCGCGCGCTACGCGCAACTGTTTGAGGTTCTGCTGGCCGCGCCATCGGGCAACATTTTAATGAACTGCTCTGCGGGTAAGGAGCGCACGGGGGTCGGGGCGGCGCTGGTGCTCATGGCGCTTGGGGTGACCCGCGCGACTATCCTGTACGATTTCTGCCTGTCTCGGCAGTACTATCCTGCGGCGCTTGAATTACCTCGCGCGCTGGCGAAGTACGAGGTCGCGCCACGGCCGGGGCGTGATGTTAACGCTTTGATGGAGCCGCTGCTGGTCACGCGTGCATCTTATCTAGAGTGCGTTTTTGCGAGCATCGACGCGCGCTATGGGAGCGACGCAGACTTCCTCCAACAGGCGCTGGGGGTTGGACCGGCGGAGCGGGCCCACCTCCAACAGTTGTTCACACAATAAAAATACAGGGGAGAACGCATGGCCACGCTCTACGCAGATAACGATAAATACGCTTGGCAAGCCACCTTCGCGATCGTCGAGGCCTACAACGCCGCGATGAAAGATTTAGTGCGCCGACGCTATGCGGAAACTGGCGGTAACTGGCAGGATTTTGTGGCGGGCCAAGCTTACGATGTCATCACCAAAGCCGATATTGCACAGATTGAGGCGCAGCTGCTGTCCAATGGTTATCGATTCGAGCCCTCGGCAATGTCCTCTGCGAGTGAGCGGCCCGAAGCCTACAAAGATGCTGGTTTGGCGCGCGCAGATTTCAGTTTTGAACATGCCAGCGCACCGACCGCACCGGTGGCAGCCGATGGTCGTGAACTACGTGGCGCGGGTGACAACGTCGTATCACGGCGCGAAAATTTAATTGGTATCGCCCATTACGTGCGCACTAGCGACAAGGTGCTGGAATACCTCACCCACGGGGTTCCCGCCAACACCATCGCGTTGGTGGAAGATTCCGGGGGCACGCTGACGGCCCCCGTGCTTGAGCAATTTAAAGGCGTGCTCTGTGCCGGGGGGACCACGCGTTCCCATCTGGCAATTCTCACCCGTGAGTACGGCATTCCCTGTCTGATGAACGCGCGTCTGTCTGGCATTAAAGATGGCGACCGGCTGGAATTAGAGGTGACCGCGCGCGCGAAAACTGGTGATGACTACCAAACTGGAGCGGATGTCAGCGCCCGCGTTTTCCGACTTCTTCAGGCCTGATGCCATCGTATTACTAGAGGAATTTATGCCATGCCGACGCCAGCGCTGACTTACGCCCAACTGCTAGAGACCAACAATCTTATTCAGCAAAACGCCGATGAGACCTACTGGCTGTGCGCAACGCGCACGGTCCAAGAGTCCAAGATTTTTCCCGTTTCCGCCTATATTTTGTTTTCTTATTTGAACTGTTTTTATCGTTATCCAGCGCTGCTGAGAAAAATTGAGGAACACCTTTCGGCTGAAGAAATTGGCGACCGAGCGCGTCATCAAGGCATTAAAATTGTGGCGTGGTGCATGCCCTGCTTTTACTTGTTGGGCCGCGAAATGCTGATCAACTGGGGGGTTATTAAACCTACCGATGCAGCCCTCGATGTGATCTACACGCTAGATTTCTGGAAACGCTTTCAGCTGTCATGGCACCGTAATAACGGCAATCTCACCAACCGCCAAGCAGGGCACCGCGCGCAGGTGTTGCCCGAGCAGCGCTTGCAGGTATTCCATGCGGATGCCTTCGAGTGCCGCGAAGGCGACTCTTTGCACCAAGCGGCGCAGGCTTTTCTGGCGACTACTGCGCAATACGGATTTCTGGTCTCCTGCGAAAGTCGACTCACGCTACACAGTCACGGGCCGTATCGTGTGTCCGATAAACGCCAGATGCTCGTTCGCGATTTTCTAGAGCTCTCGGAGTCTGGCCCGCCTTGGCTAGATGGCGTGGGCGCCGATATCCCCTACAACAATCTGACCGTCACAATGATTCTGGAAGGTTGCCATATCAATCTGCTGGATGACTGGGGATCGTTCGAATCCGAGCCGGAAATGCGCGCGGAGCACATGGTTGGTGTGGGCTTGTATAGCTCGGATGCGCTCTCCGACGGTCCACTGCCCATCGGCATGGAAAGCCGCGAAGCGCTCACCGCCATGTTTATCGATCTCACGGGGCGAATTAAAACCGCCACCGCCAAGCTGTGGCGTGAAATGACCGGGTGGACACGCGACCAGCAGCTCGACGCGGGCGCGCTGACTTACTATGCGGTAATCAAAGAATTCGCCATCATTGCTGGCTGTTATGAAATGGAAGATTGGATGCTCATCGACGAACGCGCTGAGCGTTTTAGGCCGCTGCTAAACGACGAATACGGCAATCTTTTTCTGGGTGAGTTGGTGGGCTATATCAGCACTCCCAGTCAGCGTCTGCACGACTACACGATGATGCAGCACAACGATGCCCCCACGCGCTCGCTGTCCTACATTCCGTATTCCATACTGGACGACGGGGATTACACCGATTCGGTCGGCCCGCTGCGACCCGGTGACAGCACGTTGCCGCGCAAGAACGACCGCTACCGTACGACGCAGGGTGTGCTCTCGCTCGCGGAGTTTATGCGCCGCACGCGAGAATTGGTGCCGACGGTGTGCCGGTCGCAATACCGATATTTATGCGCGGATTGGGTCAAGTATCACGCCCATACGCCGCGCGCAGATGAACTTTTCAAGCTGGAACAAAAGCATTCGCGACTCCTCAAAGACGCCGGTGCCGGTTTGCGGCGCGACGACATAGAGTCGCTGCGCGCGAACGACTGACATAGCCCCTGCAACCCAATAAAGGACTTCGCAGTGAATACAGATCTGCATCTCGTCATGCATGGCGTGGCCATTCGAAAACACGGTGGCGTAGCGGACATCGCCGGCGTGTGTGGGTTGTCTGACGCCCGTGTTCAGCAGGTATTGGCGAGCGGCGTGGCACAGGGACGCATCGTTGAGGCCAATGGTCGATTTCTCCTTTCGCCGGCTGGGCAGCTCATTCTGGCCAGCGAGTATTCGCGCTTTTATGTGACTCTGCGGGCCGATGTGGCTTTTAATGCCGCCTGCGAGCGCTTTGAACGTATCAACGTGGAATTGAAGCAGCTCATCACGGATTGGCAGACGCTGGCGATCGGCGGGCAGCGGGTTCCCAACGATCATTCCGATGCCGCTTATGACCGCCGTATCATCGACCGCCTCGGTGGTCTGCACGAGCGGTTCGAACCCATTCTGGTTGCGCTAATCGCTGGCGAATCGCGCTTAGGGCTGTATCAGCAAAAGCTAGATGCCGCACTCGAGAAAGCTGAAGCAGGCGCAACGGCTGCGGTCAGTGACGCGCGTTCGGACAGTTATCACACGGTGTGGTTCGAATTGCATGAAGATTTGCTGCGGCTCGGTGGGCGGCAGCGCGAGGAATAATGCGCACGAGTGCGCACAGGGCGAGGCCAGCAGTGGCGCAGGCTTCGGCAAAGAATAACGATTAGGAGTGAGCAGTATGGGACGTTTGGATGGCAAGGTTGCGTTAGTCACCGGCGCGGGCACCGGCATTGGCCGCGCTTGCGCAGTGATGTTTGCGAAAGAAGGCGCGACGGTATTTGGGATCTCGCGTACGCAGTCGAATCTCGATGCAACGTTAGCAACCATCACTGCTGCCGGCGGTTGCGCCAGCATGTTCAGCGCCGATCTATCGCAGCCGGATCAGGTGGAAGCAGCCATCAATGCTTGTGTGGCGCAATACGGCCGCATCGATATTCTGCTTAACGCCGCCGGCGTGGGTTATAACCTTCGCGAAACCAGCATTGGCTCGATGGACCCCGTCCATAGCACCCCCATCGAGAAATGGCGGGAAGTCATGGCGCTGAATCTCGATAGCGTTTTTTATGTCTCGCGTCTGGTGCTGCGTCAAATGAAAGCGCAGGGCAAAGGCTCGATAGTGAACGTGGCCAGCATTTTTGGCATGGGCGGCGCGCCCGATGCACACACCTATACCGCGACCAAGGGTGCCATCATCAATCTCACGCGCTCGATGTCGGTCGCGTATGTGGACGACAACATTCGCTGCAACGTGGTCGCGCCCGGTTTTGTGCAAACGCAGATGGTGGAAAGCGTGTTGGGCATGTTGTTCTCACCCGAGAACCCCAAGCTCATTGCGCCCATGGGGCGCCCGGCCACCCCCGAAGAAGTGGCCTATGCCTGCCTTTATTTGGCCTCAGATGAGGCTTCTTACTGCACCGGTACTATCCTCACTGTAGACGGTGGGTCGACCGCCCGTGCCTGAACGGCGGTCTCCCGATCCCGCGGGGGTGGAGCACGCCTTGGCGCGTCGTTACTACTGCCCAAGTTGTGGCAATGCCGCCTTGGAATCGCGGGATAACAAGCTCTATGGCTGTTCTGAGTGTGGGCATACTTATTTCCACAACACGGCCGTTGCGGTTTCGGCGGTGATTGAACACGCCGGTGCTGTGGCGTGGATTACCCGCGCCCGGGATCCTGGTGCCGGGTTGCTTGATCTGCCCGGGGGATTTGTTGAACGCGATGAATCACTAGAAGCAGCCTTGGTGCGCGAAACTTGGGAAGAAGTGGGTTTTGAGCCAGAAGCGCCCCAGTATCTTTTTTCCATTCCCAATCGTTATCTTTTCCATGGCGTGCGCTACAGCACGGTGGACGTTTTTTTTGCTTGCCGAGCCAGCCAGCGCGCCGTTTTCCTACCCAATGACGAGGCGACCGCGCTGGAGTGGTTGGCGCCCTCAGCGGTAGATCCTGCCCGAATTGCGTTTGAATCCACGCGCCTCGCGCTGGCCCGACTTCTGCTGCGCTAAGCCCTCAGTATTTTTTGAAGGGGTGACCCTCGGCAGTGGGTCGCCCATGCCTAGAAGGCAAGACCTGCTGGGTCATTCGTGAAAAACCACCTTAGGTGGATTAAAAAACTAACCGCTGCGATGCCATCTTCAATAGCTTGCGTGACAGTGCCCCGGTGTTGCTCCTCAGTGGACCATATTAGCGGTGTGTTCTTGCAGCAATCCATTATTCCACCCATGCGCGGCCCGATGGTTGTGCTTTTGCGTGCGGCTTGACGCCTGTCGCAATCGTCCGACAATGACGGCACATCACAAACAGAATCGAGCACCTCAATGATTAGTGCAGGAGAGAGACTTCCGGGTACCCCCGACCCCATGCATCGCTGGCCGGGTGCGCATGGCGTAACGATTGCGGGCGACAGTTGGGGCAACCCGAGTGGACCTTTGGTGGTGCTCCAGCATGGCGGCGGACAAACCCGTCACGCATGGAAAAACGTTGGTGAGACCTTGGGTGCCGTGGGTTACTACGCCGTGGCCATCGATGCTCGCGGACACGGCGACTCCGATTGGGCCCCCGATGGCATTTATGGTCAGGACGTCATGGTGGAAGACTTGAGCTGTGTGCTGAAGGCGTTGGGAGATCGCCTGCCCGTCTTGGTGGGCGCCTCGATGGGCGGCGCCACCAGTCTTGTGGCAACCGGTGAGGGCCGGGTGCGGGCCGCGGCACTGGTGCTGGTGGATATTGCGCCCCGCGTGGAGCCGGAAGGCGTGTTGAAAATTCAACAATTCATGGACCAGCGCCCCGATGGCTTCGACACGTTGGAAGAAGTTGCGCTGGCGATTGCCGCCTATCAGCCACACCGGCAGCCTCCCAAAGATCTCGCTGGGCTCGCTAAGAATTTGCGGCGGACGCCGGCCGGGAAATTTCGCTGGCACTGGGATCCCCGATTCATGACCCTACGCCGAGAAATGGACAAACGCCTCGCGCGGCTAGAGGCCTGCGCGGTGGCGCTGGATCTACCGACATTGCTGGTACGCGGTGGTTTGTCGGATGTGCTGAGCGAAGCCGGTGCCGCGGAATTTTTGGCGCTGTGTACCCAAAGTGAATACGTCAATATCACCGATGCTGGCCACATGGTGGCCGGCGATCGCAACGATATTTTTGGCCGAGCAGTGATCGACTTTCTGACTCGCACCGTGCCCGCCGCGGGGTAATTTGTGCGGCAGCGACCGACCTAAGCGATTGGGACGGCGAGCCGCCGCAGGTATTGCGCGCGCAAAAAAAAATTGTTGGCCACCAGCGCGGTGACCACCAGTCCCGCGCCCAACAGTTCAATGGGCGCAAAGCGATAACCTTGGAATCCCCGAAACGCAAAAGTCATGACGGGCATGAAGTTGATGAACAGGGTGGCGTTGAGGGGGCCAACCCGGCGGGTACCAAAATTCCAGGCCAGCATCCCCACCAATACGCCGCCGATACTCAGATACGACAACTCCCAACGCACGCTCCAAATGGCGTGGGGATTCGGCAGGCTCAGCAGGCCATTGCCCATTAATAAGGCGGTAATGAGTAAGCTGGTTAGCCCCCCCGGGATCATCGTGAGGACGGTAATGCGCCACGCTGACCAACCCTCCAGGCGCGGGGTGCCCAGGGTATACACGACCCAACACAGTCCACCTAACAGCACGAGTGCGCTGCCAGCAAGTTCGGAATCACCTTGGCCAAAAGTGAGCTGACCTTTGGTGACCACGAGCACTACCCCCAGCAACGCCAATCCTATGCAACCCAAGGTAAAGCGCGCCGGCTTCGTACCATAAAGCAGCCATTGCAGCAGGGCAGTCAGTGAGGGTTGCAGTGCCACGATCACGACCGCGTGCTCGGCGCGCGACCAAGACATCCCCACAAAGACCAAGAGCGGGGAGGCGCTCATGCCGAAAATACCCAAGGCGCTGACGAGCACCAACCGATTGTCGTAACGCAGCGCGGCCCAGCCTTCACGAACCACTAACACCGGCACCAACAAGAGCGTGGCGACGGCATAACGAATGACGGTCGTGGTGAAGGGATCAAGCGACGCAAAGGTATCTTTGGCGATGGGTAGCTGCGCGCCCCACAGCACCACGGCGCCGAAATAGGCCAATAGACCTGCCGAAAACGACTGTTTCATGTGGAGCCGCGCCAAGCTTTCGCAAGGGGCGTCGAGGTTAGATTCAACTGGGCGGCCATCGCGGGGGAGGAGCGGAGAAAAGCACTGCGGCCGTAGTGTACGGGACGGCCATACCTCTGGACAGGAGGCCAGAGAATGTCGGCTTGAGATTTGTTCTACCGCCCCTAAATGAGGTAGCTTTGCAGCGCTCTGCCAATTTTGGCCCACGATTTAAGTACGGATGATTTGCTCATGTACGCACTTCGTTATCGCCTAGCGCATTGGGTGTTGGCACACCGCAAACTGGCGTGGCTGTTTTTTATCGTGGTTACCGCCTTCTTTGCCGCGGGTCTGCCACGGGTCCAATTGCAGACAATTTTCTCCGACCTATTGCCCACCGACGATCCCTACGTGCAGGTCTATAAGGACCATCCGGGATTTGGTAATCCGCTGACCGTGGCGGTGATGATCAAGCGCCGAGACGGCGATATCTATAATGCCGACACGCTGGCCAAGGTTTGGCAGTTCACCCGCGATATCGACCTGGTGCCGGGGGTTGATCACGACATGATCCTCTCGCTCGCCAGTAGCAAGGCGCGCTACAGCGAATCCACCGCCAACGGTATCGATATGCGTCCGCTGATGGCCGATCGAGCGCCACGCAGCACGGAAGAACTTTCCCGTTTTCGTACCTTGGTTGATAAAGCCCCCGCCGCGCGCGTGTTTCTGATCTCTCGTGACGATACCGCCACCCTGATCACGGCCACTTTTATCGAACACCGGCTGGACTACGGCGTGGCTTTCGCGCATTTGCAAAAACTCGTCCAGGCCACGCGTGATGAACAGCATGAGGTTTATCTCGCCGGCCAACCGGTGCTCATTGGCTGGGTGTACCAATACGAATGGCAGATGGTCATGATTTTCGCCGTCACCCTGTGCGCACTCATCGGCGCCTTGGTGCTGTATATGCGCAACATGGTGGGGGTTATCACGCCCATCATTACCAGCGCCACTGCGGGCGTTTGGGCGTTTGGCCTAGTGGGCTGGTTGGATATCTCTATCGAACCCTTGCTGATGGTCGTGCCGTTACTGCTGACCGCGCGCTCGTTTTCGCATTGTGTGCAGTTTACCGAGCGTTTCTACGAGGTTTACGCTCAGGTGGGCGACCGTACTCGGGCGGCTGAGATCACCATGGGCGTGATGATGGCACCCAGCATTTTGGGCATCATCACCGATATTTTGGGGATTTTTATCGTCGTTTTTGCGCCGATCCCCGCGATGGTTCGCCACGCTATTTTCTGCGGTATGTGGGCGGTATGGCTGATCCCAACGGGGGTGGTATTGATCTCTTTGCTGCTGGCAACCCTGCCAGCACCCCGCAACGTCGCACGTTTAGTAGGGCGTGGCGAAGCCTCGGGATTTCATCGGCGTTTGCAAACCTTGCTCGGGGCTATTGCGGGTATCACGGTGGGCCGTCCCGCCCGCCGCACCGCAGTGGTGGTGGTGATCATCGGCGGGCTCGCCATTTATACGGCGGCGCAGATTCGTATTGGCAACCCCGTAGAAGGGTCCGGTTTGTTCTGGCACGACTCGGAGTTCAATACCGCGGTGCGCCAGATCAACGCGCATTTTCCGGGCGTGAACACTTTGGAAATTGTTCTAGAGGCGAAAGACCGCCATAGCCAAGCTTTGCTGGTGCAGAAGTACGACATGCTAGCCACCATGCGCCACCTCCAAGTGTTGATGGAGCAGGGCGACGATCCGCCCCGTGCCACCCTATCGTTTGCTGATTACGTCGGTGAAGGAAATAGGCTGTTCAACGGCGGCAACCCTAAATGGTTGCTATTGGATCCCACCGATCAGGCCTCTAGTGCGGCCTCGTTCGCCGTCACCATGGGGACTAGCGCTAAGAATTTTGGCCATGTGGTGGATGAAAAGTGGCTGGATGGAACGGTCTCGCTCTGGTATCGCGATAACAAACAAGAAACGGTGGACGCAGCGCTGGCCGCGGCGACCGCGGCGGTGCAGACCGTGGGCACGGATCACGAAACGTTTACCGTGCGCTTGGCCACCGGCACGATCCCGCTGCAGCAAGCGGTCAATCATGTGGTGGAGCGCTACCACTGGGTGGTGGTGCTGGTGCTTAACGTCTTCATCCTGATCACCTGCAGTGTGGCCTATCGCTCACCGGTGGCGGGATTGCTGCTGCTGATTCCCGTCAATTTGGCCAATGAGGTGCTCTACTCCGCCATGCACTTACTGGGCGTGGGCTTGGATACCAATTCCCTCATCGTCGCGGCCATTGGGCTCGGCGTGGGTATCGACTATGGCATTTATCTGCTGTCGCGCATCTGTGAGGAATACCACGTGAGCGGTGACTGGCAAACCGCCATCACCGGGGCGCTACGCACCACCGGGAAAGCCATTCTGTTCACCGCCACCATCATGGCGATTGGCATTGCGCCATGGATATGGTCCGGACTGAAATTCGTGGCCGACATGGGCTTGCTGTTAATTGTCATCATGGCCATCAACATGGTGCTCTCGCTGGTGGTGCTGCCCCTGCTGGTGTGGTTTGTTAAACCACGCTTTGTGCAACGGCGCGATCTGCTGGTGGGGGAGGGGTTCGATCCGGCCCTGTTTACGGTTGCTCAGTAGGCGGGGCTGTGGCGGTTTAGCAGGGGCCCAGCAGCGGTTGCAGGAAGCCCCTTTGCGCGCAGCGCGAGGTGGTCAACGAGCCAACACCCCCATCTCTCGTAGCAGTGGACTGATGTCACGCTCAAAGCGCACGGTGTCATCAAGATAGGCCTGAAACACCATCAGCAGGCCGTCCAGACCACCTGCGTACAAAGCGGCCAGCTTGCTTGCCACCTGCTCAGCCGTCCCAATCAGGGGCAGCGCGCCAGCCCCTAACACCATCATGTCCAACGTGAATTGGTCGAACGAACCGCTGCCCAGACCCAAGCCCTCGAGCCAGTTGCCGGCGGCGACGCTGTCTTTTTGGGCGATGATGCGCGCCACTTCTGCGAGTGCTTCGTCTTCTGAGTCGCGCCAGAGTACAAACGGAAAGCCCGCGCATTGCACGGTGCGGCCGAAAGTCGCGGCGCGCGCGCGAATATCGGCCGTGATGTCGGCGGTCGCGGCAACGGTGGGTGTACTGACAAACGCCCAATCGCACAGCCGCGCGACCATTGCTTTGGCGTCGGGCGAACCGCCCGCATTGGCGATCGGCGGTGGTTTAGCAGGTTGCGGCAACGAATAGCCTCCGCGCACTTGATACCACGGGCTATCGTAGTCAAAGGTGCCGGGCGGCTGGGTCCACAGCCCTTTTAGGATCTCCACAAAAGCGGCGGTGCGCTGGTAGCGCTCTGCATGGGGTAGTAGGTCGACCCCCATCATTTCAAATTCCTCGCGGCTCCAGCCACTGACGAGATTGATGCCCCACCGACCTTGCCCGATGTGGTCTAGCGTGGCCCCCATTTTGGCGACAACCACCGGATGGAAAACCGGGATGTGCACCGTGGAGAACACTCGAATTCGCGAGGTCACGGCTAACAACGCTGATGCCCAGGTGAGGGTCTCCATCGAGGTGCCCAGATAGTCCGTTGGACCGCCAAAACCCCGCCACCGGCTGACCGGAAAGAGAAAATCGAAGCCCGCGGCTTCCGCCGCTAACGCGATGCGCTTGTTGGATTCGTAGGGCCATTCATCAGGCACAGTGCGATAAGTGCTAATGGCGGACATATTGCTGCAGTTGGGCATGAACAGCCCTAACTGCAGCGGCGGGCGTTTATCACTCATAAATTTATGGGTACCTAGCATTTAGGGGGCACATCGTCGGGGTCAGCCTAGCTTGTCGTCTCTAGCACCTGTTCGATACAGCGGATGAAATCCGCTTCGCTGTGGACTTGCGCCAGGCTGTCCGCACGCAGGGTATAACCGTACTCGCGGGCGATATTTTCATAGCGCGGTACCCGTGCCGCGAACAGTCGCGGAAACATCCACAGCACAAAGTCGTCGGGTTGGATGGCGCTCACCTCAGTCAGGCTGCGTTCCTGCATAAACTGGGCGAGCTGTCGGTCGAGAAAGGCCGGTCGATAATATAACGGTTTAGGATCGGCTTCGGCGCGCCGGAGGAGTTCTCGACCGTTGTCGGCAGTCGCTTCTAGGTAAATGATCAGACTGTGCTCGGCCAGTACTTCCAGTACTCGCGGGTCGTCGAGTTCGCATAAGCTGCCGGCCGAATCATTTATAAAGTGCTGATAACCATAAATGTCATGGGATTTAGCGATAAATTCTGGCAAGTCGATCATCGCCGCCACCTCGGCGTCGCGGTAAAGCTGCTGGCGCCGTTTAAATTCTGCCAGCGGCAGACCCGCTTGCGCGGGGTCGCCCAACTTGCCGAGAAAACTCAACACCGCTGCGAGATTATCAACAGTAATGTTGTTGGAAATATAAATGGCATCAGAGCGGAGTAGTTCGCGCAGGAAAGGCACTTGCATCGCCTGCTGTTTGATATTGTCTAGAATCGGCTCGTTGAGATAGCGCGTGCCGATGCGGTAATCCGCCGAGTAATGGAACCAGTGCGCTTGCCGCAAACGGCTGGAAAGATGCGTTTTACCGACCCCCGACATGCCCAGTAGCGTGATGGATTTGGCCTTCCAGCGCGAAAATTGCGTCGCAGTCATTTTCATGCGGTCATGCTACCGGCCGCGAGCCGTTTTTTGAACCCATTAGCAACCTCCGTGGGCATTCAAAAAAATCTTCTCCCAGCACCGGCTGGCGCTATGCTTCCGGTGTCGGTTCAAAGTACTCTAGAAGATGCGCCTATCCTCGCCGCAGACTTCGGTCAGGTCCAACAGAAAGCACCTAACATGAAAACTGTCATTGACCGTCTAAACCAGAATTCTTCATCATTTAGAGTGCTGATTGTCGATGATGAGCCCGATCAAAGGGCCTTGTGCCGGGCCATTCTTCAGCCGCCGAAGTACGAGGTCGTGGAGGCGGCAGATGGTAACGAGGCGCTCGAGTTGGTGGCGGCACAAGATTTCGACGTCGTGGTGCTCGATAAACGCTTGCCGGGTCTGGATGGTGAGGTGGTTTGCCACAAAATCCGCAACGAACTGGGCAACCTGTTGCTACCGATCATCATGGTGACGGGCGGCGGCGGGAGCACCAGCGCGCTGACATCCGGGCTGCGCGCCGGCGCGTCAGACTTCCTCCACAAGCCTTACAGTGCACAAGAGTTTGCCGCGCGCATCGATGGCGCCATTTCCCGCAAACGACTCACCGACCAACTGGAAAGCGCCGAGTCTGTGCTGTTTACGTTGGCGCGGATGGTGGAGGCGAAAGACGGCAACACCGGCGACCACTGCACGCGGCTCGCGCAGTATTCCGTGCGCTTCGGGCAGGCATTGGGGCTCAACGGAGAATCATTACTCGCGCTGCGCCGGGCTGGGGTGATGCACGACATCGGTAAACTCGGTATCCCCGAGGCCATCCTGCTTAAACCCGGGAGCTTCACGCCCGATGAATGGAACATCATGAAGACCCATACGGTGATCGGTGAGCGCTTGTGTGGCGGCCTCAAGAGTTTGAGCCTAACCGTGCCGATTATCCGTTCCCATCATGAGCGCTGGGACGGTAGCGGTTACCCCGATGGCTTGCTGGGGGAGGAGATTCCGCTGCTGGCGCGGGTTTTTCAGATTTGTGATATCTACGACGCGCTCTCCTTTGCCCGCCCTTACAAGCCGGCGCTGCCCACCACCGAGGTTCGGCGGATCCTCCTTGAGGAAACTGAGCGTGGCTGGCGTGACCCGACACTCGTGGAGGTGTTCCTCGGCCTAGTCGATGGCGATCCCGACGCCTTCTTGGTGCGTGAGGACGTGGACGACGATTTGGGCCGATCGCTGTTTGATGATATCCAACGCGCGGCGGAGCAGAGCGACCTACCCTCGCCGCTACGC
>CAMAXW010000012.1 GCA_945862315.1 Klebsiella pneumoniae
TTGGCGGAGGCGGTGAGATTCGAACTCACGAAAGGTTGCCCTTTGCTGGTTTTCAAGACCAGTGCAATCGACCACTCTGCCACACCTCCAGCGGGCTACCGACAACGTTTTCAAGACCGGAACAACAAACTGCTCGGGCCATCACCCGAGGAGAGGGGCCCGGGACGCTGACAACGGGGCGAGTATATCTTGGCCGGGTGGCGCTCGGCACGCAGTTGCGCCGTATTTCCAAGCTAAACCGCAGCGCCGGTGCGCGCCTGCCGACCCAAAATCATCAGCCCCGCCACGAGCACGCAGAACAACACCAGTGAAGAACCCACCGTGCCAAATCCTAGCCCACCGTGGTCGCTGGACTTGGTGAGCCAGTCGCCAAACGTGGCACCAAACGGGCGGGTGAGCACGAAGGCCAGCCAAAATAACGTAACGCGGCTCAGGGTTGTGAGCCGGTAGGCTAAAAGCACCAATGCCAACAGCCCACCGATGAGCAGCGCGCCGCCCATGAAGCCCAGGCCGATGTCGTCGGCCAGATAATCGCCGACAGCCGTACCGAGGGTGTTTGAAAATAAAATTGCCGCCCAGTAAAAAACCTCCGCCCGACGAGTGTCGATGCGGCTAACGGACAAACTACCCTCCACCCTGCGCCACGCGAGCAGTACGCTGACCAAGCCCAACGTTAGCAACAGGGCGCCGGTGGCGTAACCCAAGCCTAGGCTGCGGTCCATGAAATCCGAGAGCGTTGTGCCGGCCGTGCTGGTAGCCAAGACGCCCAGTACAGCAGGAGATTAAAACGCGTTATCAGCAGCTGGCGCGCCAGCAACACGCAGAAAACCCCAAGCAGTAGCAGTGAGCTCGCGCCGTAACCCACTTTCAGCGTCATGGACAGCAAGTCGCCGGCGGTTTCGCCCAAGGTGGTGGCGCAGATTTTCAGCACCCAAAACCAAGCGGTGACCTGTGCTACTTTGTTGATGCTGATCAATCGACCTCGCCACTGCTGGCGCCAAGCTTCGCATAGCGTGGGCACCCAAAAAAAATTGTCTCAACGGTTGAACTTTAGCGGTTTAGCTCTATCTTAAGCACCAGCAACTGATCATCCTCTGGGTGAAACAGTCCCCCCACATTAAGGAGTGCACCAATGACAACCAGTATCCTGACCGACAGCAAATCCAGTGCTGCGGTAACCACCAACAAACTCATTCGCAACACCTACACGCTGCTGGCCATGACACTGCTCTTTAGCGCAGTAACCGGCGGCATTTCCATGGCGCTCAATGTTGGGCACGGCCTCTCGCTAGGGGCGAGCCTCGTGGCCATGGGGCTCATTTGGTTTGCCCTACCCCGCACCGCCAATTCGGCGGCTGGCATTGGCGTGGTGTTTGCCATCACGGGCTTACTGGGTTTTGGCCTAGGCCCACTGTTGAATGCCTACCTCAAATTGCCTAACGGCACCCAATTGGTCATGACCGCACTGGGCGGCACCGGGGTGATTTTCTTGGGTCTGTCGGGCTATGCGCTGGCCACCAAGCGCGACTTTAGCTTTATGGGCGGCTTTCTGTTTGTCGGGATGCTGGTGGTGATCGGCGCCTCACTGCTCAACATTTTTCTCGCAGTGCCCGCGATGACGCTGGCCATTTCTGCCTGCGTCATCATGCTCATGAGCGGTTTTATTTTGTTTGATACCGGTCGCATGGTGAACGGTGGAGAAACCAACTACGTGCTGGCCACCGTTAGCCTGTATTTGAGCATCTTCAATATCTTCGTCAACCTGCTGCAGATTTTGGGCCTCACTAGAAGCGACGACTAGCAGCTAATGGCGTTAGGTGGCGAGGGCGTGTTGCCTCGCCGCCAACCAGCCCGAGGACACGCCATGGATTGGATGAAAATTGTCAGCGCCGTGGCGCTGGGGCTGATGCTGATAGCGCTAGTTCCCCGCGCCAAAAACGTGCTCAGCGGCACGCCCAAAGGCACGGCGGCCGATTGGCAAGCCGCCGTGCTGCCGGTGCTGGCCGTGATCGTGTTTGTGGCGATATTAATGTCAGTGGCGTAAACCCACCGCGCGGCCTAGCCCCCTTAAGGCCGCAGGGTGGTCACGCCACCCATGTAGCTTAGCAAGGCCTCGGGCACCCGCACCGCACCGTCTGCCTCCTGATAATTCTCCAGAATGGCGACCAACGCCCGCCCAACCGCCACCCCCGAGCCGTTCAGTGTGTGTACGAGTTCGGGCTTGCCCGTGTCTGGATTTCGCCAGCGGGCTTTGAGCCGCCGCGCTTGGAAATCCTCGAAGTTGCTGCACGAAGAAATTTCTCGATAGGCCTGCTGCCCCGGTAACCAAACCTCCAAGTCGTAGGTTTTAGCTGCAGAAAACCCGATATCGCCGGTGCACAGCGCCATCGTGCGATAGGGCAGGCCCAAGCGCTGGAGCACGGTTTCCGCGTGCGCGGTGAGCTGCTCCAACACCGCATAGGAATCGGTGGGCGTCACAATTTGCACGATCTCCACTTTTTCAAACTGATGCTGGCGAATCATGCCCCGCGTATCGCGGCCATAAGAGCCCGCTTCACTGCGAAAACAAGGGGTGTGACACACGTAGCGGCGCGGGAGGGTTTCTGGATCCAAAATCTGATCTTGCACCAAGTTAGTGACAGGCACTTCGGCGGTGGGAATCAAAAACAGCCCCTGCTTGGGAATTTCGAAAAGATCGTCACGAAACTTGGGTAACTGGCCGGTACCCCGCAGGGCGCGCTCGTTCACCAAGTAAGGGACATACACTTCACGGTAACCATGTTCGGTCGTGTGCAGGTCGAGCATGAACTGGATGAGCGCGCGGTGCAGTCGTGCAACCCCGCCCGACATCACCGCAAAGCGGCTACTCGCCAAGCGTGCACCGGCTTCAAAGTCGATTTCACCCAAACCAGCACCCAAGTCCACATGGTCGAGTGGGGTGAACGCAAACTCGCGCGGCACGCCCCAGCGGCGCACTTCTACATTCGCCGTCTCGTTCCGCCCCTCGGGCACGGAGGCGTGCGGCACATTGGGTACGCCCAGCAGAAAATCTTCAAACTCTAGCTGCAAGGCTTCCAGCGCCCCCTCGCCGATCGCCAGTTGCTCACCCAAATCGCTCACCGCGGCGCGCAGCGGCTCGATGTCTTCCCCACGCGCCTTCGCCTGGCCTATCGATTTACTTTGCGCGTTGCGTTCGGCCTGCAGCGTTTGGGTGTGGACTTGCAGCGTTTTGCGGCGCGCTTCTAGGCTTTGGTAGGTCTCGAGATCAAGGATAAAGCCACGCACGGCGAGCGCCGCCGCAACGGCTTCGGGATTTGCACGCAGTCTCTGGGGGTCGAGCATAGTCAGTGTTTAGCGACGCACGCCGCCTTCGTTGGGATGAAGCAGGAGTATAGCGAACGCAGGAGACGCTTTAGAATCTGTGCGTCGCCGCGAGCGCTCGCACACCCGGCCCACCTGCGGGGGCGAGGCCTGCGTTAGGTGCGCAAGCCAGCCAATAGAACATCCCTAAACGCCACGCCATCCCGTGGGGCCTAGCCATCACGTGCTCCGGGTGGCTCACTCCCCGTCGGCGACGGGTTTCGCGGCTTCACCGCGCAGATACCGCAACTTCTCGGCAATTTTTTGCTCCAGCCCCCGCTCCACCGGCTGATAATACTGGCGATCCGCGAGGACCGGTGGGAGGTAAGTCTGACCTTGCGCATGCGCATTGGCGTGCGCATGGTCATAGCGATAGCCGCGGCCATGGCCCAGCGCGCGCGCCAGTGCCGTGGGTGCGTTGCGTAAATGGTCGGGCACCGGCAAGGACCCATGCAATTCAATGTCTGCTCGCGCCGCACTCAGCCCCGCATACACCGCGTTGCTCTTGGCGGCGACCGCGCAATAAACCACCGCTTGGGCAATGGCGAGTTCGCCTTCCGGGGCGCCCAAACGCTCAAAGGTATCCCAGGCGGCGAGCGCTATTTGCAGGGCGCGCGGATCGGCGATACCAATGTCTTCCGTGGCCATCCGCACCACGCGGCGCGCCACGTAGAGTGGATCACAGCCGCCATCCAGCAGACGCGCATACCAGTACAACGCGCCGTCCGGATGGCTACCGCGCACGGCCTTGTGGAGCGCGGAAATTTGGTCGTAGAAGACATCACCGCCTTTATCAAAGCGGCGGATGCCAGCACCGCCCACAAAGTCTTCGATGAAGGCGCGGTCTATGGGCACCCCGTCGCAATGGCCCACGGCGAGTTCCAACAAATTGAGCGCGCGCCGCGCATCGCCATCGGCCGCTGCCGCCAGCGCACTCAAAGCCTCGTCCGAGATATCAAACGGCGTCTCGGCGTGAAAGCTCTGCGCGGCGCGCGTGAGGAGTTCTACCAGCGCCTCCGGGGTTAAGGCCCGCAGCACGTAGACGCGCAAGCGAGACAGCAAGGCATTGTTGAGTTCAAACGCCGGATTCTCGGTGGTCGCCCCCACAAAAGTGATGGTGCCATTCTCGATATGCGGCAGAAAAGCATCTTGCTGAGCTTTATTGAAGCGGTGGACCTCATCAACAAAGACCACCGTGCGACGGCCTTGCGCGCCGTAGGTGCGCGCCTCATCGATGGCCGCCCGAATTTCCTTCACCCCACTGAGCACCGCCGACACCGCAATGAAATGCGCCTCGACCCGCCGCGCGATCAGCTGCGCGATGGTGGTTTTGCCTGTTCCGGGCGGGCCCCACAATACCAGCGAATGGATTTGCCCCGCCTCCAGTGCGCGCCGCAGCGGCTTGCCCGGACCCAGCACCTGCGCTTGGCCCACCACCTCATCGAGGGTTTGTGGGCGCAGTCGATCGGCCAAGGGCCGGGATTCGGGTGCGCGCGATTCGCTACTCATGTCGCTACGCGTGAACGCTCACCGCGCCGGTCTCAGCCACCGATTCCGTGGATGACATCCGTGCCTGCCGGTGGGGTAAAACGAAAACGTTCGGGCGCCACACGCGGATTACGCGTGACGGCCAAGAACTTGATGGCGGTGGTCTGACCCAGATTGTCTTGCAGCCGTAAGGCCACCAGCTCGCCCCCGCGCAGCCCAATCGCTACTTCGTTGAATTGTCTACCAGATTTTTTGGGCGCAAGTTTCACCCAGTCCACACCCTCCACGGCGGGCATTTCGCTCAAGGTAAAATTGGCGTTGAGGTCAAAATCGTCACCCAACAGTTGCGCCGCAGAATCCACCGTCCCCGTACTAACAGGGTTCTCGGTGACCTGCGCGAGGTCGACATCGTAAATCCACAGGGTTTTGCCATCCGAAACAATGCGCTGCTGATACGGTGCGCGATAGTCCCAATCGAAACGTCCGGGTCTGGCAATGCACACCGTGCCGTGCGAGGTTTCAATGAGCACGCCGGCTTCATCAAAGAGTTGTTGTTCGAAGTCTGCTTGGAAAGAACGCACATCGGCGAGGAAACCCTGCAGTTGCGCGCTGGCCGTCGCCGCCGTACTGCCCACACACCCGATGCTCAACGCCGCACTCAACAGCCAATAAATTAAGGCGCGCATCGGCTTAATCTTTAGGTGGCGGTGGGGCGAGCACTTCGCGCGCACCGTTAGACTGCAGCTCGCCCACAATACCAACCCGTTCCATGTCTTCCATCATGCGGGCCGCCCGGTTGTAGCCTATTTTCAGCCGCCGCTGGACCCCCGAGATAGACGCACGCCGGGTCTCGGTCACGATGCGCACCGCCTGATCAAATAACTCATCCTGCTCGCCGCCGGTATCAACGGCGTCAAAGCCTGCACCCTCTTCCATGCCTTCGGCAGGCGCATTGACGATGGCGTCGATGTATTCGGGTGCGCCCAAGGCGCGCAGCTGTTCCACCACTTTATGGACTTCTTGATCCGAGACAAAAGCGCCGTGAACGCGCTGTGGCATCGAGGTGCCCGGCGGCAGATAGAGCATGTCGCCATGACCCAGCAGACTTTCGGCGCCGCTTTGGTCAAGGATGGTGCGGGAATCCACCCGCGAAGACACTTGGAACGCCATCCGGGTGGGGATATTCGCTTTGATAAGCCCCGTGATCACGTCCACCGAGGGGCGCTGCGTCGCCAAAATTAGGTGGATGCCAGCGGCCCGCGCTTTCTGCGCCAAGCGCGCGATGAGTTCTTCCACCTTTTTACCGACGGTCATCATCATGTCGGCCAATTCGTCCACGATCACCACGATGAAGGGCAGGTGGTCGAGCGGCTTGGGAGATTCGCTGTCGTTACGGCGTTTAAAGAAGGGGTCGTATAGCGGTGTGCCGGCCGCGACGGCATCGCTCACTTTGCGGTTGTAGCCAGCGATGTTGCGCACGCCGAGCGTGGCCATCAGCTTATAGCGCCGCTCCATTTCGGCCACACACCAGCGCAGCGCGTTGGCCGCCTCTTTCATGTCGGTCACCACGGGGGCCAGCAAGCTGGGAATACCTTCGTAGACCGATAGCTCCAGCATTTTGGGATCGATCATGATCATGCGGACGTCGGCCGCAGTGGCTTTGTACAAGAGGCTGAGGATCATGGCGTTGAGCGCCACCGATTTACCCGCGCCGGTAGTCCCCGCCACCAACAAATGCGGCATGCGGGCGAGATCCACCACCGAGGGTTTGCCCGCAATGTCCTTGCCCAAGGCCAGCGTGAGGCAGGAGGTGCTTTCTTCGTACTCGCGAGATTTGAGAATTTCGGACAAGCCCACGATTTCGCGGTGCTCGTTCGGAATTTCTAACCCCACCACCGATTTACCCGGAATCACTTCCACCACCCGCACGCTCATGGTGGAGAGGGAACGCGCCAGGTCTTTCGCCAAATTGGTAATCCGGCTGGCTTTCACCCCAGGGGCCGGCATGAGTTCGAAGCGCGTGATCACCGGGCCGGGCAACACGGCCACCACCTGCGCCTCAATGCCGAAATCTCGCAGCTTAAGTTCCACCAATCGCGACATGGCCTCCAAGGCCTCGGCGGAATACCCAGCGATGGCCGCACGGGGTTCATCTAACAGACTCAGCGCCGGTAAGGCCGTGTCTGCCGTGGCTTGAAACAGCGTCACCTGTTTTTCTTTTTCAATGCGTTCGCTGGGTTCGATGGCGCGCACCATGGGCTCGATGCGCGGTGGCGGGCGATGCTCGTGGCGTGCCACTTCGCTCGCCACGTTGGCCGTACGCACGCGCTGCTGCTGCTGATTTGCGAGCTCCTGACGGCCTGTGGCCAGCAGCGCAGAGGCCTTTGCTAGCCCGACGAGCGTCCAGTAGCCGGTGGTCTCCATGAGGGCGAACCAAGACAACCCACACAGCAGCGTGAGGCCGGCCAGAAACAACGCCAACATGATGAGAACACCACCCAGTTCACCGCACAGGGCGATGAGTCCACGCCCCACTACATCGCCCAGAATGCCGCCCGATTGGTGGGGCATGTCCGGAAATCCGCCATGCGCGCGCACCCATAAAATGGCGCAGCCCATGCTGAGCGTCAGGACAAAGCCGGTGGCGCGCACCGATAACCAAGCGTAATCCAACGCCCAGCCTGCGCGCGCTTTGCCGCGACAAAAGCGGTAAGCGGTATACGCCACGGTGACTGCGCCGAGATAGGCGCAGCCCCCAAATAAATAAAACAGCACATCGGCGAGCCAAGCGCCGAACATTCCTCCTCGGTTGTGGACGGGGCCGACACCCAAGCCGGTATGCGACCAACCCGGATCGGCCGGGTGATGGGTCCACAGCGAGACCAAGACAAACAGGCCCACCCCACCCGCAGCGACCAACAGGCCTTCCGTCAGGCGTTGCCCAAGATGCAAATTGACCGGCTGGGCTACGCGCCGGACTGGCCGTCTGATCGCCTGTGCCATTGCCTAATCTATTTCCTTCAAATGATCGATTAAGTTTTTGTGATCTATCGAGAATCAGATGATACCTAGATACTATTTCGAACACTAGCGGCAACCTGGACCCACGGCCAATGAAGGTCCAAAACGCAGGGCTATGGGCCATCGTTGGCACCAGCGGCACGCGCTGGCTCACACCCTCAGCAAGGGGATGCTAGTATCCAAGACACCTCCAGTCGACAAGCTAAACCATGAAGCGCCAAAGCACTTATCGCGTCACTTTTCACAACCAAGGCAAAATTTACGAAATTTATGCCCGTCAGGTTGCCCAAGGAAATTTACTGGGCTTTATCGAAGTTGAAACCATTATTTTTGGCGAGCGCACAACGCTGGTGGTCGACCCCAGCGAAGAGCACCTGAAAAGCGAATTCGAAGGGGTGAACCGTACCTACATCCCCCTGCATAGCATTATTCGCATCGACGAAGTCGAAAAAACGGGGCCTTCAAAAATTACCGAAAGCGGCAGTCGTGGCGACAAAGTAACCCCCTTCCCGGTGTTCACTAATCACCCCACTCCCACGCCGAACAAGTGAGGGCGGGCGCCGCCGCCCGCTGCGAACATTGAGATCCTTTGAAAAATGAGCGCCAAGTCGCTAGAAATTAAAATGATCCGCCAGCTGAATGAGCTGGAGGCGGCGGCTTGGAATGCGCTGACAGACGGTACAGATCCCTTTCTGCAACACGCATTCCTGGCCGGACTCGAAGACCACGGCTGTTTGGTGGGGCACGGCTGGGACCCCGTCCATCTAGTGGCTTTTGAGCACGGCACACTGGTGGGTGCGCTGCCGCTGTACCTACGGGATAACTCCTATGGGGAGTTTGTCTTCGACTGGAACTGGGCCGACGCCTATACCCGTGCCGGCGGACGTTACTACCCGAAACTCGTGACCGCGGTGCCTTTCACGCCGGTCACCGGGCCGCGCCTACTGATTCGCGCGGACCATCCGGCAGCCGCAACCATTGGCGCCGCCCTCATCGCCGGCGCATTGGCACTGGCGGAGCGCACGGGCGCCTCGTCTTGGCATTGTCTGTTTCCCGCAGACGCCCAACTGCCCGCCTTTGAGCACCCCGATCTGCTGCTCCGGGAAGGCTGCCAATATCACTGGTACAACCAAAATTACGCCAGCTTCGAGGAATTTCTCACTGGGTTAACCTCCAAGCGGCGGAAGGAAATTCGCCGCGAGCGGCGTGGCGTAGAAGAACTCGGTCTGCACATTGAGCTGCTAGAAGGCCGCGCGATTACCCCAGCGCACTGGGCGGTTTTCCACCGTTTTTACTGCGATACCTTCGAGCGAAAATTTGGCGAACCACGACTGACCCTCAGTTTTATGCAATACCTGAGCGAGCAAATGCCCGAGGCCCCGGTGCTGCTGCTGGCCCGTTCGGGAGAGGATTACGTCGCCGGCGCATTCGCCCTACGCGGCACGCACACCCTGTATGGCCGACATTGGGGCTGCAGCGGTTATTTTCGCAATCTACACTTTGAAATGTGCTACTACCGTTTCATCGAATACAGCATCGCGCACGGCTTGCAACACTTCGATGCCGGCGCGCAGGGCGAACACAAAGTGCCGCGCGGCTTTGTGCCCATCAAAACCTGGTCGGTGCACTGGTTACGCGAGCCGAGCTTCCGGCGGGCGGTGGCAGAATTCTTGCGCCAGGAAACACTGGCCATCGACCGCTACGTCGACACGGTGGCCGAACATACGGCGTATCGCGCGGACACCGAAGGCTAGTCTTGGCGATGGCCAGTGCCAGCGCAGAACCGCCCTTCTTCTGCTTCTCCGATGAGACTTACCGCACCGCACTGCCGGGTGCGGAGCTCGCACTCAGCGAGCCCAACGGACTGCTCGCCGCCGGCGGCTCACTGCAGCCCAACACGCTGCTGGGAGCGTATCAGCACGGGATTTTTCCTTGGTATTCGCGTGGTCAGCCACTGTTGTGGTGGGCACCCAATCCGCGAACGGTGTTCTGGCCGGCGCAGTTTCATGTTTCACGCTCGCTCGCCCGCACTTTGGCGCGGGGCGAATTTAGCGTGAGTTTCGACCGTGATTTCGCGGCCGTGATTCACGCCTGCGGCCCCGCCCGCACACCACCGGGCGACACATGGATTACACCTGCGATGCTGCGCGCCTATACTGCGTTGCACGCGCTGGGGCACGCCCATTCGGTGGAATGTTGGCGCGCAGGAGAACTCGTCGGCGGAGTCTACGGGGTCGCGGTCGGACAGGTATTTTTCGGGGAATCCATGTTCAGTCGGATGAGTAATGCTTCCAAAGTGGCGCTCGCAGTGCTGTGTCGACAACTGGTCGAATGGGGCTACGCGCTGATGGATTGCCAAATGGAAAGCGCCCATCTGAGCTCCTTAGGCGCGCAAGAAATTTCTCGCCCAGAATTCACCCGCTTGCTGACCACGCTGTGTCGCACGCCGCCGGCCGGCGACGCGTGGTGCCAACCCGCACCATGAAGCCACCCATCGGCACCTCGTTGGGCTTTTTCGTCACGCCACCGCACAAGTGTGGCTATCTGCCTAATCGCGATGCCGTCACTATTTTTGTCGACCCGCGCCGGCGACCCAGTATCGCCACCTACACCTTGCTCTCGCAGCACGGCTTTCGCCGCAGCGGCGAACACGTTTATCGCCCGCAATGCCCCGACTGCAACGCCTGCATCCCGGCGCGGATCCCGGTGGCAGAGTTCACCCCCAATCGCGCGCAGCGCCGCACGCTTCGGAGTAACGCGGAGGTGACCATGGTCGCCAAGCCGCCCACGTATCACCGCGATCATTTCGAACTTTATCAGCGCTACATCAACGCCCGCCACAGCGGCGGCAGCATGGAAAACCCCGATCGCGATAGCTATTTAGAGTTTCTGACTTGCGGTTGGGCAGACAGTATTTTTTATGAATTTAGACTGCGTGAGCAACTGCTGGCGGTCGCTGTGGTCGACCACCTCGATGATGGCCTCTCGGCGGTTTACACCTTCTACGATCCGGCGGCACCCGCGCGTAGCCTGGGGCGTTTAGCGGTCATCAAGCAAATTGAGCTCGCCCGCGCCCTGCAACTGAAATGGCTCTACCTCGGTTACTGGATCCAAGGCTGCCGCAAAATGCGCTACAAACGCGAATATGCGCCGCTCGAAATCTTTCGCAATGGACAGTGGGGACGCCTCGACGCGGAGGACTTGTGCGACGCTGCTTTACCGGACCCGCGTTGATCGGGCAGAATTGGAAACCCCACGACGGGGCAATCCCCACCGGCGACAGAGGAAGCATGGCGAAAGAAGATCACATTGAACTCAAGGGTAAAGTTGTCGAAACGTTACCCAACACCATGTTCCGGGTAGAACTGGAGAATGGACACATCATCATCGCCCACATCTCGGGCAAGATGCGCAAAAATTACATTCGCATCCTCACCGGCGATACCGTGCTGGTGGAGCTCACCCCTTACGATTTAAGCAAAGGGCGAATTACTTTCCGCGAGCGTTAAGGCGCTCAGGGAATCCTCGCCAACACCCGCCGTAACAAGTGCCGCACACCTAAGTCAATCAGGTGAGCGGCGTGCGCATAGGCGCGTGCTGGGCCGCCAAAAGGATCTGGCACTTCAATTTGGCCAGCCTCGTCCACCCCGGATAACAGCAAGCTCAGCTGTCCGGCGCAGGGCTGTGGGCGCAGGAAATTCAGATGGTCCAAATGGCCGAGATCGAGCGCCACGATTTCGTCATAGTTGGCGTAATCCGCGCTGACCAAGCGACGCGAGCGGTGGCTGGATAAATCGAGCCCGCGTGCGCTAGCAGCTTCCAGCATCAGGGTGGGCACGGGCTGGTCGGGTTTTGCGTGGGTGCCGACCGAGCGGGCCACCGCGCGGTGCGCCATCCCACTGGCGGCCAGTTGCGTGTTAAAAAGGACTTCCGCCAAAGGCGATCGACAAAGATTGCCGGTACAGACAAATAAAACGCGCACGGGCTTAACCCGCACCCATAAGGTGGCGTGCGTGCGCCAAATCGGCCGGGGTATCGATCCCCACACCGCAGGGTTCTAGTGCGGTCGGCACGTTGATGACCGCGCCCTGACACAGCGCGCGCAGTTGCTCCAAGCGTTCAAGTGTTTCTAGCGTGGCCGGCGCCCAGCGCACAAAACGTTGGAGGAAGGCGCAGCGGTAGGCATAAATGCCGACGTGGCGATAAAAAGGCCCAAGGCTAGACCACTCGTGATCACCTTCGCGCGGATGCGGAATAGCCGCCCGACTGAAATAAAGCGCCCGCCCACGCTCATCACGGACTACTTTAACCACATTGGGATCCCGCCATTGGGCCAGCGTGTCCACCGGTTCGCAGACCGTTGCGATATCCACTTGGGGATCTGCTGCTAACGCCGCGGCCACTTGGCGAATCACGGCCGCCGGCATGAAGGGTTCATCGCCCTGCAAATTGACTATCACCGCCTCCGGCGACTCGCCGCGCAAGGCCGCCGCCTGCGCGATACGATCCGTGCCCGACTGGTGCGCGGGTGAGGTCATGCAGACCGTTGCACCGAAGCCTGCTGCACACGCGGCGATGCGCGCATCGTCGGTCGCAATCACCACCTCCGCCGCACCGCTGGCGAGCGCCCGCCGATAAACGTGTTCCAGCAGGGGCCGGCCGCCCAGGTCAGCCAGCGCTTTGCCCGGCAAGCGCGTGGAGTCGTAGCGCGCGGGGATGTAGACCTTAAAAGTCACTTGCCCAATTGCTCTACTTCTTCGTCACTGAGTTCGCGCGCCTCGTCTTCCAGCATGACGGGAATGTCATCGCGGATGGGATAGGCCAAGCGCGCCGCACGTGACACCAGTTCCTGGCGGGTCTTGTCATAAATCAACGGTCCTTTAGTGACCGGGCAGACCAAAATTTCAAGCAGCCTCTTGTCCATGCTCTCCTCGCTTTAAAAGATCTTCTAAGCGCCGCGCAAAAATTTCGGGCAGCTCGGCGGTAATCGGCACCATCCAGCAGCGGCTGGGGCAAAAAACCTCGCATTTAATGGCATCCTTCTCGGTCATCAAGATCGGATGCTCATCGCCAAATTCGAGATCCGCGGGCTTAAACCGATGATGATCGGCAAACGCATGGGGGATGATCGTCAAACCCAAACCCCGGAGCATGGCGAAGAAGCGCTGCGGGTTGCCGATACCGGCCACCGCGTGCACCGGTGCACCAACAAACTCCGCGAACGGCAGGCTGAGTTCCCGGCGGTGGAGATTAACGGGATTACTCGCCACGTACTTCATCGCGAATTCATTGCGCCCCGCAATGCCATTGGTGATGATGAAATCGACTTCGCGCAATCTGCTGGGCGGTTCGCGCAGCGGCCCGGCCGGCAGCAAGCGCGCGTTACCCAAGCGCCGCACCCCATCCACGACCGCGATTTCCACGCCCCGCCCCAAAGCGTAATGCTGGAGACCATCATCGCTAATGATGATGTTGCAATCGGTGTGTTTGAGCAGGGCCGCGATCGCCGCGCCCCGGTCAGGACCGACCGCCACCGGGCAGCGCGTGCGCCGGGCGATAATCACGGACTCGTCGCCCACCGCCGCCGGATCGCTGTCGGGACGCACCTGTTGCGGCCATTGGCGGGCGCGCCCGCCATAACCTCGGGCGACCACACCCGGGCGCAATCCCAACGCTTGCAGATAGCCCGCCAACCAGATCACCAACGGTGTTTTACCGCTGCCGCCGACCGTCAAATTACCCACCACGATAACGGGCACCGGCGCATGGTAAATCGCCAGCAGGCCCGAGGCGTAGATTTTTCGCCGCACCAACACCGCCAAACGAAACAGCCACGCGAGCGGCACGAGCAGCAGCGACAAGGGGTGCCGGCCATACCAGAGCTCGTCTAGCCAGCGACCTTGTTGGCTGCGCGGACGTCGACGTTTGCGCACAGCCATGTGCGGCTTAATCCGGCTCACGCACTTTCAAAGGGAAAGTGACATGCGTCAGATTTGCCTGACGGGCGGCGTCCATCACGTCTACCACGCGCTGGAAATTGGTCTCGCGATCAGCGCTGATCACAACCACCGGGTCTTTTAGCGAGGCGCTGGCTTCCAATAACGCCAGACGGATGGTGTCTACCGCCCCATTGATGAGGGGCCGCCCCGCGACAGAACACTGGGCCTGACGGTCGATGGACACGTTGATCACCACCGGCAGCGGCGCGGCCGCCTGAGCACTCGCTGCAGGCAAGGTGAGATCAATTTTTGAGCCTTCAACAAAACGGGTCGAGACCATAAAAAAAATCAGCAGCAGCAGCACCACATCGATCAGCGAGGTGAGGTTGATGTCGATATCATCGGGACGACGCGGACGAAATTTCATGGCTCGCGGCGAGACTGTGCGGGGAGTTCGGTGCGTTCGCCGTGTAGCACTTCGACGAGTTTGATAGCTTCCTGTTCCATAGTGATGACCAAACTTTCGACGTGACCGCGTAAGTAGCGATAGAAGTACAGGGCAGGGATTGCGACCAGCAAGCCCGCGGCCGTGGTAATGAGCGCCTGGCCGATGCCCCCCGCCAGTTCTGCCGGATTGCCAGCACCGGCAATTTTTAGCGCGCCAAACATTTGAATCATGCCGAAGACCGTGCCGAGCAAGCCCAGCAGCGGCGAGACCGCAGCGATAGTCCCTAAGGTATTGAGATGCCGCTCCAGTTCAAACACCACCAAACGCCCTGCTTCCTCAATGCTTTCTTTGATGATCTGGCGTTCGCGCTGACGATTTATCAGCCCGGCCGCCAACACTTGGCCCAGGGGCGAACCGGCACGTAGCGTTTCCAGCGCGTTGGAATCAAAGGTCTGACTGCGCAGCGCTTGCCAGACTTCCGCCACGAGATTGTTCGGGGCAACCCGCCGATGCTGGAGCGTCCAGAGGCGCTCGATGACGATGGCCATCGCTACCACCGACGCCAGCAAGATTGGCCACATCACCCATCCGCCCGCCTTGATTAATTCGAACACGCCGGTGTTTTCTCCTGTTGAAGGCCGCGCCAGCACAGCGCCGCAGATGGGCAGGACGTTACCAAAGCCGCTAGGCGCAGGGAAGCAGTGCGGTGCGCATGGGTGCCGGTGGGCATATCTGGGATGGACCGCATTTGAGCAGCGTCCTTGCGCCCCAGCGCTGCCCGCATCACTGGTGCCAGTAGCGCCGCGCCACCTGCCGCCAACGCGTGACCTCAATGCCCTCGGGCGCGACTTCAATGCGCAGCGCACCGTCCTGGCGGGTATCTAGCATTTCGGCGCCTATCGCGAGGTACCGTGCCAAAACCTGCGGCGAGGGCATGCCGAAACGATTCAGATGGCCCACCGAAAATACCGCAAAGCGGGGCCGTACGGCGGCGACAAAAGCGGCGCTAGAAGAAGTCTTGCTGCCGTGGTGAGGCACGACGAGGACCGCGGCTGCCAAATCCGTGGGCCGCTGCAACAAGCGGCGCTCGGCCGGGGCTTCGATGTCGCCGGTGAGCAGCACGCGTTGCGCACCTGTGGTGATTTGCAACACGCACGAGGTGTTGTTTTCACTTAGCGCCGTGCCCCCGGTTGAAGCAGGGTGCAGCAGGGTAAAGATCACCCCATCCCACACCCATCGCTGCCCCGCGCGGCAGCGATCGACTGCCACCGGCCACCGGTGTGGCGGGCTCAGAGTCAACAGGTCCACGGGTAACGCTTGGAGCAAGGCGGGCAGTCCACCGGCATGATCGCTGTCGGCGTGGCTGACCATGAGGTGATCGATACGAGGCGCGCCGATGGTGCGCAAGAACGGCAACACAATGTCAGCGCCCGCGTCGCGGCCGGTAAAAGTGCGCGGGCCGGTATCGAACACCAACACCCGCGTGTGTGTTTGTACCACCACCGCCAGCCCCTGCCCCACGTCCAGCACGTTAACGATAACCCGACCAACCGCAGGGCGTCGCGCGGGTACCAGCGCGAGGCTGGCGACTAATAACAGCGCAAACCACCGGCGCTGCCGGCCTAATGGGAGCAGCCAAAGCAATAAGCCCACGCTCACTAACGCCGCCACCGCAGTGGCAGGGGATTGCGTGAGGATCAGGGCCGGGCCGTGTTCAGCCAACCATTCCAGGCCCACCCAAACCCACCGCCACAGCCAAGCCGCGAGTTGCCAACTGATCGTGGCGAGGGCTGGCCCAGCCAGGTTCAAGACAATGCCCAGCAACACTAAAGGCACTACCCCAAAAGTCACCAGCGGGACGGCCAGCGCGTTGGCGATGGGCGAAGTCCACGACACACTGGGGATAACGAGCGCCAACAACGGTGCTAACGCCAGCGCCAGCCACAGGTGGACGCCGAGCCAGCGCTCGAGCGGACCACTGCGCCGCAAGACAACCGTGACGACCACCAGCACGCCCATCGCGCCAAAAGTTAGCCAGCAACTGGCCGTGAGCACGGCTAGAGGGTCGACCAGCAGCACGCAGGCCAGCGCCAACAACAGCCCGTCGGTATCCATCAGGGCGTGTCCAGACCAACGCCGCGCGAACAAGCAAGCCAGCATCAATACCGAGCGCTGGGTGGGCACCGTAAATCCCGCCAGCAGGGCGTACAGCAACGCCGCCAGATAGCCGAGTAAAAGTGCTGCGTGGGGGGCCGCTAGGCGGCGCGCGAGCGGCGGCACTAGACCCACTATCCGGCGGGTCAGCCAATAGACAAATAATGCCACCATGGACACGTGCAGGCCCGAAATAGACACCATGTGGGTGGTCCCCGTGTCGCGCAGAACTTGCCATTGGCGCGGCGTCATTTGTGCCCGCTCGCCGACCGCCAACGCCCGCAAGATACCAGCCTCCTCCGGGTTGCTCACCGCCTGCCCAATGGCTGCGGCGATGCTGGCGCGTGCGGCATCAAGATTCCAGTGGGGGTGGGCTGCCTGACACTGGTTAGCCGGGTGCGCGATGACCTGACCCAAGCCATCGATGCCCGAGGCGAAAAGCCAACCTTCATAGTCAAAACTGCCGGGGTTACGCGTGCCCCGGGGCACTCGCGCACGCACATACAGTTCGCAGGTCGCGCCCGCCATCGGTGTGAGGCTGTTGCCGTAGAGGCTTAGACTCAGGCGCCGCGGGCCCACGACCCGCCGCACGCCGGCGCTGAGCGTGTGGACTTCAATTTGGAAATGGGACCCTGCGGGTGACACCCTCGGCAGTCCCATGATTTGGCCACTGACGTGCAGCACGGCGCCGTCGAAGGCCAACGGCAAGCGATCATCAAGGCCTAGCTGGCCTCGCCACAGCGCCCAGCACACCCCAAATAGTGCGGCGGCCAGCACCCGGCGGCGGCTCGCCTGCGCAAGCAAACAGCCGCCACACAGCGCGGCGAGCCAACCGCTGGTCGGTAGGCTGGGGAGCAATTGCACGCCGATGACACCGGCGATGAACGCACTGATGCTGGTCCGCATAGATCATCCTTGATAGCTGCGGCGAAAAAATCCCGAGGCTTCCATGGCATTTCATGCCATCCTCGTGGGGAGGGCTATCATAAGCTTTCCCTTCCTAAAGTAACTGAGGACGTTAAGCTCGGCGCCTCCGCGCCGCCCGCTGCTAAGACCCATGGATTTTCGTCGCTACCTCCAAGCGCGCCTCCCCCAACGCGCAGATCTCCACTCGAAGGGGTGGATGAAATGGGCCAGCCGGTACTTGAACGACCCCAAGCTGTGGCATTTCGGGCGCCGCGAGGTGGCGAAGTCGGCGGGGTTTGGCCTGCTGGTCGCCTTCTGCCCTATTCCCATCCACATGCTGATTATCGTGCCGCTCGCCATTTTCCAGCGCTTAAACCTCCCCGTGCTGGTGGCCGCCGTATGGGTAAACAACCCCATTACCATTGTGCCGATCTTCTATTTAGCCTACCGGGTGGGCCTCGCCCTCACCGGTGGCCCGCCCGCCGACCACGTCGCACTGACGTTCTCCGGGAACTGGTACCAGTTGCAGCAGGCGCTAGCCGAGATTTGGTGGCCGTTATGCTTGGGCTCAGCCATTTGTGGCATGGTGGTGGGGTTGCTGACATTTATCGTCGTTAACACCCTGTGGCGGCTTAGCATTGTGCGGCGCCGGCGCACTCGCCGGCGGCAGGTCCAAGGCGACTAATAGGCCAGCGCGCCTCTTTCGACCAAGCAACCATCGACGAGTTCGATAGTGCGATCCATCCGCCGTGCGATCGCCAAATCGTGCGTCACTAACACCAGGGCTGTGCCGACCTCGTGCTTGAGGGCCAACATGGCGTCCAGCGTGGTGGCCGCGGTGCTGCTGTCCAAATTACCGGTCGGTTCGTCGGCCAGCACGCACAGGGGCTGCATCACCAACGCACGAGCAATCGCCACCCGCTGACGCTCACCCCCGGATAACTCCGCCGGCCGATGGTGCAAGCGTGCCCCCAACCCAATCTGGGTGAGCATCGCACTCGCCCGATCGCGCGCTTGCGGCACTCGCCCGCCGCCAATCAGCACCGGCAGCGCCACATTCTCTAGGGCAGAAAATTCCGGTAAAAGATGGTGAAACTGGTAGACGAAACCCAGTCGCTGGTTCCGGGCCAAGCCGCGCTGTTGCTCGTTGAGCGTGGCCAAATCTTGATCCAGCAGCAGCACCTGACCGCTGGTGGGTAACTCCAAACCGCCTAGCAGATGCAGCAGCGTGCTCTTGCCTGACCCCGAAGTGCCCAAAATGGCAACGCTCTCGCCCGCCTTGAGGGTGAAGTCGACACCCTTTAATACGCTGACATCCAGGCCGCCATCGGCATAGGTTTTGGTCAGCGCCACACCGCGCAGGATGGGCTTTGAGTCCACTTTATTCATGCCGTAATGCCTCTGCGGGTCGGATTCTGCTGGCCTGCCAAGCCGGATAAAGCGGCGCCAGGAGGCACAGTAGGGTGGCGGCCACGACCGCAATCACGACATCGCGCGGCACGAGTTCGGCGGGGATCCGGCTGATGTAATAAACATCTGCAGACAAAATCTGAAAATGAAATAAGGCTTCTAACCCACCCACGATGGTTTCCACATTCAGTGCCACCAACACCCCCGCAGTGCTGCCCAGCGCCACCCCCGCCACCCCGATCATCAGGCCTTGGATCATGAACACCCGCAGAATTCGCTGCGGTGTCATGCCCAGCGTGGCGAGTACCGCTATTTCAGTCTGTTTTTCGCCGACCACCATGACCAACGTAGACACCAAATTAAACGCGGCCACGGCGACGCTGAGCAGCAGAATGACAAACATCACGATTTTCTCGGTTTGCAGCGCACGAAATAAATTCGTGTGGGTGCTAGTCCAGTCGCTGACGCGCCAGTCCGGCAGACGGGCCTGCAGCTGCGCCGCCACGGCCGGTGCTTGGAAAGGGTCTTCGAGGCGGGCGCGCCAACCCGTGATGCGGCCGGCCGTGCGAAAAATACGCCCGGTGTCCTCAAGCGCCATAAACGCCGTCGCCTCGTCGTAATCTTGCACGCCGGCTTCAAAAATACCGACCACCGTGACTTGCTTAAGGCGTGGCAGAACGCCCGCCGCGGTCCGCATCGGCTCCGGCAACACCAGCGTCACGCGCTGCCCCAGTTCCACTCGCAAGGCCTCCGCCAAGCCACGCCCTAACACGATGTTGAAACGACCCGCTTGCAGGGCGTTAAAATCGCCACGCCGCATGCGCGACCCCACGCTAGTGACCTGGTCTTCGCGGGCTGGCTGGATCCCGAAGACACGCACGCCATGCACTTCGCCCTGATGGGTTAACAGCGCTTCGGCCGTAATAAAAGGTGCTACCCCCACCACCTGCGCCGCGCTGCCGATGAGGGCGGCGGGGCCAGCAGTATTGGGCAGAGGGCCCGCGGGACTGTCGATGGTGAGATGGGCCGACATCCCCAGCAGCCGGTCGCGCAGCTCGCGCTCGAAACCATTCATGATTGACAGTATGGTGATGAGCGCGGCGATGCCCAGCGCCACCCCACCGATCGCGATCGCGGAAATGAGCGAGACAAACCGCGTGCGTCGCCGCGCGCGGGTGTATCGCCAACCAATGAATGCTTCGACAGGAATGAACATGTCACCCGATTATACCGACACCTGCAGCCCGGCGGGGTTGTCCCTGCACCCGCACGGATCAATGCAATGAAAATCCTTGCCCTGGAGAGCGCGACCGACGCCTGCTCGGTCGCTTTATTTATCGAGGGGGAGATTCAGGAGCGCCACGCTATCGCCCCGCAACGTCACACCCAACTGATGCTGCCGATGGTCAGCGAACTGTGCGCCGAGGCCGGCCTGAGTCTGGGTGCGCTGGATGCGATCGCGGTCGGCGTGGGTCCAGGGGCTTTTGCGGGCGTCCGCATTGCCTGCGCCTTGGCCCAAGGCCTGGCCTTAGCCCACGAGCTACCGGTCGCGCCGATCTCAACGCTGGCAGCCTTAGCGGTAGGCGGCGCACGGCAGCATGGGGAGTTGGTCTGGCTGGTCACGCTCGACGCACGCCGCCAAGAACTTTACTGGGCGCATTACGTGATCGATTCGGCACTCACCAGCGCGACGTTATTGGGGATTGAGCAGGTAGGGCCACCGAACACCGTGAGGCAACCGGCGACGCCGGGGTGGGGGCTGTGTGGAACCGGCGGGGCAATTTATCGCGCGAGCCTAGCCGCCGACGAGCCCCCTGGCGCGTGGTGTGATCCGCAGTGGCCGCACGCCCAGGATGTCGCACGCCTAGGGGCGAGCGCCGCGCGCCTCGGCCAGTTACAGCCCCCGGATTTGCTCGCGCCAGTTTACCTGCGTGCGGCCGTGTAAGGCCCGCGCGTAGCGCCGTCTATCCGCACCAGAGCGCCGCCCGAGAAGTGCTTCGCCCCCGCGCGCCCTCCTCACGAGGGGGCGTGAACCAAGCTGCTGATTCCGCGATGTTTCCCCGACTTATCCACAAATTACACCCAGTTTTTAATTAAAAAATCCCCAGCCTCATGCACAATATCTAGCGGTTCTTCGCTTGCGCGACCACATATTGTTGTGGTTTCATGCGCCCACGCTCGCTACCCTTTAAGCGCGCCCGAACGCCCGCCTCCGCTGCGCATCGGTCACGTCTCAGCTCGACGTTGGAGAACATCTCATGGACTTAGAACAGTCAAATTTTTCACGCAAAGTGGCAGGTAATCCAAGAGCCGACGCGCACCCTGCCGCGCACTTGGAACTTGCCGCGACCGCCCCGGGCGAACTCAAAGTGATCCGGCGTAACGGCAAGGTCACGGTGTTTGATGCAGACAAAATTAAAGTTGCCATCACCAAGGCTTTTTTGGCCGTAGAAGGCGGCAATGCCGCCGCCTCTACCCGCATTCACGAAACTGTCGAGGGACTGACCGACAGCGTCGTGCGCGCCATCACACGGCGCATGCCCGCCAGCGGTGCGGTGCACATCGAAGACATCCAAGATCAGGTAGAGCTAGGCCTGATGCGCGCCGGTGAACACAAAATTGCGCGCTCCTATGTGCTGTATCGCGAAGAACGGGCCCGAGAACGCCAAAAAAAGCAGGAGCTCACCGAAGCGCCCCCGCAGCGCGCCGGCCTCGGCGTGACGCGACGCGATGGCACCCGCGTGCTGCTCGACGAAAACCGGCTGCGGCGTACGGTCGGCGAAGCCTGTCAAGATTTAGCCAACACCGATCCGGGTGCCATTCTCGAGGAAGCCATGCGCTCGTTGTTCGATGGCGTGGCGGAAGATGACGTCTCCAAAGCATTGGTCATGAGCGCCCGCACGTTCATCGAACGGGAGCCGAACTATAGCTACGTGGGGGCGCGCCTCCTGCTAGACGCCTTCCGGCAGGAAGCCCTGTTGTTCACCGGTAGCCACGCGGCGGTCGCCACCCAGCACGAGATGGGGGAACGCTATCCCTACTATTTCGAGTCCTACATCAAGCGCGCCATCGATTTAGAACTGATGGACCCACGGCTAGGCAACTTCGATCTCAAACGACTGGGCAGCGCGATCGATGCGAGCCGAGATTTCAAATTTAATTACTTAGGCCTGCAAACCCTTTACGACCGCTACTTTCTGCAGCACAACGGGACTCGCTTCGAGCTTCCGCAAGCGTTCTTCATGCGCGTTGCGATGGGCTTAGCGATCAACGAAATCGAACCCGAGCCGTGGGCGATTAAATTCTATAACTTGCTCTCCACGTTTGACTTCATGAGCAGCACGCCCACGTTGTTCAATTCTGGCACCCTGCGGCCGCAGCTTTCCTCGTGCTACCTCACCACCGTGCCTGACGATCTCGACGGCATCTTCGGTGCGGTGCGCGACAACGCTTTGCTATCCAAATTTGCTGGCGGCCTTGGCAACGATTGGACCCAAGTGCGCGGCATGGGCGCGCATATTAAAGGCACCAACGGCAAGTCGCAGGGCGTCGTGCCGTTTCTCAAAGTAGCCAACGACACCGCCGTCGCCGTGAACCAGGGTGGCAAACGGAAGGGTGCCGTGTGCGCATACCTCGAAACCTGGCACATGGATGTTGAGGAGTTTATCGAGCTACGCAAAAACACCGGCGACGACCGCCGCCGCACCCACGACATGAACACCGCCAACTGGGTCCCAGACTTGTTCATGAAGCGAGTTTGCGAAGACAGCGAATGGACCCTGTTCTCACCCGATGAAGCACCAGATCTCCACGACGCCTACGGCGAAGAATTCACGCGCCGTTATGTCCACCACGAAGCCCGCGCGGCGCGTGGCGAAGTGCGTAATTTCAAGACCCTCCGCGCCTTGGATCTCTGGCGCAAAATGCTGGGCATGCTCTACGAAACTGGGCATCCGTGGATCACTTTTAAAGACCCTTGCAATGTCCGCTCGCCGCAGCAGCATGTCGGGGTAGTACACAGTTCTAACCTGTGCACAGAAATCACCCTCAACACCTCGGCCGGCCACGAGATCGCCGTGTGTAACTTGGGCTCGGTGAACCTGGTTCAGCACATGGGCGCAGAGGGCTTGGATGTCGCCAAGCTGGAAAGCACGATCACCACCGCGATGCGCATGCTCGACAACGTCATCGACTACAACTTCTACAGCGTCCCAACAGCGCGCGCATCCAACCTGCGTCACCGCCCGGTGGGTTTGGGCATCATGGGGTTCAACGACTGTTTGTATCAGCAGCGCCTGGCCTATGGCTCGTCGGAAGCCGTGGCTTTCGCCGACACCTCCATGGAAGCGGTGAGCTATTTTGCGATCAAGGCCTCGACTAATTTGGCGGTCGAGCGCGGCGCCTACCCGAGTTTCGAAGGCTCGCTGTGGAGCCGCGGCATCCTACCCATCGACTCCCTAGACCTGCTAGAAAAAAGCCGCGGCGGCTACTTTGACGTCGACCGCAGCAGCACGCTCAACTGGGACGCGCTGCGTGATCGCGTGGTGGCAGTGGGCATGCGCAATTCAAATTGCTTGGCCATTGCGCCAACCGCCACCATTTCTAACATTTGCGGCGTGAGTCAGTCGATCGAACCGACCTACCAAAATCTGTATGTGAAATCGAACCTGTCGGGCGAATTCACGGTGGTTAACATGTATTTGGTGGATGACCTCAAAGCCCGCGGCCTGTGGGATGAAGTGATGGTTAACGATCTCAAGTACTACGACGGTAGCGTGGCGCAGATCGATCGCATCCCGCGTGATCTCAAAGAGCTGTACGCCACCTCCTTTGAAGTCGACCCGCGCTGGTTGGTCGAAGCCGGTTCACGGCGCCAAAAATGGCTCGATCAGGCGCAGTCGCTGAACCTCTATTTAGCGGAGCCCAATGGGGCAAAGCTCGACAATCTCTACAAACTCGCTTGGGTAAAGGGTCTCAAAACCACTTATTACCTGCGCACCATGGGCGCCACGCATGTGGAAAAAAGCACCCTGAAAGATGGCAAGCTCAATGCGGTTTATCAGCTCGCCAATCCTGCGAGCGGGGAGGCGGTGGCCAAGGCGTGCTTGATCACCGATCCCGACTGTGAAGCCTGCCAGTAACGGTGGTGGTCCATTTCAATTTCAAGAGGAAGATTCGATGCTGATATGGGACGATCCGATAGGCAAGATGCAGGAACGCCAGGTGCGCATACCGGCGTCTGGCCTGCTCGCCACAGAAATTTTGGAGACGGTGGAAAACGCCGTAGAAAACCCGCACCTGAGTGCTAGCGTGGCGCCCCTCCACCACCCTAGTGCGCCGCTTGAGGTAGAAGAATCTACCCTAGGGCGCGCGGCAGGACTGGAAAAGGTTGAATTTGGCGCTCGCCGACTCGCCGTCGATGACAAGCAGATGATCAACTGCCGCGCCGACCTCAATCAATTAGTGCCCTTTAAGTACAAATGGGCATGGCAAAAATATTTGAGCGCCTGCGCCAATCACTGGATGCCGCAGGAAATCAACATGAACGCTGACGTGGCGTTGTGGAAAAGCCGGGATGGTCTAACCGAAGACGAGCGCCTGATCATCAAGCGCAACCTCGGCTTTTTTTCGACCGCCGATTCCCTCGTGGCCAATAATTTAGTGCTCGCGGTTTATCGCCACATCACCAACCCTGAGTGTCGCCAATATTTACTTCGACAGGCATTTGAAGAAGCCCTGCACACGCACGCCTACCAGTATTGCGTAGAGAGCCTCGGCCTCGATGAAGCCGAAACCTTCAACATGTATCGCGAAATTCCTTCCGTGCATGAAAAAGCGTCGTGGGCGATGCGCTTCACCGAAAGTCTAGGCGATCCTACTTTCAGCACCGGGACCCCCGCGGCGGATCAACGCCTACTCCGCGACCTCATCGCCTTCTACGTCATCTTCGAAGGCATTTTCTTTTATGTCGGCTTTGTCCAAGTACTCTCCATGGGCCGTCGCAACAAGATGACCGGCGTCGCGGAACAGTTTCAGTACATCCTGCGCGATGAATCCATGCACATGAATTTTGGCATTGATGTCATCAACCAGATCAAAGTTGAGAACCCACATCTTTGGACCGAACAATTTCAGCGCGACATTCTGGATTTAATCCACGAAGCGCTGGCCCTAGAAATTCGCTACGCGCAGGACACCATGCCGCGCGGCGTATTGGGCTTGAACGTCAATATGTTTGAGGAATATCTGCAATACATTGCCAACCGGCGCTGCGCGCAAATTGGCTTGCCGGAGCAATTTCCGGGTGCGAACAATCCGTTTCCATGGATGAGTGAAGTCATCGATCTTAAAAAAGAGAAGAACTTCTTCGAGACCCGGGTAACGGAATATCAAACTGGCGGTGCACTTAGCTGGGACTAATTGGGCATTAGACCAGACCTCCTCGCATGGAGCTAAGCGTGACTGCATTGGTTGGCGGCCGGTAACTACCCGCCGCCAACCTTTCTTATCCCAACGCCGGCGGTGTACTCCCTGGCGCGTGATTAACGACCTACGCCAACTTAAACCGAATCACTTCCCCCTGCTGCGCCGATGCCAACCGGGACAGGTCTTGACTGGCTTGGGCAATATGCAATGCCCCCTGCGTGGCTTCGCTACCGATCGTCCGAATATTATCCACACTACTAGAAATATGCTGAGCGTTTTGCTGCTGCTGGCGGGCGGCGGCGGCAATCTGCACATTCATGCTGCGGATGGTATCGACCATCGCGGTGATTGATTCCAGCGAGCGGCCCGCCCGCTGCGCCTGTTGCACGCTACCTTGGGCTTTAGAAAGTCCAGACTGCATCACTTCCACGGCTATATTGGCCCCGTTTTGCAGGCGCTCGATCATGGTTTGGATTTCACGGGTTGATTGCTGAGTGCGGCTCGCGAGACTGCGCACCTCATCGGCTACCACGGCGAAGCCACGCCCCTGCTCACCGGCGCGGGCAGCCTCAATAGCGGCGTTGAGCGCCAGCAAATTGGTTTGTTCAGCGATGCCACGGATGACGTCCAGCACCGTGCCGATATTCAGGCTGTCGGCCTTGAGATTCACTAGGGCTTCGGAGGTTTGCATCACTTCGCCAGCCAGTTCTTCGATCGCCTGACTGGTGGCACGCACAACCTGGAACCCCTGCTGCGATTCTTTGTCAGCCTCGGTCGCGGCCTCAGCCGCACGTTGGGCTTTCTGCGCCACCTCATTGACCGAAGCACTCATCGCGCCGATGGCTTCGGCGACCCGCTCGGTCTCGGCACTTTGGCGATTCATACCGGCTTTGCTCTGCGAGGTCACGGTGGAGAGGTCTTCAGCGGCCGAAGCGATAGTGGCGGAACTCGCCGCCACGGCGTCCACGAGCTGCAAGAAATTCCGGCGAGCTTTGGTGAATTCCGTGGCCAGCCGGGCGAATTCATCCAGCCCTTCGAGTTTGCAGCGCGGCGTAAGGTCGCCCTCAGCCATCTTGTTGAGGGCATTGATGATGACCTCGGTGCGTTCGCTGCTGCGCTGGCCTAAATTCAAAGCCAGTATAAAGGGCGCAATGACCGCAACCACACCCACAAGGTAGCCCAAGCCATCGGACCGTCCTGCCACCAATGCGGTGACGCCATGATAAATCAGCTGCCCACCCAGACTAACGCCTGCCACTAACAGAAATTGCTGTTTCAGGCTGAGACCACCGGTCAAATTATTCATCGCGCATCGCTCCCGCCAAGGTTCCTAACTGCAGGAGCTATCGGCTAGCCCCAGGTCAGACTTAAACCGGCGCTCAGTCGGGGGTAATCAGGTGCGCGGCGCTGACCGGGTTGAGTGACAAGCTCGCGCACCGGATGAAGTCTGCGGGCAGCGTCCAGTAGGCCGGGCACGCGGCCGCGCGGAGGAGCTCCGGGAAGGCGGCATCGACGTAGTTTGCCGCGGCAAGATCGCCCGCGCGGTGCAGGTGTTGCGGCGGCGGGGCCGACTTCAACAACAGCAGGCCCTGCGCTCCCAGTTGCTGCGCCAGCCATAAGGCGATGGCATCTGCGCACACCCGCCAGTCCTCCGCCAAGCCGCGTAGTTCTGCCGCGAGCGGTGTCCAAATGACTGCGTGTGGCGCGCTGGCTGCCGCGAGCACCGAGGATTCGACGCGCAGCGTCGGTGCTAGCGCGTGCAGCGCCAAGCCATAAATGCCCATCGCCTGCACCGCCATCTGATGCGCTAGGGCATCGCCAAAACCCCAGTGGGTTTGCAGCGCGCGCACGGCATCAGCGAACGGCCCACCACCGGGCACGATGATCCAACGGCGCGCACGCTCAGCGCTTAGCGCTGCCAAGCACTGCGGCAATGCCGCCGCGTGCGCGAGGCTACCGCCAATCTTGATAACCCACATGGGCAAGCTCCGCACGCGTAAAAACTTCCAACATCGCTGAGGCTTTGGCGAGACATTCGGCATACTCGGCCTGTAATTCCGAGTCCATCACGATGCCGCCACCCGCCCAGCAATACAGGTGATTGGCATGGCAGAGCAGCGTCCGGATGGCGATATTGGTATCCATGCGGCCATCTGCCGACACATAGCCGATAGCGCCGCAGTAAACGCCCCGTCGCGTAGGTTCTAATTCTTCGATGATCGCCATCGCCCGCAACTTGGGCGCGCCGGTGATCGACCCCCCCGGGAAACAGTCGCGCAAGACCGCTAAGGGTGTGACTTCCGGCGCAATGCGCGCCTGCACGGTGCTCACCAAGTGATGGACTTTGGCGAAGCTCTCCACCGCAAACAACACCGGTACGGCAACGCTGCCCGGGATCCCCCGCTTGCCGAGATCGTTGCGCAGAAGGTCAACAATCATCACGTTCTCAGCCCGATCTTTGGGACTTGCGGCCAGTTCCGCGGCGAGTCTGCCGTCTTCCTCGGGGGTCAGCCCGCGGGGCCGCGTGCCCTTGATCGGTTTGGTTTCCACCTGCCCGTCGCCCACCCGCAGAAAGCACTCAGGCGAAGAGCTGAGGATCTGGCCGTCTGGCAGTCCGAGATAAGCCGAATACGGCGCCGGATTGAGCGTGCGCAAACGCAGATAAGCATCCCACGGGTCGCCCCTTACGCGCGCCGAAAAGCGTTGGGTCAGATTCACCTGGTAGACGTCCCCAGCCCGCAGGTAAGCCTTAATCTGGTGCCAAGCGGCGGCGTATTCCTCAAAGGCGAGGTCGGGTTGGACTGTGCCGGCCACTTCAAAGGTGCCGCCGAAAGCCGGCGGCGTTAACGGTAACTGGGCATCCCACGCTTTCTGCACCCAGGCGATGTTGCAACGCGCGGCGGGATGAATCACCAACTCCGCGCGTTGTTCGAGGTGGTCGACCACAATGGCCCAGCCATATAAACCGATGGCCATATCGGGCATCGCGATATCGCGTGCCGCGCGTATGGGTATGTCTTCGATGCGACGACCTAAATCGTAGGCAAAGTAGCCGATCGCGCCGCCGCAGAATGGGCCTGGTTCGCCGGTTGGCGGCAAATACTGTTGCAGGGCCGTGTGGAGAATGTCGAAGGGATCAGCTGCCGAGCAGCGTAGACCCTCAGCGGTGGTGAGGGCCGTGGTTGCGCCCCGCGTCACCACGCTCGCGAGCGGATCGCTGGCGATAATGTCGTAGCGCCCACCGCGCGCGCGCTGCGTACAGCTGTCCAAATAGACAAACCACGGGCGGTCTTTCAAACCGCCCAAACGCGCGGCCACCGCAGGTCGATAGTTGAGCGCGATACGTCTCACGCCCATATCAATGACCGGCCCAAGCAGCCTACCGCAACCGCCGGCGCACTCACGCTCGCCGGCTCGGCCAGAGCGCCCGGCAGCCCCAGCACCTGGGAGAAATCGCGATAGGTCCGGCCACTGGCACGCGCCCACGCCTGCACCAAAAAACGCCCTACCCCAGCACCTACGACCATTTGCAACGGTGCACCGCGCCCCTGCTCTACGCGTTGTACCGCCTCGCCCAAGCGCCTGATTTGGGCCGCAGCCAACTCCCTCGCCAGCGCTTGCAGCGCCGAAAAATTGGCCTCACCGGCATCGTCCCCCACCATCCGGGCCAAACGTGCGGCGCTCTCACCCAGCGTTTTGCCGCGACCATCGGCACTCGGCAGCAAATCGGCGTCGGGCGGGAGTTCACCTGTTAACCGATACACATCAGCCATGTTGGCAAAATACTCGGCCGCGATCCCCTGCCACTGCCCCGCATACATCACGCGTGCGCTCACGGCCATTACCGGCGTGCGTACCACGCCTTGATAGACTAATTCGTCACTCATCAGTCGCGTGCGATCCGCGTGGCCTTGCGTCACCACGCGGCCTTTTTCGATCCGGATGACATCGGTCGTGGTGCTTCCCGTGTCAATGAGCAAAGCCTCGTCACAACGCTGCGCCAGTGCGGTGGCAGTGGCATGCCAGTTCATGGAGGCGACATCGCTGGCCACCACGGCGGTAGGGCGCACCAAACCGGCTTGGCGAGCATAGATGCGCAGGTGATCTTCCCCCACACGGGCTGCCATCGCCGCCACGATCGCCCTAACCCCGGCCTCACGCGAGGGGAATAAATCGCACAGCTCACCGGTCATCGTCACGACATGGCGCGCCTCGGTCAGCCCCCAATCGGCGGCAATCAAGTCGTACGCGCGATCGAGTTCAGACAGACCTTGCCACAGGGGGCAGGCGAGCTGGCGGACTGCGAGCAGCTCGCCGGCATCGTCAAAGGCCGCGCATTTTAGATGAGCGCCGCCGATGTCCCAGCCCACCAGCCGAACCTGCGGCAACTTCAGCCGCACTTGGGCGCGATCAATGACAAGACCACGGACCCATTCTTACAATCTACCTCTTGAAACAACTGGTGGGCGCAATGCATTGCATTCCTGTCCTAGATATTGCCGCTGGTGGCGTCGTGCGCGCAGTGCGTGGTGAACGTGCGGCGTATCTGCCGCTGAGTTCTTGCTTGACGCAGTCTACCGCGCCGTTGGGTGTGACAGCGGCGCTGCGCGCGCAATTTGTCAGCACCATTTTTTACGTGGCCGATCTGGATGCGATCCAGCAACACGGATCCAACCACACTCTCATTCAATCGTTGGTCACCACCCATCCCGACTGCGAGTGGTGGATCGATGCGGGCTTCGAGTCGCCGACACAAATCGCGCAGTGGGCACAGCACTCCAACGTGCGCTGCGTCATCGGCAGCGAATCCCTGCACTCTGTCGCCCATTACACCACGCTGTGCGCAGCCCTGCCGGTGCGCTCGGCGGCCATTTTGTCGCTGGATCGAAAAGGCGAGGAACGCCTCGGCCCAGCGGACTTGTGGTCAACCCCGGCACGCTGGCCGCAGAGCATCATCGCCATGAACCTCGCGCGGGTTGGCGCCAGCGAAGGGCCAGATTTTGACTACCTCCGGAGATTGCGCGCACTAGCGCCCGGCGCGACCCTCATCGCGGCGGGTGGCGCCCGGCACGGGCAAGATCTCGAATGCCTGCGTACCCAAGGTGTTGCCGCTGTGCTCCTCGCCACGGCGCTGCACGATGGTTCGCTGTCCCCCGCTCAGGTGCGCGGCTTGTTGCGCACCGCTGGCCCCGCTTAAAGCCAGCGCGCGGCCCAGCAGAGCAGGCGCTGAGGTCACCGGCCGGGTTGACTTCAACCGGTGCCTCACCGCGGACCACGTGCTTAACTGTGGGCCTGATACGGATGATGGGTTGCATCCTTCTGCGCGACGACGCTTGCGGCTCGCGGCTCGCGGGCCACTGCGCGCTGGATAGCCTGCTTCATCGCCTGATAGTTATAGTCCTGTATTTTTTGGTCGTCTTCGGCTAACCAGTGAATAAACACACCGGCACAAATGTAGATGTCATCGGCTTCGGCGAGTGGGATGGTGCCGTCTTCTACGCTATCGGCCACAGCCATGGCGACCCCGCGCTGGGCCGGCCCAAACATTTGGACCGCCTGTTTAGAGCCCTTAATGGTGACCTTATTAAACATGACGGTGTTGGGTTTGGTGGCCAGATTAGGCGCAATCACCGCCAACAGGCTGCTGAACCCCTCTTTATTGTTAGTAATGCAATGACAGAATGCGGTTTCTACCGCGCTGCCACGGGGCCCCATGATGAGCTCGATATGCGCGACCTCATGCCCCTCCCCCACCAATGATTCGCCGACTAATACGCGGTCAACAACGGCCATCTTTTTACTCCTAATACCCTGCTCAAAAGTTACCGCAGCCAGCGCCCGGCACCCCATTATTTTACCCGTGTACTGATGGTGACACCCGACCCAGTACCACCGGCCCCCGACCCTGAGATAGTGACGACAGCGCCGCTGCGCGATCACTTAGGGCGTCACTGAGTTGGCAGGCAAAGAAGCTAGCCACGGTGAGGTCCGCACTGGTCCCGGGGTTAATCCCGGCGGCTTTCAGTTCGCGATCGAGGTGGCGCAATTTCGCCCGAAAAGCCGGCGAATGTGGGTCGGCCGGCCCGCTCCAACCCAGTCTTTGGGCACGCTCGCACAATGCCGTGGCGGCGGCCACGCCGTGTTTTCGCGCGACGTGGGAATCTGGAAAGCTAGTTAAAAAAGTGAGATACACCGCGCTCACCGCCTGCGCTAATGAGCCGCCAGCGGCGCGACTGGCGCGAAGTGCCGCAAGGCCCAGCTCAAACACTGCTGAATAATCATTGCCGTACTGCCGGGCGATGAGATCGCGCGCCGCCGCGAGCGCCATCGCAGCACGTAGATCTACGGTCGGGCGGGCGTAAACACTTTGCGCGGGCGCCTCGCCCAGCCCAGCGGGCGCCGCCTCGCGAATCGCCACGTAGGCAAACTCGGCGTCAGCCACGCTAAGGTCGCTCAACACCACACGCAAGCGCTGGCGCAAGGCCGGTTCGTTGGTTGGGGCTAGCGCCGCCAGCACGAGGGGCGCCACCAGCAGGAGAATGCCCAAATTGGTGTTGCAGCCGACCGCCGCACGGGTCGCCCGGACCGCTCCTAGCAGCCGCTCACCCACCCCGCCACCGAGTTGCGTCAGGACCGACGCCGACACCGCGGCGCTGGTCAAAAAATCCGCCGCCTGCATGCCATGACCGGCCGCCTCACAACTGACGTTGCCGGGTTTGAACACGATGACGTCAAATCGGCAGGCTTCGCGATAAAGCTGCGCGATCACGACGGGCGTGAGCGATAACCCGCTCATAGGGCTTTGTCGCGCGCGGCCAAGACCGCACAGAAACCCTCCACAATCGCCGCCGTCACGCCCGCCCCATACACCGTTTCCAGACCCCACCACGCTGGCACACCGTTGACCTCCCCCACCCACCAACGCCCACGCGCATCCTGCAGCAGATCAACGCCCGCATAATCTGTTTGGACCGCCGCGCTGGCGGCCTCGGCCAACTCACGCATCGCCGGCAATAAGGGGGTTGCCGCACACACGGCACCCAGTGCGCGATTGGTGATCCAATGCGCGCTGCTGCGACTCATGGCGTAGCGGGCCACGCCGTTGACGACCAGCACGCGGTAATCACAATAGGGCGGACTGGGTCGCTCGATAAACACTTGCAGATAGAACACGCCGTTGGGCGGTGTCAGCGCGTCGAAGTCGGCGAGCTGGGTGATGCGCTGGAGACCTTCGCCCTGGGAACCAAACAGCGGCTTAAGCACCAAGGTATCGCCACTGGCCAACACCCCCGCCGTCACCTGACGTGCCGCGGCCGGCCCTTCCAGCACCCAAGTACGGGGGGTCGGGATGCCAGCGGCCAGCAACAGAAAACTGGTCAGCGCTTTATCGACCGTGCGCTCAATGGCGCGTCCCTGGTTGTAGACCGGCACGCCAAGATGGTCGAGCGCGTGCAGTAAATCGAGCCGCAAGATGACTTCTTCTAGCGTACCGCCCGGCACGCCGCGCACGAAGGCGCCCGCGGGCGCTGGCCCCGGAAACCCCGGAATCATCACCTGCGGCCGGTCACCCGAGAGGTCGAGATAACAGTCTTTTAGTGAAACCAAACTTGCGCTGAGATTGCGCTGGGCTAACGCCCGGCACAGCACATCACCATGCCAGCCGGGGTCGTCGGTAAAAATGACGACTCGGCGCGGCGCGCGGCCCCGCTCGGGCTGAGCGGGGCCGCTGCGGTCATCCGCCGAAGGAAGCATCTAACAAGTCTTCGCGCAGTGCGCCGGCATGGAAAGTCCGTCCACTGCCCACCGCCGTCACGGCAACCGCGGCCGGCGAAAACAACAGGGGGTCAATTTTGTAAAAATCGTACTGATAATCCTTGAACACTTGGCCGAAGGGCCGGCCAAAATCACGTGACGCACTGCTGGGCAGTTGCGTGGCCAACTCACGCGCATCCTCGTCGCTGGCGTTCACAAACAAGTGCACAAAGCCGCCGTAGAGGATGGCATCGTTGGTCCGGCCCATCGCGGTCATAAAATTGCCGCTCGGTGGTGGCAGGGGCGCGGTGCCTGCGCCGTCCACAATGCTCGCCAGCGGAAAATGCAATTCGTGCACCTTGTGCAAAGCCACTTCCAGAACGCGCGCCGCGATTTGTACCCCACCGGCCAGACTCGTGGTGGGGGTGAGAATGAGCGTGAGTTGGGCTGGAGCGATGCCACAGCGGCTGATAATTTTTTCGACGACTTCAGTGGGTGGAATGCGGTCGCTCTCGACGACCAGACAGGTGTCGCCGGGGGGATTGCGCCCGCCGAGTTCAACCAACAGCGGCTCCTTGCTGCCCATCGCGCGGGCCGGCCCGGAACCCAGCGCGTTATAGCCTTGTTTGCCCGTGCCGTGGCTGAGACTCCAACCCGCGTACTGGGAGCCTAAGCAGGCCCGCACCACATCTCCGGCGTGCACATCTACCTGCCACTGCCATTGGCGAAATGGTCCGCCGGCCCGCAGGCTCACACAGCCCAAACCACCCAAACAGATTTCCGCAATCAAGCGGCCCGCTGCTAGTCCGCCCGGGTGATCAATGCCCGCATCCACCACCCGCGTGCCGTTAGGCAACTCGGTCACGCCCACTCGCAGGCGGTCGGCTTGTTCCAGCAGACGTTGTACCAAGGGGCGACTGGCGAGACTGACATTAGCGCCGGGGGTCATCGCAGGGTTGTTCATCGAGAAGATCTCCGTCGTGGCGCAGGTTCAGTACGCGGCAGGGGTCGCCCACCCGCGGGTAGGCCCAGTAGTTCAGCCAGTCTATCCAGACGCCGTTGCAAGCAGCGTTGGGTCGCATCCGGGGTCGCGCCACTCGCCCGCACGGTGCACACCGGGGCGCCGCTTTGCAGCGCGCTACCCGCTTGCGGCCGGTCCGCCACCCAAGCCGGCCAGTCTAGCGAGTCCGGGATCAAAATTGCAGACGCCGCGTAATAGACCGCCTGCGCGCGCAACGTCGGTCGCGCCCGGATGGCCGGCAAACGCTGGCCCTTGCTCGCGGCCACATGGGCACGAAAAACATCTCCTGGGTGGGCCAGCAAATCAAAAGTCGCGGTGGGCCGCGGGTTGATCTCGATAAGCCAGCAGCGCTCGCGTGCATCCAAGACAAAATCAACACCACACAAACCCACCAAACCCAACGCTGGACACAAGCGGGCCAACGCCGCGCTAATCGTCTGCGTCACGCTAGACGGCAAATCGCGCAACGCGATCGCCCCCCCATACCTAAAAGGCTGCGTGGCGCTGGGCCAAAATAGATGCTCGCAAAAGCCCAGTACCGCAACCTCGGCGGTGCCCGCTACCAGCGCGACCGAGAACGAGCGTCCCGCCACGTAGGCTTGTGCAAAGCGCCTGCGGCCGAGCGTGGTGCCCGCACGAGCCCAGTGCACATGCCCCCCACCGGACTCCCCAACACGTTTGACCACCCAGCGTCCTCGTGCGGGGACTCGATTGCCACACAACGCCGGGGTTGGAATGTCCAGCGCGCACAGTTGCTGGTGGAGTTGTGCGGGATCCCACAGCACGCGCAAGGCTGCCGCCCCGGTGCCTAGCAAAGGCCGCTGCTGGGCCATTTTCAGGAGCAGTGCCGCCTGCCCCTCAAAGCCACTCCCCCACACCACCGCTGCGTGCGGCGCGCGCACGCAGTAGTGCCGCAGCACCGTGAGCAAGCCAGCGGCGTCTAAGCACAGCCCTGAGCGCGTTGGCAGCGCCGCCCAACAGGTGGCTAAATTCCGGGTATCGAGGTCACCAAAAACATCCGCCACTAACGCGCGGTAACCGGCTGCCCGCGCCGCTGCGGCAAGCTGCCGTCCGGCACGCGCAAAAATGAGGACCTCGCGTGGCTCAGGCGCCAAGGGTGCGCCCCGCTCCTACGGCGTTCAGCATTTCGGCAGCCAGCGGCATAGCACGCTGTTCAATGGCAATTCTCGGCCGTCGCACTGCGCCTGCGTGCGCAAAAAAATTCTGTTGGGGGTCAGGATATGAATGGCGTCAGGCGCTAGATTGTCGTGCGCGATGCCTGTCTTGCCAGGCGCCTCAGGGGTCATGCGGACATCACAGGCTGGCCGTATTGAGTTGGGCTGAACACCGACGTCGAATAGCGAGCTTGCATGGCATCACGCGCGGGTTATGGCAGCGCTCGACTCTGCTGCTGGCACGGCAGACGGTGGGGGGTGATCGCACCGCGTATGGCGCGCACCGGTATTGCTGCCCGCCACGATTTGGTAACGTAGTCCAGCCCCTATCCATTGGCCGCAAGCATCGGCCACCGCCTCGGCAACGGCGGCATTGGGGGTAAAAATAAACCCAGTGGGTCCCCAAGAACTTTGCCCGATGCCGGGCAAATCAAACGCGCGCGAGAGTTCAATCAGCGCGGCACCCACCCTGGCACTGGTGTAGATGCCACCTTGTTTGGGTGCGAAATGCGCACCAATCAGCGCCTGAATCTGCGCTAAATGAGCGCTAAAAGCGCGAAAATCGCTCTCCGCCACCGCCGGCAGCAAACCGACCAGCACCGTGCGCGCAAGCCGTCCGGCGCGCGCCGCGGGCATCGTCGGCAAACTGTCAAACGCGGCGCGCTCGGGCGCGCCGCTCAAGCCCTGGGCGCGCTCGTCGAATAACAGCAAACAACGCCACGCGGGGGGGAAGCTCAGTCGCGCCAGCACCGGTGGCGTGGTGGTCGTCGGACCGCGTCCGCCATCGACAATAAAACCCCCGTCTTCGAAAGCCGCGATGCCGATTCCAGAGCGTTCGCCACGCCCCATTAGCGCGGCGAGTTCGCGTGGTGAACGCGCCAAACCCAACGCCCCCGCACCGGCCGCAGCGATCGCTAACGCCAGTTGCGTACCAGATCCTAGACCGACATGTGCCGGGGGTAAGGCGTGCGTGATCACATGCAAGCCACGGTTGTCAGCAGTTGCTGCCAGCAGCCGACGAGCGATGGGCGCAACCCGCTCGGCGGCCAAACCCTCAAGCTGAAGCACCGCGGCTGGCGCGGCCCAGACTTGCGCATCCAGTTCGCTAACCGCCAACCCAATACTGCCAAAACGACGCCCCAAGCCGCCGTGCATATCCACAAAGCCCAGATGCAAACGTGCCGGTGCGCTCACAAAATATCCCGGCTCAGCGTGAATGTGCGTCAAACGAGGTGCCTATCCTGTCAGGTTGGTGGGCGTTGATACTAACCTAGCGCTGGGTTGCGGCTGTGGCCCATCTTGGGGGGGGCGGAAAATCGATGCGAGGTAGCTCTGCCTGCTAGACTTCGCTGGCGATTCTGCACTGCCAGCTGCCGAGGGAAAAACACCATGGATTTTACCTACAACGATAAAAGCCGCCAGTTACTCGACCAGATCCGCGCCTTCATGCAGGCCCATATCTACCCCATCGAGCAGGATATTTATGACTTCAATCACGACCCCGCGAACCTCTGGGTACCCGCACCGCAGATCGCAGCCCTCAAGGCCCGCGCCCGGGCGCAGGGGCTGTGGAATCTGTTCCTGCCCCACGAATATGTCGATTACAGCCCCGGGCTGACCAATCTCGATTACGCACCGCTGGCCGAAGAAATGGGGCGGGTGCGCTGGGCCCCGGAGGTTTTTAATTGCAGTGCACCGGATACCGGCAACATGGAGGTGCTGGCCCGTTACGGCACACCGGCACAAAAAAAACGTTGGCTAGAGCCGCTGCTCGCCGGGGAGATTCGCTCCTCCTACCTGATGACCGAGCCCCAGGTGGCATCCTCGGATGCGACCAATATCGAGACCTCCATCACTCGCGATGGGGACGAATACGTCATTAACGGGCGTAAATGGTGGAGTTCCTGCGTGTTTGATCCGCGCAATAAAATCTATGTGTTGATGGGCAAAACAGACCCGCAGGCCGCTCGTCACGCGCAACAATCCATGGTGTTAATTCCCGCTGGCACGCCGGGCTTCACCATCGTGCGCCCCCTGCGCGTGCTCAACGACCTGCACTCGCCCCACGGCCATGGCGAAGTGCGCATGACCAATCTGCGCGTACCGGTGGAAAATTTGCTGCTGGGTGAAGGACGGGGTTTTGAGATCGCGCAGGGCCGCCTAGGCCCTGGTCGTATCCACCATTGCATGCGGCTAGTCGGTGCGGCTCAGCGCGCGCTCGACATCATGTGCGAACGGGTGGAGAACCGCGTGGCCTTCGGCAAAAAAATCTCCGAACATTCGAGCATCCGCCAGGACATTGCCAAATCTCGCTGTGATGTTCAGCAAGCGCGCCTGTTAACGCTGTGGGCCGCCGACCGTTTGGACCGGGAGGGCAATAAATCTGCGCGAGATGCTATTGCGATGATTAAAGTCACAGTGCCGCTGATGTGCCAGACCGTTGCCGATCGTGCCATGCAGGCTCACGGTGGCATGGGCGTGTGCCAAGACACCCCGATTCCAGAAATATTTTCCTATGCGCGCTCCGTACGCTTGGCGGATGGACCCGACGAAGTCCACCTCTCGCAACTGGGCAAGCTCACCATTCAGCAGACACTCGCGGGTTAGCCCGCGGCGCGGCGCCGGGCGACTCGCTAAAGCCACGAGTTGACCGGCCTACACGCGTTATTGTCAGTATTTTCAGCGGCGCGAAGAACGCGCGAATGCCTAGACGCCCCGTGCCGAAAGGCGTCATCCAGTCACGCCGTGCCGTAGTGCCAAAGTAGTGCCTGTGCTAGGGTACAAACACCTGTAAATAGCCGCGGCGTGCTTGCTTGAGGCACCTCATTATTCAGTTCCCCAGCACTCACCACCGGTAGCGCCGTGCTAAAAAAACTCGCCTCGGTCTCCTCGCCACGCATCACACACACGGCCGTCACCTGCCCGTTTTGTGGACTGCTGTGCGACGACTTGGCGATTGCCGTCAGCGACACCCAACTCACCGTCACCCAGAACGGCTGCCCCAAAGCACGCGCGGCCTTCAGGGCCGCTGACGTACCGGGGCCGCCATTGATCAACGGCCAGCCAGCCACGTTGAACGCGGCCTTGGATGCCGCAGCCCAGATCCTAAAACGTAGCCAGCAGCCTTTGTTTGCCGGTCTGGGGACCGATGTGGCCGGCATGCGCGCCCTACTCGCGCTGGCAGAACCTTGTCATGCCATCGTCGACCATCTCCACGGCGCGGCGATGGCGCGTCAGGTGCGGGTCTTGCAAAGTCGCGGGCTCACCACTACCACGCTGGCCGAGGTGCGCAACCGTGCCGATTTAGTGGTCCTGTTGGGCGTCGATATTCAAGCGGATTTTCCCCGCTTTGCGGAAATCTGCCTCACGCCAGTCGAAAGCCTAGCGCCCGCAAGGCTGGCAGCGCGGCGGGTTTTTCAAGTCGGCCCCGCAACCAGCAAGCCCCCAAAAACCGGCGCGCGCGTGGAGCGCGTTACGTGTGCGGCCAGCGAACTGCTTGAGACGCTCAGCGCCTTGCGCGCCGAACTACGCGGACGCCCCCACCGGGCCGCAGGACGTATCCGCACCGGGGTGATCCTGCTCGCCCAGGCCATCCGCGCGGCGCACTACACCGTCTTGGTCTGGGCACCGGGCCAATTAGCGGCACTCGACGGCGATTTAATGATCGGCAGTGCTTGTGAGCTGATCGCGGAAATCAACCGAGAACGGCGGGCAGCGGGCCTGGCACTCGGCGGCAACGATGGCAGCCAAACCGCACTGGCCGTCTGCACCTGGATAACCGGTTATCCCTTGCAGGTGTCCTTCGCGGGCGCCACCCTCGACTTTGATCCGCTGCGCTATCAAACCACCCGTCTGCTCGCGGACGGCGCGGTGGACGCCCTGTTATGGCTGAGTACTTTCAGCCCACAGCCGGCACCAGCTACCCACGTGCCGCGGATCGTCATTGGTAACGCCGCCAGCACCTTGGTCGCGCCCAATTCGGTCTTTCTGCCGGCGGGCACACCGGGGCTCGATCACACGGGCCAGTTGGTGCGCACTGACGCAGTCGTCACGTTACCGCTGCAGCGCCTGCGCGAGACGGCCACCTCGTCCGCCGCCACCCTCTTGATTGAACTCGCCCGGAGAGTGCGATAAACCATGGCCGGTACGCTAATTGAGCTCCACGGTGGTCGCATCTACGACCCCACCCACGGTGTTAACGGCGAAATTCGAACGCTGTACCTCAGTGCGGACGGCATCGTGCCAGCACCGGTCGACGCCGAGGCGATCGCCCAGTCCTATGATGTCAGCGGCTGTGTGGTCATGGCCGGCGGCATCGACATCCACACCCACATCGGCGGCGGCAAGGTGAATCTGGCGCGCATGCTGTTGCCCGAAGACCACGCGCACCATCCGGTAGCGCGCGGCGTGCACCCACGGATGGGCGGTGGTCACGCCGCACCCTCCGCGCTGACGGTGGGCTATCGCTATGCGGAAATGGGCTACACCGCCTGCTTTGAACCGGCGATGCTGCTGGCCAACGCGCGCCAGGCACATCTGGAACTCGGCGACACGCCCATCGTAGACAAAGGCGCTTATGTGCTGCTGGGCAACGATGACTTGTTTTTACGCCTGCTCGCCACCCAACAAGATCCCGCCGCTATCCGCGATTACATCGCCTGGACACTGGACGCAGCCCAGGCCATGGCCATCAAAGTGGTTAACCCGGGCGGCATCAACGCGTTCAAATTTAATCAGCGCAAGCTCGACTTCGACGAAGAAAACACCGCATACGGCCTGACCCCACGGCAAATTCTGCTGGCGCTCGCGCAGGGCATTCACACCCTGGGCCTGCCACATCCCTTGCACATCCATGGCAGCAACCTCGGGGTCGCGGGTAACGTGGAGACGACGCTGGCGACCATCGCCGCATTAGAGGGCCTGCCGGCCCATTTAACCCATATTCAATTTCACGCTTATGGCAACGAGGGCGACCGCAAGTTTTCCTCGGGCGCCGCGCGGCTAGCAGAGGTTATCAATCGCCAGCCCAATATCTCGATGGACATCGGGCAAGTCATGTTTGGCCAGACTGTCACCGAATCGGGCGACAGCATGCGGCAATACGCGGGCAGCGCTTTTGCCAGCCCCAAGAAAACCGTCTTGATGGACATTGAATGCGACGCCGGCTGTGGCATCGTGCCGTTTCGCTATCGTGACACCAGTTTCGTCAACGCCCTGCAATGGGCCATCGGGTTGGAGTTATTTTTGTTAGCAGAAGACCCTTGGCGCGTCTTCCTCACGACGGATCATCCCAACGGCGCGCCGTTTACCTCCTACCCGCACCTGATTCGCCTGCTGATGGATCGCTCTTTCCGCAACGAAAAATTAGCGAGCATCAATCCGGAAGCCGCGGCGGCCAGTACCCTGGGCACACTGACCCGCGAATACACCCTCTACGACATTGCGATCCTCACTCGGGCAGCGCCAGCGAAAAGCCTGGGGCTGAGCACGCTAGGTCATCTGGGTGTTGGCGCACGGGGTGATGTGGTGGTTTATACCGACCAAACCAATCGCGAAGCCATGTTTCAGCGGCCGCGTTATGTGTTCAAAGCGGGCGAGATGATCGTCTTGGATGGCCGCGTGATTAACACCCCCACTGGCGCGACCCACGTGGTGAAGCCAGATTACGACCGCTCAATCGAACGCACCGTGAACGATTATTTCTCGCGCTTCATGACCGTGCGCCCACAGAATCTACGGGTATCGGCCGAGGAAATTGTCGGCGAGGATCGGGGTCAACTCATCGTGCACCCCACGCAGCGCAGCGCATGAAAATCAACGGCGTATTGATCGAAGATACCTTCGCCGAAGCGTTCCCCATGAAGGCCACGCGGCTCATCCTCACCGCGCACAATGCCACCTGGGCTAACCATGCTGCCAACGCGCTCACCGGCTTCGCTACCTCGGTCATTGGCTGTGGTTGCGAAGCCTCGATCGAACGCCAGTTGCAGCGCACGGAAACCCCCGACGGGCGGCCGGGTGTGGCGGTGCTGCTATTTGCAATGAGCAATAAAGAACTCACCAAACAACTGCAAAATCGCGTGAGCCAGTGTGTGTTGACGGCACCGACCAGCGCTTGTTTTGCCGGCATTCTGGCGGGTGATCCCCTGCCGTTAGGCAAAGCGTTGCGGTACTTCGGGGATGGCTACCAAATCTCCAAACAGTTGGGATCAAAACGCTATTGGCGCGTGCCCGTGATGGACGGCGAATTTTTGTGCGAAGACGTCACCCGCGTGACCAAGGGTGTGGGTGGCGGTAATTTTCTCATCCTAGCTGAGACGCAAGCGCAGGCACTCGATGCCAGTGAACTGGCCGTGCGGGCAATGCGCCGAATACGCGACATTATCTTGCCGTTTCCAGGCGGGGTGGTGCGCTCCGGCTCTAAGGTCGGCTCGAAATACAAAACCCTGCCCGCCTCTACCAACCACCGCTACTGCCCTACCCTGCGCGGTTTGGTGGACTCCGCGTTGCCGCCAAACGTCGGCGCAGTGCTCGAAATCGTGATCGACGGATTAACCCCTGCGGCCATCGCACTGGCCACCCGCGTGGGTGTACAGGCGGCCTGCACGCGAGGTCGTCGGGGCGGTATTGTGGCGATCAGCGCAGGCAACTATGGCGGTAATCTGGGCCCTTTCCATTTCAAGCTGCGAGAAATTCTGCAATGACCGGGCTCCTCCTCACCCTGCGCGAGCCGCCCGTTTTTGATCTGGATTGCGCCGCCCTCAACGGCCATGCGCTGGGCGGAAAAACTTTGACGCAGGTCCGCCGTCTCAAGCTCACACAAGGACGTCGCCAGCGATCTCTAGGCGATTTTTTTGACGTAAGCGGTGATACGCAAACCGATGAACTCACCCTCCAGGGGGTCACGCCCCAATGCCATCGACTGGGTGCGGCGCTGGCGAGCGGGGTGTTACGGCTGAGCGGTCATTGCGGCATTGAGCTCGGGCTGCGGATGCGCGGCGGCCGGCTGCTGTTAAACGGTCACGCCGGTCATGGGGTGGGTTTAGGGATGCGCGGGGGCCACCTTGAGGTGTCGGGCAACGCGGGGGATTCTATCGGTGGGCCCGCGCCCGGGGACGTCGCCGGCATGCATAACGGCACCATTATCATCGGGCGTCACGCTGGGGCCCGAGTGGGCGAGCGCATGCGGCGCGGACTCATCGTCGTCGGGGGTCGTACCGGCCCGCTCTGCGGGGCACAACTCATTGCGGGCAGCATCGTGCTCTTAGGCGAATATGGTCCGGGTTTGGGTAGCGGCATGCGCCGTGGCTCCATCGTGCTGGCCCAAAAATGCCAACCGCCTAGTGCGACGTTTAATTTGGCCGGCGATTTTGACTTGGCCTTTATGACGTTACTGGTCGCCCATATCACGACGCTCAAACCGCGTTGGCGGGCGCGCCTAGCGGGCCTATCCCAGGTCACCCGCTGGATAGGCGATGCGGGCACCGGCGGCATGGGCGAAATTTTGATCGCCCATTGAGGGGCAGGTCATGCGCAGCGCCAGTGGTGCGGGCGTCGCTACCCCGACCGACCGTTCGCTTGCAGATCTTCGCGGAGTTTCTTGAGCAGACGAGTCACGACATGTTTGGCGAGCGTAATGTCCTTCAGAGCCGTTTCGAGCGCCGTTAGATTGCTCGGCGCCCCGTCGCCCACCACGATCGCACCGACCATGCCACTGCTGAAGTGAGGCGCGCATTTATACAGATAGGCACCGGGTTGTTCCAACTTGACGCTAAAACCATCCTCGCCCATTTTTGAAGCCCAAGCAGTGGCGCCAGGCGGCATCATACCGGCGATGGACTCGGCGTTATGGCCAATCATGTGTTCGAATGTCACGGTGTCGCCGGGATTCACATACAGCACTAACGGGCTAAAGCTCATCATCTCCGCACTAATAGTCTGCTGAGCTGCCAGCGCACTGCCGCTCAAGCCGCACAGCAGTGCTGCGGCCAAAATTTTCCGGTGCATTTCTGCAACTCCTCTTGAAAGATAAAATTATCGCCAAACCCCAGCGAGTTAGCCTAGGACCCGCCGCTACCCCAGCGCCCGCCGTCTGCCGTTTGGCGCCGGGACGCGCAGGCAAAAAGCTGCCGGCGAAACGCTCAAGCCACCCCGCCAAGCCACCCCGCAAAGCGACGATAGCCGGGCGCAGTTTAACCTCAATTTATGCTCCTAGCGGGGTCTTTAGGACGCGCGCGCCGGGCGGTTTTTCGGCAACGTTGCCCTTCGAAATCTGCCGCGCGCTGACCGCGCCTGGCCCATGCCGCGCGTCACTTGATTGTGGCAGGATGGAACCTATCGGCGAGTGAGCTCGCCTGAATATTTCACCGTGCGAGGACCTTGTATTCATGAGCAATATTTTGATCACCGGCGGGGCCGGTTACATCGGCAGCCATGTCGGCAAATTGCTGGGGCGGGCGGGCCATCGGGTGGTCACGCTGGATAACCTCTCCAAAGGCTATGCCGGCGCGGTGTTGAGCGGCGAGTTAGTCGTGGGGGATACCGGCGATGCCGCCTTGGTGAGCCGCCTGCTGGCCAGCCACGCCATCGATACGGTCATGCATTTTGCGGCGTGGACCATCGTGCCGGAATCCGTCGCCCAACCGCTCAAGTACTATCAAAATAACACCAGCAACGCGCGCACCCTGATTGAGTGTGCGGTAAATGGTGGGGTGCGCCAGTTCATTTTTTCCTCCACTGCCGCGGTGTACGGGATCCCACCCGTCAGCTTGTGCGACGAAGACACCCCCACCGCGCCGATCAATCCTTACGGCAGTTCCAAGCTCATGGCTGAGCAAATGCTGCGCGACGCCTGCGCGGCTAGCACCATGCGGCACGTCATCCTGCGCTACTTCAATGTCGCGGGCAGCGATCCGGATGGCGAGATCGGGCAATCCACGCGCGAGGCCACCCTGCTGATTAAAGTCGCGTGCGAAGCGGCCGTGGGCGCGCGCGCCGGATTGTCGGTCTTTGGAACCGATTACCCCACCCGGGATGGCACCGGCGTGCGCGATTACATCCACGTGTGTGATCTGGCCGATGCCCACCGGTTGGCCATGGAATATCTGGCTGCAGGTGGGGCGTCGCAAACGCTCAACTGCGGCTACGGTCACGGCTATAGCGTGCGTGAAGTACTGGACATGGTCGCCAAGATTTCCGGCCAAACGCTGAACATCGCCTATGAGCCACGCCGCGCCGGCGACCCACCCGAATTGGTGGCAGATTCTGCCCGCTTGACGCAAGTGCTGGGTTGGCGGCCCCAATACGCCGATTTGCAGACTATCGTCGAGACGGCCTACGCCTGGCAGTGCAAACTCGCGACGGGTCGAGTGGCAGATGGGCGATCCCCGCGGTGACAGCGTGGCTGCGCGTGTTGCTAGCGGTGGCCTTGAGCGTGGTGGTGACGGGTGTGCAGGCCGAGCTAGACTTGCCCAGCCTGCTCGACCAAGTCCGAGGCAGTGTGGTCGGCATCGCGAGCCACGACCCGCTAGGCGCGCCACGCACGCAACTCAGCGGGACGGGCTTTGTGGTGGGCGATGGCCTTACCGTGGTCACCAATGCCCACGTGGTACGCGCGATTGCGAACGGGGAAAAAAACCTGCGCTTGGTGGTGCTAGTGGGGCGTGGCCCGCAGCCCTCGGTGCGGACGGCCGAGGTTGTGCACGAAGACGCCTACCACGATATGGCGGTGCTCCGCATCACCGGGCCGGCGGTGCCGGCGCTAAAACTCGCCGCGCCCGGCGGTGTCCGCGAAGGACAATCGGTCGCCTTCACGGGCTTTCCCATTGGCGCGGTACTGGGGCTCTATCCGGTGACGCATGTAGGCATCGTGTCGTGCATCGTACCCATCGCTACCCCGCAATCCAGCACCCAAGGTCTGAGTGCGGCGCAGATTAAACGCCTAGGCCGCCCGTTCGATGTCTACCAGTTGGATGCCATCGCCTACCCCGGCAACAGCGGCAGCCCGGTGTTTGATCTAACCCGGGGCGAGGTGATCGCAGTCGTCAACAGCGTGTTGGTCAAAGCGTCCAAGGAAAGCGTCCTAAAAGACCCCAGCGCTATCACTTATGCCATTCCCATCCAGCACCTGCGCGACCTGTTGGGGCCGCCGTGAGCACCGGCGCCTCGGTTAACCATCGCCGCCGCTGGCGAGGTGCCGTGTGGGGCCTGTGTGCACTGGTCACCAGCGCCACGGCTGAGCAACGCCCCATCCGCAGCGCCGCAGAACTAAGCCACGCGATGGCTTCGGCCACGCCGGGCACGACGCTGGTCATCGCCCCGGGCAATTACCGATTCCAGCGGCTCGAAACCCGTACTGCAGGCACCGCCGAGGCACCGATCATGGTGCGCGCGGCGAGACCCGGCACGGTGACGCTGCAGGCCACCGGGGTCGAGTTATTCTCCGTGCGGCATGCCTATTGGACCTTCCAAGACCTCATCATTCAGGGTGGCGCCCAAACCGATCACGCCTTTCATATTGTGGGTGCGGCGAGCAACGTCACACTCAAGGGCAATGTGATCCGCGACTTTCACTCGCCGATTAAAATCAATGGCACGCCGGGTAATCAGTATCCCGACAATGGCTTGATCGAGGGTAACGACCTGTATAACCGTAGCGCTCGCGCTACCGGTGCAGCCGTGACCTTCATCGACTTGGTGGCGGGATCGGGCTGGATCGTGCGCGATAATTACCTCGCCGACTTTGCCAAAAATGGTGGTGACTTCACCAGCTATGGTCTGTTCATGAAGGGCAATTCTGACCACGGCCTGATCGAGCGCAATTTGGTGATCTGCGCGCGCGATGTGCCCACTAGCGGCACCCGCGTGGGTTTGTCGTTGGGCGGTGGTGGCACGGGCACGCCATATTGCCGCCACCAGAACTGCGCGATCGAACACCGCGCAGGCGTCATTCGCAACAACATCGTACTCAATTGTTCAGATGTCGGCATTTATCTCAACCGCGCCAGTGAGACGCTAGTCGCCCACAACACCCTGTTAATGACCACCGGCATAGATGTCCGTTTCCCGACCTCCAGCGCCACAGTGATCAACAATGTGCTCACTGGCAGCGTGCGCGAACGCGATGGCGGTAGCGTGCAAACCCGCGACAATCTGAGTTTCGGCAGTAATTATGGGATGTGGATGCCCACCATCACCCACAAACTACAACACCGCATCTCCGACTACGACAGCAAGTACCCATCCTGGGTCAGTCGTGCACAAGTGCTCGCTTGGCAAACTCGTCTGGAGGTTGCGAATCGCTGGATTAGCGAACGTAGCGCGGGCTTGGGGCAGGCCCAAACGCTGACTTGTTTTCCCGGCCTCGTGGTCGGCGACCTCACCCCTAGCGGATTAGGCTGCGAGGGCTTGAGCGGCGCCCAGCCGCTGGTCGGCGAGGATTTTTGGGGACACCCCCGCACCCAGGGTCTTAGCGACCGGGGTGCGATCGATTTCCACGCGTCGCAGGGCAATGTCCTCGCCCGTCTCCAGCGCTTAGCACCCGACGCCCCGCTCACCGAGGGTGCGCGCTAAGCGGGCGAGACCTCGGCGAGTCCTGACAGGGCCTCGCAAACTTGCTCACGATCTGCGCGCGCGGTCAAAGTTTCTTAGCTAAAACTCAGTGTAAAACGCTGCTTTCAGACGCTGTAATCCGCATACTGCACAGCATGACGACAGGTAACAAAATTTCGGGCTATCTCACCCGCGACCGTCAGGCAGCATGGCACCATTCGCTGTTTGGCAATGCCGCACCCCCACAGGGCGAAGTGTGTGCGGAATTACTCATCGCGGGGCGTGGGCGGCGCCATCTCACCCGCACCGGGCTCATTTGTGGGCTGGTGGGCACGGTGCGGCCGTTCTTCGACTTGGTAGACACCCAAGGCCGCGCGTGGTTGAGCGCCCCGGTAGCTTCGTTAAACGTTTTGCGAGGGCCTTTCGCACTCGCCATCATCGATGCCGAACGCGGCGAAGTGTTGCTGGCCGTTGACCGCTTCGCCACGGAAAACCTGTTTTATGTGGCAACTGCTGACGGCATTGCGTTTGCCAGTCGCGCTGCAGACTTGGCGGATCACCCGCAGGTGCAGCGCCGTTTTAAGCTGCAAAGCCTGTACAACAGTGTGTATTTTCATTGCCTGCCGGGTCCCGATGCAGGCTACGTCGGGATGGCCCGCTTGCTCCCCGGCCATTACCTCCGTTGGCACAACGGGCAATGGGACACCGCGGCATTCTGGGCACCGACGTTCCTCAGCGCTAACGAGAGCGAGGCGCCCGCACTGGCCACCGCCTTGCGCAGTGCCCTACAAGCCGGTGTGGTGCGCAGTCTGCCGGAGGATGCGCCGGCCTGCTTTTTGAGCGGCGGACTAGATAGCTCCACCGTGGCCGGCTACTGCGGTCAAGCGCGCCCCCGCGACACCGTCGCCTATACCATCGGCTTTGAGGCCGAGGGCTACGATGAAATGGCCTATGCGCAGGCCGCTGCCCAGCATTTTGGGCTGCGGCACGAGCGCTATTACGTCACCCCAGCGGACGTAATAAGCGCCCTGCCCACCATTGTTGGCCAATTCGATGCACCTTTTGGCAATGCGTCGGCCATCCCCACCTATTACTGCGCCAAGCTCGCCGCCTCACGCGGGCATAGCACCATTCTCGCTGGCGACGGCGGCGATGAACTGTTTGGCGGCAATGAGCGTTACGCCAAGCAGCTCGTTTTTGAGCGCTACCAGCACCTGCCAGGATTGCTCCGCTGGGGTCTAATGGAACCGCTGGCGCGCGGTTTGCCCGATTTTTTGCGGCGTGGATTAATAGGCAAAACGGCCAGTTATATCCGCCAGGCGGCGACCCCTTTGCCGGATCGCCTCATGACCTACAACCTGCTCAACTTCATCACGCCAGACTCCTTTCTTGCCCCCGATGTGCTGGGGCAATGTGACCAACACGAACCCCTGCAGCGGCTGCGCGACCTATACCAGGCGCCGGCGGGCACGAGCACCCTCAACCGTCTGCTCAAGCTGGATTGGCTGATCACCCTGGCCGACAGCGATTTGCCGAAAGTCTCCCGCATGTGCACGCTGGCCGGGATTGAGGTGGCGTTCCCGATGCTGGATGAAGAAGTTGTGACTATCGCCAACCGGCTGCGCCCAGAATGGAAATTAGGGGCCAACGAACTACGGCCGTTTTATCGCAGTACCTTCGCCAATTTTTTGCCTAGCGGCACGTTGAACAAATCTAAACAGGGGTTTGGCTTGCCGTTTGGCGTGTGGCTGCACCAACAGCCCGGGTTGCAGGCGTTTGCGCAGGAACAGCTGGAATATTTAGAAAATATGGGCCTGATACAACCTGCGTTCCGGGCGAATTTTTTCACCCAACGGCTGTCCGAGCATCCGGCTTTTTTTGGCACGCTGGCTTGGGTGCTGATGTCGCTGGCCCTGTGGCTGCGTCAGGCCCGCGTGACGCTGGTGCCTTAAGCTAGGCACCGCGACGGGGCGCAGATCAGGCGCTGACGGTTTTTTTGATGTCGTCGAGTAAGCCGATTAGGGAGTGGGTTCTAGCCAGACGAGAGGCGCGGGCCACGGCCTGCGGCTGCGGCAGACTCGCCCGCCCCGCCCGCACCTCGGCCAGAAAATTGGGCAGCAAAGCCGTAATCGCCGCAGCATCCTCTAAGGCCGCGATAGCGTTAAGGCCCGCTTGGCGCAGCGCGTGCGCCGTGTCGCCGCGCGGATCGGTCAGGCCGAGAATTGGCCGGCCGGCCCGCAAATATTCATAGAGTTTGGCTGGGATTTGGTCGTTGCAGCCAGCATCCTGCAAAATCAACAGCGCATCGGCCGCCAACATCTCGCCCAGCGCCTCGCGATAAGGCAGCGCTGCACCGAGCTCAATGAAATCCTCTACTTGGTAGCGGGCCGCTAAAGCACGCAGATTCGCGTCGTGGGCGGAGGCCCGAAACTTCAAACGCAGCATCGCCGGCGTTACCAATGCCTGCGCCTTTAAGGTGGCCAAGGCGATGAAAAGCTGCGTTGGATCACGCTCGGCGGGGTAGACAATGCCACTGTGCAAAATGACTATCGGCGCATCGGGACGGGCAACGGGTGCTGGCGCCACCGCGCCCCGAAAGCTTTCTTCGTCATAGCCATTTTCGATCAAAGCCATCCGGGCCGCGGCGGCCGGGTAACGCTCGCCGTAGGTCTTGAGCGCGCCTGGCGTGGTAAACACCACACGGGCCGCGCTATGGGCCACGCGATCTTCAATGCGTTGGAAATGCCGCCATTGCCGAGGATCGGCGGGATAGCCTTCTTGCACCATGGGGTCACGGAAATCGGCAACCCAAGGCAGGCCGCTGCGCCGTTGGAGTTCGGCTCCGATAACATGCGCCGTGGCGATAGGGTAGGTGGACCAAATGGCCTCCGGGCGATAGCGGCGAATAAGTTGCAGGCCGTCGTAAACGGCCGCGAACCGCCAGGTAGCCCACCGGTCGGGCAATGCCAGCGCGCCCCAGTAGCGCCCGCGCAGCGCCAAATGGCGGGCGGTATCGAGGGCGAAAGAACGCTTGACCAGCACCTCGGCCGGCACGTCGGCCATTAAATCCGAGCTGGTTCGGGCATACGCCCAAGGACTGGCCGTGAGCACGATCGGCTGCCAACCCAACGCAGTGAGATGTTGCACGAAGCGCAGGGTGCGCTGAATCCCACTAGACCCCGCCAAGGGTGGAAAATGATAGGCCACCATCAATATTTTTCGGCGTGGTGAGTCCTCGGCACTCATGAGAATTGGCCCAACCAGCGCACCGTCGCTTGCGCAACCCAGCCCCGCCACTCGGCGCTGGAGCAGGTGTGGTCGGCCAGTGGCAAGTCCACGCGCTGTACACCGGGCGCGGCGAGCGCCGCCCGCCATCGGGGATCAGCGGCCGTGTGATCGATAAACTCTTGGGCCACAAGATCCCGTCCGCTCAGCACTAGCAACACTTGCCCGCCCCCTTTTTTCAGTCCCTGCGCCATGCGGGCGGGATAAGTTTCGTCAGAATTTTTGCCACCCCCGGAACGCCCGGCAATAATGGTCGTCAATTTATGCGCAAGCTCGCGCACCATCGCACCAATATCCGCCTGTCCACTCACTAATTTGCGCCAAAATTCGCGCTCGAAAAGACGCTGCCCGTAATAGTGCCTAACCTGCGCGCGGGCGAGACCCGTGACAGTGCGCACCCAGGGATTCAATAAACACACCCCAACGATGCGCTCATCGCCATCGGGCTGTAGATACAGCAACGCCGCCGATGCGCCATCACACAGGCCCCACAGCACCACCCGCCGTACTTGCGGACATTGGCCTAGCAGTTGGGCTAACGCGCGTTGAATATCGGGCGCGGTGTCTTCGAAGGTCGCCGGTTCGCCCTCGGCATCCCCCATCCCGCGGTAGTCAAAGCGCAACACCGGGAACCCGGCCACCGCCAAGTCTCTCGCGAGCAGGACAAATTGCCGATGGCTACCCACCCGGTACTGGGGTCCACCCACCACCACCACGACCCCCAAATCGCCGCTCGGCGATGGCGCCTCCGGCGTCGTCAGGACGCCGACCAAGCGGGCGCCTGGTTCACCAAAAACGAGCGCCGTTTCGGCGTATCTCACAGGTCTACCGCCGGCAGGTTTTCCAGCAGTTGCGTCGAGTGCTGAAGCAGTTCTGGCACTTCCACGATTTCCACCACCTGCCAAAATGCCGAGCCCAACACCGGCCGCGCAGCCACCGCCCAGCCCGCCGCGCGCCACGCGCTGATGGCCGCTTGCGCCGCCGGTGATAAGTCGTGGGCTTGGCTGCCCGAGAGTTCCAGCCAAGCCAGTTGACCCACGCTGGCGGGGGCTACCAAGGCGCGGGCTTCGATGGCCAGCGCCAGCGCCGATGACCATTCGTAACCGGCAATCTCAACACTTTGCCCAGTCTCCCAGTGCATCCGCCATTGGCGCGTGCTGGCTCCCCCCGACTCGGCCGCGAACAAATTGCCTGCGACCTTTAGCCGCAAAAGCTGTTGTAGTAGAAGTTTGCCCGAGGTCACGGGGTGCCAAAACAGCAACTGCCGCAGCAACGCCTCTTGTTGGGCCATCGCGCAGGCCAGCAGCGCGCCGGCCCGGGCACCCCATAGCACAGGGCGATGACCCGTTCGTGCCTTCAGCCAGTGCGCCGCCCGCAGCGCGTCAGCTAGCCACACCGCCCACGTGGCGTCAGCAAACTCGCCCTCGCTGTCACCGCAGCCAAAGCTATCCTGCTGCAACACAAACCATCCCGCATTCGCCCACGCGCGAGCCTGCAGCGCGGCCATCCGGCGACCTTTGTTCATTTCTTCGCCGAAGGGTGCCAAGTACATCACCGCGCCGCGCACGGTGGTGTTGGCGGGCGGGCAATACAGCAGCGAAAACAGCTTTCCTGCCGTTCCCGGCGCGAAAAACGCCTCTAATTCCGGGGTAGACATGGGTCCATCAAGCCGCCAGCTTAGCCTCAATGAAATGGGTGAGCGTCGCCAGTGACGCGAACACCGCACCATCAATTTCGTCGTCTTCAATAGTCACGCCAAAGCGCTCTTCCACGAGCGTCAAAACCGCCACGACAGCCATCGAATCCAGTTCGGGGATTGCCCCGAGCAACGGGGAGTTGGCGTTCAATTCAGCGGCGCGAGCGCCTAACTGGAGGACTTCGTCGAGTATGCCTAAAACTGCTTTACCTATGTCCACCGAGTCTCCTTCTATCCATTTGGGCCATCAATTTGGGCCATCAATTTAGGCACTCACCACGGCCCTTAGGGTCTACATTGCCACGAGGCCTCCGCGACCCGCACCGTGCGGGTTGACGGTGTGCGAGAACGTGCCGACGGTCGCACCAAAACCGCTGTGGCGTCAACCTTAGGCCGGCGTCTCGGGCCTTAAAGTCGCTTTTAGTCCGGTGCCAAAAGCCGGCGCGCCGGCCGAGCCCGTCGTGGCTTGGGCTCGGCAAAATAAGGCGGGGCGATTTTTGACGCCGGACAATGGCTGTACGCCAGCTCGGAAACATCACCGCCGCGGCCGCTGGTGACCGTCGTGGGCTTCGATCTCAAGCAGCTCATGGCTCTAGCGTTGGCGGCTCGCGACTTTACGGGCAAACTGTGGCGTGGGCTGTAAAATTGGCCTACACCCGGCAGCGAGGCGCCGTCCCCAACCCCTAATTGATCTGTTAACAGCCACCGAGCCGTACACCATAGCGATGACCACTGCCATCCTCCTGCAAGATTTAATCACGGCGTCCGCCGCGCGCGACCCCACGCAGACCGCCGTCATTTACGGCCCGCAGTCGCTCGATTACGCCAGCCTCGCGCAGCGTGTCAGTGAGTTCGCCAACGGCGTCTTGGCGCTGGGACTGGGGCGCACCGCACGCATCGCTATCTATCTCGAAAAGCGTTTGGAAACGGTCATTGCCAGCTTTGGCGCGACCGCTGCGGGCGGCGTCTTTGTGCCGGTTAATGCGCTGCTGAAGCCCGAACAAGTGGGCTATCTGCTGCGTGATTGCAATGTCAGCCTCTTGGTGACATCCGCAGAACGCCTCGCCCTGCTGCAACCCACGCTGGCCTCGTGCCCGGACTTACGACAGGTGGTGGTCGTCGGCGAAGGCACACCGGCAGAGGACACCAGCACCCTCATGACTTGGCAGCAACTACTCAGCGCCCCGCCGCGCTCGGCGCCGCGTCTCATCGATGTGGACATGGCGGCGATCCTGTATACCTCGGGCAGCACGGGGCAGCCTAAAGGTGTGGTGTTGTCGCATCGTAATCTGGTGACAGGTGCGAAGAGCGTCGCCAGCTATCTCGCAAACCACGCTGAGGACACCCTGCTGGCGGCCCTGCCGTTGTCTTTTGACGCGGGCTTTAGCCAACTCACCACCGCCTTTACGGCCGGCGCGCGCGTCGTGCTCATCAATTACCTGTTGCCGCGCGACGTCCTCAACGCCATTGAGCGCGAACGTGTGACGGGGCTGACCGCGGTGCCGCCCTTATACATCCAGCTAGCGCAGCTGAAATGGTCACCCGATATCACGACCCACCTGCGCTACTTTGCCAACACTGGCGGGCGTCTGCCCCGCGACACCCTGGAAACGCTACGTCGTCATCTGCCCCGCTCTAAACCGTTTCTGATGTACGGTCTGACGGAAGCCTTTCGCTCCACGTTCCTGCCCCCAGAAGAAATCGATCGCCGCCCTGATTCCATCGGCAAAGCCATTCCTAACGCCGAAATCCTCGTGCTGCGCGACGATGGTTCGCCCTGCCAACCTGATGAAATTGGGGAACTGGTGCATCGTGGTGCCTTGGTGGCGCTGGGTTACTGGAATGATCCCGAAAAAACTGCCGAGCGTTATAAACCGTTGCCGTTGGGCGTGGGCGGCCGTGAAAGCGGTTTGGTGTTGCCAGAGCTAGCGGTGTTTTCGGGTGATAACGTGCGCGCCGATGCCGAGGGCTTTCTCTATTTCGTAGGCCGCCGCGATGAGATGATCAAAACCTCCGGGTATCGCGTGAGTCCCACCGAAATCGAGGAAATTTTGTACAGCACCCCCGGCGTGAACGAGGTCGCGGCGTTTGGTGTGGACCACCCACGTTTAGGCCAAGCCATCGTGGTCGTCGCCACCCCCAAAAGTGGCGTCACACTCACCCCAGCCGATTTACTGGCCGCCACTCGCCAGCATCTGCCCGCCTATATGGTGCCGAGCAAAATAGAAATCCGCACTGGCACGCTGCCGCGCAACCCCAACGGCAAGATCGATCGCAAAGCGCTCTCCAGTGAATTTACCGACCTTTTTCGAGGCCCAGACCCGCGATGATCGACAAACCCCAACACGCCGCGATGCGCCAGTTCGCCATTATTGACGGTAATCTGCAGGTGGCCGGGATCCCGCTGCCCCAACTGGCCGCGCGGATTGGCCGCACGCCGTTTTATGCTTACGACCGGGGGCTGTTAACCCAGCGCATCGCGCAATTACGCGCCATCCTGCCGAGCTCGGTAAAACTGCACTACGCCATCAAGGCTAACCCCATGCCGGCCGTGGTGTGCCATCTGGCAAAGCTGGTAGATGGTTTGGACGTCGCCTCCGGCGAGGAACTCACCATGGCCTTGAATACCGGTGTGGCAGCGCAGGAAATTAGTTTCGCCGGCCCCGGCAAACAGCGCGCCGAATTGCGCCAGGCGCTCGCCGCTGGGGTGCTCATCAATGTCGAAAGCCTGCGCGAAATACGCGAACTAGCCCCGCTGAGTGCCGAATTAGGCCTCCCAGCACGGGTGGCGGTGCGGGTGAATCCTAGTTTTGAACTCAAGCTCTCTGGCATGAAGATGGGCGGCGGACCCAAGCAGTTCGGCATCGATGCCGAGTGCGTGCCGGACGCGCTAGCAGAAATTGGCCAGCTGGGCTTGGCCTTCGAGGGCTTCCATATTTTTAGCGGGTCGCAAAATTTACGCCCGGAGGCAATTTGCGATGCGCAAAACAAAGCGCTGGATCTCGCTGCCGAATTGGCGGCTTTTGCACCTAGCCCCGTGCGGATGCTCAATCTGGGCGGGGGCTTTGGCATCCCCTATTTCCCGGGCGACCAAGCCCTAGATTTGGCCCCCATCGGGGCTAATCTGCAGGCTCTGGCCCGCGTTGCCGAAGCGCGTTTGCCGCAGGCCGAACTCACCCTCGAACTGGGTCGCTATCTGGTGGGAGAAGCGGGCATTTATGTGTGCCGGGTGGTAGATATTAAAGTCTCGCGCGGGCAAACCTTTATCGTGGTCGACGGTGGCTTGCACCACCATCTGGCGGCGTCGGGCAATTTCGGCCAAGTCATCCGCAAAAACTATCCGGTGATCATCGGTAACCGGGCCGACAAAACCGGGCCGCTGGCCAGCGTGGTCGGACCTTTGTGCACCCCCCTAGACCTGTTGGCAGACAACCTGCCGCTGGGCCATGCGCAACCCGGCGATTTAGTCGTGGTGTTTCAGTCTGGAGCCTACGGGCCATCCGCCAGTCCACAGCGCTTTTTAAGCCATCCCGAATGCGCTGAAGTGCTGGTTGGGGTGGAGCGTTCATGAGCAACGCTTCCCGGGCGTGCGCCGCACTAGACACGGCGCACGTCGCGCCATCGGGGCACGCCGAGGATTTAATCCGCGGTGGCGACGGGCCGTCCCAGCCGCGCGTTTAGCATCAGGCGCGCGGCAAACCGGGGCATGGCACGGTCCCACGGCGTGAAGCGTGGCAGTTGGTAGGGATCGCTACGCTGGTTGGCCACGCCGGCCGCGGTGGTCACGGCAGCTTCTATGTCGAGGGTGGCCAGCAGTTGCGCGTGCGCGCGTCCATAATCCCGATTGGGCCCGCCATTAGGGTAGGCAAACACCCTCACCGGCTTACCAGTTGCGGCAAAAATAACTTGTTTGTTGCGTTCAATTTCGGCTTTCACCTGCGCCAGGTCGAGGGTCGTCAAAATGGCGTGGGAGTGTGTGTGTCCACCAATCTCCACCCCGCGCTGCGACAACTGCGCTAGCTGGGGTGTGGTGAGCATTAAATCTGTCGGTAGCGCAGGACATTGCGCCACCGCAACCAAGTCCGCGACGCGCCGCGCGCGGTCTTGGGGGGCCACATATTTGAGCTGGCTCAACAGGGCCGCCACCATCGCTCGCCGGTCCTCATCGGTCGCCAAGGGCCAACGACCCAAGCCCAGCGGGGTTAAATCCAACACCGCCAACTGCGTGCTGCGGGCAATCGCCAGCACCGCATCGTTGAACATCAAGCCGCCGTCTAAATATTCGGAGGCCACGAACACCGTCGCGGGCAGGCCAAATTGCTCCAATATTGGCGTCGCAATCGTGAGATTGTCGGCATACCCGTCATCGAACGTGATACAGCAAGATCGCTTGGGCAAAGTACCCGCGCGCAGCCGCAGCGCGGCCTCCCTCAAGGGCAAGACACAGAAATTCTTCGCCAGAAAACGCATTTGGTGCGCAAAGCGCTGGGCGTCAATTTCTCCCGGAAACAAGCGGTCGGGGATCGGCAGTACCCGGTGGTAGATCAGAATCGCCAGCACCCCGCCGGAGACTCGTGGCCACATCACCAAAGGTAGGCGTTCAATCATTCCCCACCCCTAGGCTTTCGCCAGCAGGCGCCGTTGCGCGGGACGTGGTTCGCTTAATGGGGTTTCTCCGGGGACGGTGCGGTGCTGGCGCCCAATTTTTTCAATTGCTTTGCAATCGCGGCAGAGGGAGTTGCGGAATGCTCGGCGGTGGTTTTAAGAATGGCGATAGCTTTGGCACGCTCGCCTTGCCGCTCAAAATAACGACTCAACTGCAACGCCGCCGGGGCATAGTCGGGCTTGATTTGCAGGGCTTTGTAGAGGCTGCCCACCGCCTCGGGCGCGCGCCCGAGTTTGAACAAAACTCTCGCTTTCCCACTATACATTTCGGGCAACAAAATAAAGGTCGGTCTGCAATGGTTAATGGCGTAGTCCATATCGCTAATCGCCGGGCCCAGCAAATAGCCTCGCTGGGTTTTATCCAACACGCCTAGGGCCTTGTTTTCAGCGTTTAATGCCCAGCAGTAATGGTGCAAATGATGGTATTCCTCCCCATACAGCTTGAGGCCAGCCTCATGACTTGCGCCGGTAAGCGACATTATCTGTTGCGTCCCCCGACAGTAAGCAGGCAGGCGATTAACTTCTGCCAGTGTGGTGGGTACCAGCGCCAAGACCTGCAGGCTGCAAAAACTGCTCACCGCGAGAACAAAAAGGAAGGTTAGGCTAGTGGGCCGCATGACGATTGGGTCTCCTGGTTGGTTTTTGTGGCAGCGTTGATTGGCCGGTTAGGCGCGCAGCGGCACCCCCAATGTAATCTGGGCAGCAAACTTGCCCCACCAGCGGCCCACATCACCGCCTACTAAGTGCCACGTTGCTGGCGAGTGGCGCTGGCGCGGCCGCCGCATCCCCGGTCTTTAATGTGACGACCACTGCGTCTTCCAGCACCAGCAGACACACCAGTAAAACGTAGAAATAATCGAAATTGGCGAGGCCTAGGAAGGCGCCCGCCGAACAGTAGCCGATAAGACTCACTTGTAGCATCGCCGCCAGTTCCGCGGCCCAATTGAGCTCCGGGTGGCCACGCGCCAAGCGCTGGATGCGCTTAGCCCGCCGCCATGCCAACACCAGAATGGCGAGGAAAAGCACCAGCCCGGGATAGCCCGCTTCGCCCAACATTTGGAAATAAATGCTGTGCGCATCGTGCACATAGGCATAAGCCACGTACCGAAAGCCACCACCTGTCAGGCGTTCGTTCGCGATTTCGATGCTCTTCTTCCAGGCGCCGATGCGCCCCATCGCTGAGGCGTCCTGCTCGTAATTCTGAATCGAGTGCATGCGATCGAACCAAGCCTGGGGTGCGATCATCGGGAGCAGCGCGATAAACCCCACCGCGAACATCAGCGGCAGCAGTTTGCGTCGAACTTTCAAGAACATCATCAGGCCCATCACCGCCATTCCTACAAACGCGCCCCGCGATTGGGTACCGACGATCGCGACAAACGACAACATGGCGCTCGCATACAGACCCCGGCTCACCCAAGGTTGCGCCGTAAAACGCGCCAGATACCACAAGAGCGGGATGGTCATCAGCAGTGCGAGACCAATCTCGTTATTGCCAGCGATAAAGCTGCCCTCCGGGCCCCACACGTGATTCGCGCCGCCGCCCAGCAGGGTAAAAATGCCGCCTTTCACCCCGTAAAATCCGATAGACACCGCCATGACCCATACGAGGAGGTGGATTTTCTGCCGGGAGTTGACCAACAGGAGGGTGAGCAGGACACCCAGTTGGATGCGCCAGACGCGGCTCCACTCCCCCCAAGCGGGTTCAGGGAAAACAGCGAAGGTCGTGCAAATGAGCATCCAGAGCACCAAGACTGCCAACAGCACGGCTTCCGGATGCAGGGGCGTGCGCGGGCGATTGCGCATAAAAAGAAAACCAACAAGCGTCGCCAAAAAGACGACGAGCGCAAACGGCATACTGACCGCGAATCCCCATGCGAGCCGGTGCATATTACCCAGCCCCAGCCAAGTCCACATCAGTACCCCATAAAAGGGCTGGCGCAGAATGAAGGGGATGGAGCCAAAGACAAACAGCGTAATGAGAAGGTCGCGCATGGTGTCCTCAGTAGCCCTTCACGGCGGGAGGCGGATTACCCGCGCTCAGTTTGGGGCGGCAATACACCCGCACCGGCAACCCCAGCAGGGCACCACTCACGGGCCGGACACCGCAGAGATCCAACCGGTCGCTAGCCCGTTCCGGCGCCACCACTTTCAAACTGAGCTCTCCCATTCGCTGTATCGCTCGCTGAATTGACTCGATTCTCGGCCATCTGCCCGAGGGTTAAAATGCATTACCGCTGGGTGAGTAGCGGCCGCGGTCGCTGGCGTCTTGCGTGTTTTCACCGGTGGTGCGCCGACCCTGATTCTCGATAGAGCTGTGCGTAGCGTTCAAGCATGCCGGCAAGGCTAAAGTCTGACTCAATGCGCGCGCGCGCCGCCACCCCTTGCGCCACCGCGCGGGCCGGATCTTCAACGTAACTCACGAGCAGATGCGCCAGTGCGGCGGGGTCCGCGCGTGCCACCAGCTGGCCCGTCACCCCCTCGACCACCAGCTCGGGATTGCCGCCCACCCGGGTGGCAAGTACCGGCACGGCGCACGCCATGGCTTCGAGAATCGTGTTGCTGATCCCCTCCGCCAGCGACGGCAACACGAATAAGTCCAGCGCATTGAGTAATGCCGGGGTGTCGCTGCGAGTACCGGGCAACCACACGATGTCCGCCAAGCCCGCCTCGCACAGCAAGCGTTGCGCCTGCTCTCGTAGTGGCCCGTCGCCCACCATCACCAGCGCCACTAGCGCGCGCCAATCTGGCCGCAAGCGTAGGACTTCAATAAAGGCGTGCGCGAGTGTCAGTTGGTCTTTCACGGCCTGCATCCGGCCTATCGTGCCCATGATGAAGCGGCCCGTGGGTTGGAACGGTGCGCCCGCCAGCACCGCACGCAGGGGATCTCTCACCGGCGTAAAGCGCCGCGTATCCACCCCGTTACACAGCCGCCGCACGTGCGCAGGCGCAATGCCCACTTGGCTCGTGAGATAGTCTTGTAAGAGCGCCGAAACCGTCACCCAATGGGTGACAAGCGGGGCGAACAAACGTCGCAACACGCGATAGCGTTGGCGGCCATTGTCGACGTCGTTGACATCATGGCCGTGTTCGCCATGTATGCGCACCGGCACCCCCGCGAGCCACGCCGGCAGCTGCACCTCCAGCGTCGCCAAATTGCGGGTATGGACGATGTTTGGGCGCAGCCTGCGCAACAAACGCCACATCCGCCAGTAAAGACCGAAATCCTGCCCAGGCGCCTTAGTGCACTCCAGCACCTCGACATCGCCCCGCAAGCGTTCGCGAAAATCCGCGCTAAACCCCGCCAAACACACAATTTTGTGATCCCACTCAGCGGCGGGTAGCGCATTGATTAGATTAACTAGCCCGTTTTCAAGACCACCGTAGTCCAAGCGGTAGATAACGTGGCAAATGAGTGGTCGGCGCGCCATTTAATGCGCGACGCTGGCCGCAAACTGCGCGTGCAACGTGGGCGCAAAAGCGCGGAGAAACCCATCTAGCTGTGGTCCTGCGCTGGCCTCCTCCTCTTCTCTATTGAGCACGACGTAGGTGATAACCGAGGCACCGGCATTACCCCGCTGACGCAATTGGCCGCGCACGCCCAGCCATTTCACCGCCAGTGCATTGGTCGCCGTGGCGCCATCTAGCCAGTACCACTGCCACACCACGAGGACACGTTCGCTATCGCGGGCTTTCAACACGGTTTGGATGACTTGGGGCACCGCAGCGAATCCGGTCGTGCGCACGCCTCGTCGCAACACCAACCACGCGTCCTGAGTTTCTCGTACCAAGCGGTTGGCGTGATTCAATAACTCATCGCCCTGAGACTGCTGTGCATACCACGCCACCTGCCAACCGAGGATTTGCTCGGATTGCCTAAAGGCGCCCTGCCGCCGCGCGGGCGTGCCGGCATACTCCGGGGTGAAATTAGGCACAGGCGTGGGCACCACCTCCCAGTTGTCCAGCTGCAGTGTCTGCACACCCTCGGCCAGCGCCAGCGGCGGTCGTTCGGCGGCCAGTACCTGCACAATCAACGGCACCACCTGCAGGCTCAACAACAGCACGAACAAGGCTGGCAGCGTTACCCCTTGCGGCAACGCAGGCAGCGCGGCGTCTACCGCCGAGGTCGAGGTCAAATCGCTATCCCGCCACAAGCCGCCGACCGCCATCAGCAGAAAAATAATCAGACCAAAAAACACCCATCCGTAAACCAAATGGTCGACACCCGTTGCCAAACGCATGTCGCTGAGGTGGGCCAGCATCACGATGCCGTAGGCGCGCAGCCAGTTGGCTAGGATCGCAACCCCAATGGCGACCACCACAAACAAAGCCTGTTTCCAGACCGCGCGATAACTGAGATGCCCGAAAAGGCTGCCGATAGTGATGGTCGCCATCAGATATCGCATGCCGCTGCAGGCGGTCACCACCGACCACGAGCCGCTGGGAATGACGAACGAGGTGCCCTCGCGATAGACCGGCACCCCGCTCACCCGCAAGGCCGCGACCACAAAATCGGCCGTGTGTTCAATCAGCATTGGCGTGAGTTCATCACCAAAAGGCACGGCCAGGAACAGAAAAAGACAGGGGAACCAAGCGATTTTAAGCCACGCCGTCCCCACCAAAAACCACAGCGCGCAGACCACCATCGCCATCATCGCCAACTGCTGGAGCGACGCAATGTCCGCCAACTGGGCGAGCGCACCGCCGACCCCCACAAGCAGTAGCGGTAGCAGCGCCCATGGCGCTAGCGCCTGCGGCGCCGCCGCTAACTCAGCCCTGAGTTGATAGACCAGATAAGCGGCTATCGGCACCACTAACAATCCATGCGCGTAGGTGTCGGAGGTCATCCAGATACCGATCATTTCGCGCAATGCACTGGCAAAAGCCAGCAGAATGCTAGCCACCGCGAGGGCTGCAAACAGCGCTAGGCGCCCGTACAGCAGCGCCCGCTGAGCTGGTAGGTTCGCGGGTGGGGTAACTGTCATGCCGCCTCCAAGAGCGCCGCCAGGCTCTGCATATTCGTGGTCCAATGGTGCTGGGCCAATACATAGCGCCTGGCGCTTTGTGCATGATCAACGGGTACGTTGCCGCGTAGGGCCGCCACGACCCGCGCCGCGAGTCTGGCGGGATCGTCTGCGGCCCACTCGCGGCAGGGTGTCGCCAGCGCCAGTCCTTCAAACGCGGCGGGCGTTCCTACCACCGTTTTACCCATGGCCAAAGCTTCCAGCACCTTGTTCTGTACGCCGCGCGCAATGCGCAGCGGTGCGACTGCCAGTGCCGCGTGCTGCAAGTAAGGACGGATGTCTGCCACGCTGCCGGTGACCGAAACCTGATCTAGGCTTGCCAGTTGCCGCACGGCGGGAGTTGGCCGCGCGCCCACTATCCAGAATTCCACCGTGGGCATTTGCGCGTGCACGAGCGGCAGGATGTCATGGGCAAACCAGCTCACCGCATCCACATTCGCCCAATAGTCCATTGCCCCAGTGAACACCACCACCGGTGCTGCGCGTGGATAGGGAGTGGGTAGATTGGGATCGGGCGCGAAGTACTCGCTATCCACGCCGTTGTCGGCGGCATGGATAGTTTGCGGGGCAACGCCGGCAAAATCCCGAAACACTTGCGCCTCGGCAGCGGAGACGAACACCGAGGCGTCGACCTCGGCGGCGATGCGTTGCTCATAGCGGCGTAGCAAACGCGCCTCTCGCCCGTAAATCCACGCCATCGGCCCACGCTGTTCGGCGGCATAAGCCCGCCATTTCTCGGAATCCACGTCGACAAAATCCACCACCCGGCGAGCCGTGGCGTAGCGCGCACCTTCAATGTATTGCGCCATGGTCGAGGAATACACCAACACCTTGCGTGGCTGCACCTGCTGCCAGATCTGGGCGACCCACTCACGCATCCGCGCATCCCGGTAATAGGGTAAGCCCAGCGCTTCACCGCTCAATAAGCCTCGCAAACTGGCCATCCGACGCAGGCGGGGCGTGATCGTCAGGGCCTGGAGTTGCTCGCAGTAGCTGGCCACCGTTGGCACATATTGGACGTCCACTGGGTCGTCGATAAACGTCCCAAGGTAAATTTTATAACGCGTGGACAAATGCTTCAGCAAATGAAAAGAACGAATTTTGTCGCCCTTATTGGGTGGATAAGGCAGGCGATGACACAGAAAAAGCAGCGGCTCCATGGTCAGGCCAGATAGGGGGAAATGAGGCCGCCAAGTCCATTGGCTACCGGCAAAGGCAAGTGTTTCCAGAGCTTGACCGCCAACGCATATTTTGGATTGTTAGGATTGCGCTCCGGGATCGCGCTCGCCTTTACCAAGTGATATTCGTAATGCAGCGGCACCGGCTCAAACCCCCAGTTTTTCTTGAAGGCGAAAGAACCACTATCGCGCTTGCTGCGGCCATAGTCGAAATATCGCACGCCCTGTTCGCAGGCCGTGCGCATGACCTCCCAATACAGAAAATCGAACGCTTTGAGATCGCGCGCCACGGGCAAGCCCCCGCCGTAATACGGCAGCACGGTGTTTTTATAGACAAAAGACAACACGCTGCTCACGGCCTGTGTGCCCGCAAACACCGTGGTGATTCGGGTGTGCTCGGGGAAATTTCGGTACAGGGCGGCAAAATACCGCCGGGGGAAAACCGGCGTCCCTAAGTTACGCACGCTCGTGGCATAAATGTGAAATAAATTCTCGAGCGAGGATTCCTCGCGCGCCACCAAGCCGGCCGCAATACCCTTGCGCACCACCGCCCGTTGCTTACGCGGGATAGCCTTAAGGTTTTCTTCTGGATCGGACGAAATTTCACGCTTAAAAATAACGTAGGTATCGCTTTTGATTGGCCATGCAGGGGCGATGGAGCGGCTATGCCGCAGTTCCAAATAACTGACACCCTGTTGTTCGGCTAAGCCGCTAGCCTGCGCCAACAACGCGTCGGTGGCGCTCGCATCGTCAGCAATCACACCCGCCTGCACGCAAAATGGCAACGATACCCAAGCATCGCCGAACAGTAGGCTTTTAACCCGCGCCAACGGCAACACGCCCACCACCCGCGCCGCCCGCCGCGCCACAAGATAGCGGGTCGCAAAACCCACCCCCTCCTCCAAGACCTTACGCCAAGCTGCGCGATGGAAAAAAGTCCCTTCGGGATGCGCATCGACGTAGTCGTCCCAAGCGGCGAGGTCGTTGTCCCCCAACACATCAATGTGTGTGGGTATCTCAACGTTAGCGCTCACCGAACCATTCATACGGGAAATACCTCGTCCATCCGGCCCCAGCGAAACTCCGACAACAGTCGCCGCAAGCGCCCTTCCACCCGCGCCAAATTAAGGTAATGACGCACTTGGGTACGCAGTTTAAGACCCTGCTGCCGGGGCTGATCGGCATCAATTTCCCACGGATGCATATAGAAAATCCCTGCCTGCTGATCTTGTTCGTTAATGCGGCGCAAACACCATCGGGTGACGGCATAGGGGTACAGTCGAAAAAAACCACCGCCACCGCAAGGCAGATTGCGGCCCCATAAACGCACCGTAGAAATAGGAATCTCGAGCATGCCGCAAGCCTCGCGATAGGGCGTTCGCGGCGCGTCGGGAATGCCATATAAATCGTGTTTCAGGGGTGCCACGCTGGAACTGTAAACATGGCCGGTTGCTTGCAAAATGTCGTAAGCCCAGCGGTTGTCTTTGCGAAAAGAAAAGGTCGGTGCGCGATAGCCACGCACAGCGCTCCCGGAGGAGTCTTCCAACAGGTGTTTGGCGCGCGTCACATCCTGCTGGAACTGCGCCGGTTGGAATTGTGTTACCCGCGTGTGGTCGTAACCATGGCTAGCCAATTCGTGTCCCGCTGCGACGATTTGCCGCAACATCGCTGGGTAGCGTTCTCCCACCCAGCCCAAGGTGAAAAAAGTGCCTTTCACCCCGAATTCGGCCATCAGCCCCAGCACCCGATCCATGTTCAATTCGACCCGCTGGGGCTGGGCCGCCCACGCGTGTCTGGGGATGTGGCTCTCAAACGCCGACACCTGAAAATAATCTTCAACGTCGACCGTGAAGGCGTTAATTCGGGTCCCAACAGGGAGACTTTCTGGCATCACCGGCAACCTCGCTCCCTGCCCCGTTAGATGACGTTTAGCGCAGCACCAGCAGGAGCGTCGCCGCTAAGATCCCACCACCGCATACTGCCAGCACCACCGGCCACCATGGAAATCCGCGCCGCCGTGGCGCGTGCTCAATCTCAGCGGGGCTTGGCGATTGGGCAGTCCGATTGGCCTCGCCCGAGAGGTTATCGAAGGCGCGCTGCATGACCGCGAGCTTAGCCTCCAGTTTGCGAATTTCACCCAGGGAGGCCTCATCGCGAACCGGCACCTGCGCCACCGGTGTCGCAACCACTGAGACCGGGCTTAGCGTTGCCCTATCCGCGGCGCTGTCGTCTTGCAGTTCGGCCTGCTGTTCGTCACTAATTTCCGAAGTAATGGCCCGCAGACCAGCAAAGGTAAGCACCCGTTCTTCGTCTAAGCTTGCGTTCAACATCAGGCGATCCATCAGCGTATTGATTCGCCGCGGCACGCCGGTAGTGAACTGGTACACACCAAGGTAAATATCGTTTTCGATCTGCGGATTATCCGTCCAGCCCACTTTCGCCAGCCGATGCTTGATGTAGGTTTCGGTTTCACCGGGAGTGAGTGGCTTGAGATGGTAGGCGGCCAGCACCCGTTGCCGCAGTTGCTCTAAGCCAGGCGAGCGCATGACCGTGCGAAATTCACGCTGCCCCAGCAAAAAGCTCTGCACGACGGGCTGTCCTTTGTAGTCGAAATTAGACAGCATCCGCAGTTCCTCAAGCGAACTACGCGGCATGTTTTGCGCTTCATCGACGACCAATAACACCCGCCGTCCTTCGTCCACGCAGCTTTTAAAAAACGCCTCTAATTGCGTGAGAAGGGCGGCTTTGGATAGACGCTCGTAGGGCAGATCAAACTGCGAACATACGATGCGCAGCAAGTCGTTTTCGTTGATATTGCTCGAGACTATCTTGGCCGCCACAATGGGCTGCGACGCAATTTCACGAAAAAGATTGTTAACCAGCATGGTCTTGCCGGTGCCTACATCGCCGGTGACGATGATGAACCCCTGCCCCTGTTGCAGCCCATAGCGCAAATAAGCCATGGCCCGCTGGTGGCCCGCACTCTGAAAAAAGAAACTGGGATCTGGGTTGAGCTGGAAAGGTTTACCCGTGAATTGGTAGAAATTCTCGTACATCAGTGCAGCCGCCTTAAAAGGCGTAAGTCAGGGAACCCAGCACCGAGTTCTCGGTATAAACGTTGTCTTGATCGTCTGAAGTCGCATCCATCCACGAATAGCTCAACGTCGAACTCACGTGCGGGCCTAATTGATAACTCAGATAGGGCGATACGTAGTAGAAATCCGTCGTGGTGTTGCTGGTATCCACTTGCCGGGTTTGGTAGTCGACAGTGAGCCCCGTCGACATCTCACGGGAGATCTGGTGGGTCCACGAGCCGTTGGTCCCGATCGCGTTTTCTTGGTTTTGGTTATTGCTAGTCCCGGATTGTTCCAGCCGATAAATATTCAGCGAAAAGTTATCGCGCCGGCGTTGATAGCCAATCCCGGTCGTTAAATTACGGCTGACAAAAACATCGTTCGTCAGACCCAGACTATTAACCGCCAAAGTTAAGTCCGCGTTTCTGCCAGGATCCACCGGCACCGGTTTCCCAAAAGCATCCACGCGCGAGAACAGGCGCCGCTCGCGCAGCAACTGGCTTGAGGTCCGCAGGTCCTCGGTGTAACTGCCGGTCAGCGTGAAGCGCCGGGCTTGGTGCGAGAAATCGAACGATTTGGTCGTACCAAACGACAGTTGGCCCACCCTCGCACTCAGCGAAGTGCGCGGGCTAGGGGTATACACACCCCCCACTTCCCAAGCCGGGCCATGTCGTTGTTGCTGATTGGTGTTGTATTGATTGTCTTCAACACCCACGCGCCCGGTAACCTGCAATTGGCGATTAATTTGATAGCCCCATTTCGTGAACACGCTCTGTAGCGTGGAGTCGTTGCCAGCGTCGCGACCCACCGTTTCTTGACGCAAAAAGACTAGCCCCCAACTGGCCCGCTCTAAATTAGGGCCGTTCTCCAAACTTGCGTGCCAATCGTAGTTGGTCCCAGCACCTACTTGGTTACCAAAGGTCGGGTTCTGATTAGCGAGCGAGGTCTCACCGGTGGTGGTATTCCCGATATCCGCGCCGGCCATGAGCTTCGCCGCGGTGCCAAAACTCTGTTGGTAGCGCGGCCGCACGCCGTAGGACACCACGTCACTGGTATTCTGGTTAAGTTGGTTTTGGCGGTTTTCTCTGACGGTTCGGCTATTGCCAGAAATTTTTCCCGCACCCGATACCAGCGAGGGAAACATCGAGCCGTAAGCATCCATGAACAGGTGGTCGCGTAGCAGTTCGAGACTCAGATCGCCTTGCAAGCGTTGGGTGGTGGTGTTGACGTCGGCGTGGTCGATGTAGATCTGGCTGTCAGAGCTATAGTCGACATCAAGCTGCAGTCGCGGGCCATTGCCACGCATCGAAAATCCCGGCGCAAGGCTCGTGTAGAAGGCACCCTCTGCATTTTTGTTCACGAGGAACAGGTTATCGGTATAGCTCTGCGACAACGTCATGCTGGGCGTCAGCTGCCAGTCTACCGCCATGGCTGGAGTGCCAGCACTCATCGCGCACAAGCCCAACCATCCACCAAGGAAACGCACATCCACACAACCCATCTTCACGTCCAAAATACTCACTTACTGTCGCGGCTGAGCATTGCTGCCGTAGCCAGCGTAACTACCATAACCACCGTAGCCGTAACTGCCGCCCGCGGCCTGATGGCGAATTTTATTGAGCAGCAAACCGGTAATTTCCACATGCTCCAGTGCTGCAAGCGTGCGCTTGAGTATTTCTTGGGTGGTTTTGTAGGCTTCCACCACGAGCACCACTTGGCCCACTAGAGGCGCCAGCGCGGCGGCCCCCGACATCGAGAGCACCGGCGGCGCATCAAAAATAATGAGACGGTCGGCATAGCGGGCCGCCAGTTCTGCCACTAGCTGGATCATGGCCGTGCTGGCGAGACGCTCCGTGATCCCCTCGCGCACCGTGCCGGCCGGGATGAAAGACAGCGTTGGCACGTTGGTGCGCAGGATTACTTCTGCAATATCCAAGTCCGGATGCGTCAGGACATCGTAGAGCCCGGGGCGATTAAAAGCACCGAACAAACGGCTGAGATCGGATTTGAGAATATCGCTATCCACGGCCAACACCGTGCGATCGATTTCCATGGCGAGGCTCATGGCCAAATTCATAGAGGAATAAGTTTTGCCTTCACCCGGCACCGAACTGGTCACCATGATGAGATTGGCCGGGCGCGAAGAAGCCAGCGCCCCCGGCACGGTATTGGCAATCAGGCGACGTTTAACCTGCTGAAACTCTTCGGTCAGCCGCGAGGCTGTTTGCACCGGCGTGATGAAACCCAAACGCTGCAGCCGCTCAAAATCTAAGCTCAGCTGCCCGCGGCCCGGCTCGCCTTGCGCGGACCGCGCAGCGCCGGTGCGGGGGGTTGCGGGCGGCGGCGGGGGCGGCAGGGTTTGTGTGGGGGCCGCGAGCGGGCTGGCAGGTGCTGCCGTCTCTACTGTGGGCGAACCCTCCGGCAGTGCTGCTTCCGTAGGGACGACTTCTTGCGGCTCGGGCTCACCGTTGAGTCGGCGCATGGCGCGTTCGATCGTGCTCACAGGAGTCGTCCTATTACGTATTGAATTTTTTGATGCAGATTGACGTCCATCAGCAGCAGCGTCATCTGTGCTACATACACTAGAAACAGCCCCGCTATGCCGCCAGAAAAAGCATACAGCTCGAAGCGCCGTTCGCGGCGGTACTGCGGGCTAGCGCTCAAACTAATAACGCCCAGCACCGGTAAACCGGTGAGGTCGATTAAATCGGGGACGTCGATAATCCGCGGGCTCAACTGCGAGAGCGCCAAACACAAAGTCCCGCCAAAACCCAGCCCGACCAGCAAAACACCGCTCGCCAGCATCAAGCGCGGCGGACCGGTGGCGATTAACGGCATGCGCGGTGGCTCGATAATTTTAATCTTGACGTCGTCTTCGCTTTGGTCAGCCTCCTGAGACATATGCGCCTGTTCGCGGCGCTCCAGAAGTTCGTCGTACTGCTTTTTGTTGACGGCGTAATCGCGATTCAGACGCGTCAACTCGGCTTCGACCTCTGGCACGGTGTCCACTTTTTGCTCGAGTTCTTTCAGGCGAGATTCGTATTCCGTCACCCGCGTCTGGAGAGCCGCGACCTGCGCATCGGCTTGCATGGCGGATACTTGCAACTGCTGCCAGACAGGATTAGCGCTGTTACCCAGCTGCAGACTGGATGTACCGGCTTCGTCAGCCTGCGCCGCACTGCTCGTGATAGCGGCAACCCGGGCTGCCCGTTTGACGTCGACATCCGCGATCATTTTGCGCAGGCCGACAACGTCTGGGTGTTTGTCCGTGAAGTTGAGCAGCAGGTCGTCGATGCGCCCCTGCAGCTCTTGAGTCTTCGCATCAAAGAGACTCAGTTGGGCGTCGACCGCAGCACCCGTGGCCGCGGACTCATCAACAATCGACTCGGACTGGTCCTGCATTTGCTCCTTGAGTTGGTTGCGGCTGTCCACCGCCTCGCGCAGTTGGAGTTTGGCTTCACGCAATTGGGTTTGTGCGGCTTCCATGCGCGTAAAAAAATCACCCTGCGAACCCGGCATCGCTCCCACGTTACGTTGTTTAAATTGCTTAACTCGGTCTTCCGCCTCAAGCAGTCGTTTCTCGTAGCTGGCGATTTGTTCGTCTAGGAATTTCTGGGTGTTAGCCGTGTCGCGGCGGGTATCGCCCAAGGCCGATTCCATGAAGGTGTTCAGTAATTCATCCACCACGGCTTTTGCCGCCTTCGGCACGGCGTTTGTATATTTAATTTCATAGATGTTGTCCTGCCGCGTGCCCACAATCGAAATGTCTTTGGCCAGCCCTGTGATGAGGCGGTCAAAGTCTTCCGGGCTTTTGGTGGCGAGGTCTAGGTCGGTGCGACGCGCTACGGATTCCAAGTTAGGACGCGTTAATAGCGTACGACTGAGCAACAACGAGGCGTCGGCCAAACTCCCGCTGTTGAAGGCGATGCCCTGTAGCAGGGGCCGCAACATAGAACGGGAGTCGAGGTAAACTTTAGCGGTGACTTGGAATTGGTCTGGCAGCAGGAGCACCGTGCCCCAACCCAACACACACACCACGCCAGCGCAGACAAGCCCGAGCCAGCGATAGAGCCACGCCATTCGCAGCACGGTGCGTATAACGAGTAATTGTTCGAACATCAGAACCGCTCCATCAGCACGCGCCCGCCCAATTCAAGGCTACCCATGGCCAGCCCCACTCAGAACCACGCTTCGGGAATAATCAGAATATCGCCCGGTTGTAGCGGCACGTTGGCCGAAATATCACCATCCCGCACGAGGTCGTCTAAGCGCACTTTGAATTCTTCTTCTGAACCCGAGGAGTAGCGTACCAATACCGCGCGGTTGCCAGCGGCGAATTCGGTCAGACCACCCACTTGGATGAGCAGGTCTAGTACCGTCATATTGCGCCGGTAAGGGGTGGCGACTGGCTCGGAGGCTTCGCCGACCACGCGTACTTGGTCGCTGTACTCGCCCACAAAACCACCGACGGTGACGGTCACCAGCGGGTCGCGGATGTATTCAGCCAGCTCCTTCTCTAATTCTTTTGCCAGTTCCGGGGGGGTTTTCCCGCTAGCCTGGTATTCCTTCACCAACGGGGTAGAGAACTTACCGTCTGGCCGCACAATCACGGTTTGCGAGAGTTCAGGGTTGCGCCAAACAAAAATGTTGAGGCTATCCATGGGCCCAATGCGGTAGGTCCAATCCTTGGCGAGGGCGCTTTCTTTGGGCGCATCCGGCAGGGACGACCAGAACGGATTGGCAATGCACCCGCTCAGCCCGAGCGTCAGCACCACCGTTGCACCCATACCGCCAAAGCGGCCCGCCTTACTGTAAACACCCCACATACTCATGACCCTCGCGTTGTCCGCCATTGCGGGCCTGCCACAAATTTCCACCATTGACTGGTTAAAATCTTTGATAGCAAGACTGGTTACCACACATTCTTAAACTATTTGTTGAGCAAGTCCAGAACGCCGAAGGGGTGTTCTAAGATTTTGTCCAACCCAGACGTGCGCCGTGCTTCAAACGACGTCATCCTCAAACTTAGCGGCCAAGCGCCGGGCAAACTGGTGCGTTTATTTAGGTACTTGTTGGCGGCTGTGCACCAAGCGGCGGCGGCGGCGTTACCCGGCCAACCCCAGCGCGCCTCAAAGCGCCTTAAAACTAATGTGTCGATCTGAAAATTCCAGCAGCCCCTGCGTCGCCGCGAGCGCCAGCCGGGCCAGCACCAGGTCTTCCGCCACCGCGGCCATCAGCGCCAATTCGCGCGGCCCACCCCGAAACAATCGGGTGCCAGGCTGTTTGGGGTCAGGTGTCGCGTCCTTACGGGCGGTGTCTAGCGCAAAATCCAAACGCTCGGCGGGCGGCGCAAAAGCCAACACCATGGCCAGCTCGTCCATGCTTCGCATACGCTGCGCAAACAGTTTAAACAAGCTGCGACTGCGTTCGGGGTGCGCCTGCAGCTGGCTTTGGAAGGTCTGGCGATCGAGTGTCATCAATTCCACATCGCTCAAGGCGACGGCCGATGCCGCACGGGGTTGGTCGTCAATGAGCGCCAATTCGCCAAACAGCGCGCCAGATCCTAAATGCGCCAGCGTGAGTTCGTGCCCATCCGGGGTTTGGCGGGTGATGCGCACCTCACCGCTTTGCACCACATAGGCGTGCGCACCGGCTGAGCCTTCTTGGAACAGCACTTCGTCCTTGCGCAGCACCAGGCGCTGAAAGCTATCCTGAAAATCCGCTAGCGCAGACCCCGCAACATCTCCCAGCGCCCAGCTTAAAAATTCTTGGCTTACGCCAGCCAGCGGGATGACGTGATTGCCAATTTCCGCCACCCAAATTTTCTCGGCGAGCGCCACGAAGCCGAAGCGTCGATACATGCCGGCGGTTTCGTGGTTCACCACCACCACCACATGCGAGGCACCGTAGCTCTGGCAAACCGTGGCCGCCATCCTAAACATGGCGCGGATAACATCCCGCCGCCGCCGCCAAGGCTTGCGAACAGCTAACATCCCCGCGCTGCCAAACACCGCGGCGTCGCGGCCTTGCCAGTCGGGGCCGAGGGCGGGCAGGTCGTCCAAGGCGCGGGTGCGGAATTCGGTGAAGTCGTAGAGTTCGTCCACCGGCAAACCCACGGGACTGTCGCGAACCAGTCGCATGGTGGCGACCGGGTGGTCGTCTTCATAGGCCACCACGTGATACACGCTGGGAAAGGCGTCGAACTTGTCCACCAAGCGCTCGCCGTGCAAAGCCTGCCCGCCAAACTTACCGTCTTCGATCACAAACACTTCGTGCCGCAGCCAGAGTGCGTCGTCAATTTCCTGCGGGCTGCGAGCTAGCGTAATTTTAATCGGCATGCTGTTGGGCTCCAGTACGTGCTCTTTTTATCCCCGCCAGACATTAAAAACTGTGGCGAAATTCGGTGTAAACGCGGTCTGTCTGGTCAAACTGCCCAAATAGGCTGGTGGGTGGGCCGGCAAAAATATCCGTGCCCAAAGTGGCTTTCCAGTCGGCGGCGAATTCCCACGTGACTTTGGTTTCTAGCAACCATTCGTTGCGATCCAGACTGCGAATCCAGAGCACTTCAGGGGTGATGTCCGGGTGCAACGCGCTGGTGGTCAGCATAATACTGGCGCCGCTTTCCACTTCTTTGAATTGCATCGCGGGATCGTAGTTCTGCAACCAGGTCTGGAAAAATTGCAGGTTCACGTTATGCCCGGTCTCGCCGGCCCAATCGATCCCCGCCACGTAAGTGAGCGTATCGGTTTTAACTAAACCATCGACATCGCTTAGGCGGTCCACGTTAAGCAATCGGTCGAGCGTCTCGATGGCTTCGCCCTTCAACACAAAGACGCCAAAATCCTTCGCCAACGTGCTGCCAATCTGATGAATGCGCTCGTGCACCGGTTTAAAGGTGACGCTGGGATCAGCGCCCAAATTCAGGGTGCGAGACAACACCGCGGTTTTGTCTGGGCTGGTGTAATAAAAGGCCGAGAGGTCCCAGCCGTTGAGCAAATAGGAGGCGCGCGCACCGGCGGCCATATCGGCACCGAAATCGCCGCGCGGGGCTTTATCCTCTAGAAAAATGCCTTTCACGCCCGCCGGCAACGATATGGGGTAGGGATAATATTCCGCCCCATACACCCCCACATTGTCGATGGTGGTGAGCGGAATGAGCACCATTTCGCCGTGGAAATCCCCGCTGAAATACTCCGCGCGCGCCGCCCACTGCGGAATACGAATGAGGTCAAAGTCCGGCAAAATTGATTCGCGCAAGTCGATCGGCGAGATGACGTCGGCAAAGAACAAGCCCACCATTTCACCCCAAATGATGTGCTGCCGGCCTAGCCGAAACTCCCACGCATCGGCGTCAATATCCACATAGGTTTCGTCCACATAGCCGAAAACCAGTTGGTCTTCCTTAACCTGTTTATTGTAGTAGTCGCCCAGTTGGAACACCGGGTTGTACTCAAGATCTCCGCCAATCTGCCACTTCACGCGCGCGTTCAGGGTGCCGTTGACCCGCAGTTTCAAAAGCTGTTTGAGCGAGGAGATATGCCCTTCGTCCGGGACGGCATAGGCAAATTCGTTTTGATACAAGCCGCTGAACACCATCGCCGGGGTGGGCTCGGCCGCCGGCTCTGCGGGGGGTGTCGCCGCCGCGCTCGGCGGGGGCTTGGTGGGTAGCGTGGTGGCATCGAACAGCGTGTCGAGTGATTCGCCACTCGCCGCCTGAGTCGCGGCGGCCTCGGTTGCGGCTGGCACTCCTGGGGTGGCTGGTGCGGGCGCCTCAAAAAGTGCATCGAGGGACTCGGCGTTAGCCGCCTCACCCACCTCCGCTGGCGCTGCCGCCACCGGGGTCGCCGGCTTTGGTACGGCTACCGCCGGCTTGCTCGGCGCCGCGGGTTCGGCCTCAAAAAGGTCGTCCATCGAGGCCTGCGCTACCTGCAGGCCGGGACCAAAACCCACGCTTATCGGCTCGCTCGCCCAACTGGCGTTCACCCCCAGCAGCAAGCCCAAGCTCACCCCCAGCGTTCTTCTTGCGAGTGGCCCCGCGCGGCTTTCAGCGTTCATTTCACCAACCTGCCGTCTGCCACGCTCACCACGCGGTCGGCCATTTCCATGATGCGAAAATCGTGGGTAGAAAAAATGAAAGTGGTTTTCTCGATTTCGTTGATTTCTTTCATCAGGGCCAAAATGCTCTCGCCGGTTTTGGAGTCCAAATTAGCCGTGGGTTCGTCGGCCAGCACAATGCTAGGCCCGCCCGCCAAGGCCCGGGCAATCGCCACGCGTTGGCGCTGACCGCCGCTCAGTTCGTTAGGGCGATTGCGAAATTTACCGCTCAAACCCACGAGGTTCATGTAGTGTTCCACGCGCTCGTGGCGCTCTTTGCGGGACAACTCCCGACGCTGCAGCATGGGATATTCCACGTTCTCCCACGCCGACAACACCGGCAATAAATTAAAAGTCTGAAACACAAAACCCAAGGTGCGGGCGCGCAAGCCGGCCAGTTCATCCGGGGTTTTGTTGCTGACTAATTCTTCGCAGATATAAATATCGCCGTGGGTGGGCGTGTCGATACAGCCTATGAGATTGAGCAAGGTGGTTTTGCCGCTGCCAGAGGGCCCCGCAATAGCCAGAAAGCGCCCCGGGGCTACCACCATCGAAACATCCTGCAGCGCCAGCACGGTTTGAGTGCCCAGTTGGTACTCTTTAGACACATGCTCTACCCGTACCACGCTGGTCAGGCTGGGAGAGATAGGATTACGCGCTTTATAGAGAGTCATGTTTATGATTAGAAAAACAGATTAACTGGCTGATATTAAAACCTTGTCTTACTATTAAATGCAACCCAGTCGTACACTCCCACAAACTCCCATACGCGAGCATGCCGTCATGAACACTAGCCGTTGCAAAGCCCTGCTGGGCATCGTCATCGCCCTCCTCAACACCCACCTGCTGGTGGCGCGCGCCGCCGACCTAGACGCCAACGCCTTAGTGGCCGCGGCCGATGCCATCCGCTTCCCGACCGAACCTTTTCAGGTGCAGGTGCGGGTGAGCTCTATTTCCACACGGGGCAAAAACGAACTGCACGAATACCAAGTCCTCCAAAAAGGTTACGACAACAGCATTGTGCGCACATTATTGCCGGTGTCCGAAAAAGGCCAGGTGATGCTGCTGAAGGGTGCGGATTTATGGGTGTTCCTGCCCCAGGTATCCCAGCCGGTGCGTTTACCGCTCTCGCAGCGCCTCACGGGGCAAGTGGCCAACGGCGATTTGGCGCGGGCTAATTTCGGTGGCGACTACCAAGCCACGCTGGTCAAAGAAGAAGACATCAACGGCGAGCGCTATGCGCAAATGGAACTCATCGCGTCCCGGCGGGGCGTCACCTACCAGCGGGTGCTGTACTGGGTGAGCCTGAAGACTCATCGGCCCTATAAAGCGGAGTTCTATACGGTGTCTAAACGCCTCATGAAAACCGGCGTGTATCAAAATTTTATCGACATGGGCGGCACGCTACGCCCTAGCCGTTTGGTGTTGAGCGACGCGCTGCACAAAGGGGAAGAATCGGTCTTGGAATACAGCGGGCTAAAAACCCGCGCCATCCCGGATAAAGTCTTTACCAAAGAATTTCTGCGCAAGCTCCAAAACTAAGCACGCGCCGGGCGGATGCTGGCCGCGCCACCGGGGTGGTGACGGCCAGCGCAGCGGCGCTGCGTCCAACCGCTAGATCGTGCCCGGTTTAACCCAGCACGCTGCCGGCACCGCCGCGTACTACAGGCGATCACGCAGCGCCTTGGCCGCAGCACTCGCGGGAAATGGCTTATCCCCCGCCAAGGCGGCCGCCACTTCGGTACGCGCGCGCGCGGTGTCACCAGCCTCGGCCAGCGCCACGGCGTAGTGGTAGCGAATTTCTAACTGCTCCGGTGCCTGTTTGACGGCTTGTGCCAACAAAGCCACCGCCGTTTTAAGATCTTTCTTGCTGGCCAGCAAAATCCAACCCAAGGTGTCCGAAATAATCCCAGAGTTGGGATCGGCCCGATAAGCGTCCTCGGCAAACTGCAAAGCCCGTGGGTCGCCCACTTGCTGATAGGCAACCGCCAAGTTGTTGATCATATCGGCAGACACCAACTCCGTGTGCAGCGCCCGCTCGTAGCGGGCAATCGCGCCTTTGTAGTCGTTTTTCCCTAGCAAATAATCACCCAGCGCAGCTTGCGCCAGGGTTTCGGTGGGATGCGCGTCGGCCCAGGTTTTAAGTTCCGCGTAGGCGGCCTCAGCCCCGCCAGCACGCTGCCGCGCCTGATAGCGATTCACCGCCACCAAGCCCATCGGTTGGCGTGTCAGCGCCTGTCCGTAGATATCCGCTGCCGGGCCAAATTGTTTGGCCGCCGCCAACACTTCACCCGCCAGCACAAAACCTAGGGCCGCTTTGGGCTGGGCGGCCTGAATATCGCGGGCAAAAGCCAGCGCCTCATCCGTCTTGCCACGGCCCACCAAAGTGGACACCCAGGCAATTTGCACGGTGGGGGCTGGCGGCTTAAGGGCCAACGCCTCTTGCAGGGTGGCGTCTGCGTCTTCCGGGCGGCCCACACTGGTATAAAACGCCGCTGCTTGTAGGTAGGGCTGCGGCAGTTCAGGCGCCAACGCAATGAGCTGCCGCAGGGTTTCCGGCACCGCCAACGCGCTGCCAGCGGCCTGCTGGGCGCGCGCCATTAGCAAAATGATGGCCGGATTTCGCGCGCCCAGGGCCAGGGTTTCGGTGGCCATGGACAGCGCCAACGCAGAGTCGCCAGCGGCCAAGTAAAGCTCTACCAGACTGGCCCGCGGCGCCACCGCCGAGGGTGCCAATTGCACGGCTTTCTCCAACGCCACCCGCGCCGCCTTCGGCTGTTTGAGTTGCATTTCTAGCTGTGCCAGAGCTAGCCAAGCGGGGACGTTTTTAGCGTCGGCCTTGAGCACCGCCAACAGCCGCTGGCGCGCCGCCTCTGGAGCACTTTTGCGCAAGTCCAAGGTGGCTAAATTGATGGCCGCCGGCAGGAACGTTGCTTGCTGTTTGAGGGCTTTTTCAAATTCCACCGCAGCCCCGCCCACATCCCCCTGCGCCTGCAACACCAATCCGCGTAAATTAAGCGTCAGCGGGCTGTCGGGTGCGCGCAGCGCCAAGGCATCCACCGCCGCCATGGCGCCGGGCAGGTCGCGCTGGGCAAGCAGCGCTAATACCAGCCGCTCGTCGGTGGGTGTAGCGTCTTTGGCAAGTTTGAGGGCCGCTTGTAATTCTCCCAGCGCGGGGCCGGTCTCCCGGCCGGTGAGCTTGGCCAGTGCCCGCGGAATTTGCACCGCGGGGTCTTCGGGGCTGAGTTTCGCGGCGGCGTCAAACCATTTGGCGGCGGTGGCTTTGTCGTTAATGCTCATGTACGCCTCACCCGCAAGGGTGAGCAGCGCGGCATCTTTGCTGCCCGCACTCAGCGCCGGCTGGAGTACCTCTACTGCCTGCGCGGGTAGCCCCACCTGCAACAGCGCTTTGGCCAGCGCGCGGCGGGCCATTTCGTTGTCCGGATCACTGGCCACACTGGCGCGCAGCAACACCACCGCCTGCGCGGGGGCCCCCATCGCCTGGTTAGCCAGACCGCCCAGCAAGTTGGCGGAGGCAAGCGTTGGGGCCAATTTGAGCGCCATGCGCGCGGCGTCTAGCGCGGCGGGCGGTTGGCCGTGCAGCAAGGCCACAATGCCCGCTTGCAACCACGCCAGCGGGTGACCTGGATAGCGTTGGGTGAGTTCTGCCGTATCTTGGGCTGCGGCGTCCAACTTGCCCTGCCCGGCCAGCAGTTGGGCGCGGCTGAGCCGGGCCGCAAAATCGCCGGGGTTAAGTTTTAATACTTTGGTGTCGGCGGCGATGGCGTCGTCGGTGCGGCCCGCCGCTTGTAGCAGCGTGGCTTTATACGCCCAAGCGTCGAAATTCTCCGGGGTTTTATCGAGCTGCTGATCAATGGCGGCGAGGGCGGCCACGAAATCGCGCTTGCTGGCAATAATCTGCACGCCCAGCAGGGCCGCCTCCACGCTATTGGGATCAGCGGCGAGCGCCAGCTTTAGGGTGGCGAGTGCGGCGTCTGGCTGCCCCTGCGCCTGTTCCACGCGCCCGCGCAGGCCTAAAATATCGGCGCGTATGGGCGCTGGGTAGGTGTCTTTGGCGGCCACTTGCGCTAGGAGTTTTTCACCCTCGCCTTGCGCGCGGTAAACCCGGGCCAGTTCCAGCGCCAGCGAGCCGTCGGTATTGATACCCAGCTTTTGCGCGCGCAGCAGTTCTGGCTCTGCGGCCGCCGGGTTAAAGGTCTCTCTATAGAGACGGCCCAGCATGAAACGCATGGCGCCATCGTCCGGGGTCTTTTGGAGGCCAGACTTCAGTTCCAAAATGGCACTTTGGGGTTTGCCTTCCGCCGCAAACGCCTGCGCACGCGCCAGCGTGGCCTCCGGCCCGCGCGCACAGCCCGCCATCCCCCACAACACCCCCGCCACTAGTAAAACGCGCACCATGCTTTGCATTAGGTTTGTACTCTCTTCCGGGCGGCAAGCCCGAGGTGTTAAGGGATGAATTTAAGGGGTGCCAGCCTGCTCGGTGCGGCCACGCTGGGTACGTATTCCAGTCTAACGCGCACGCTGGACGCTGGCAGCCACCCAAGGCACCCAAAGTGGCTAAAAAGGCCCCAAGGGGTGTTGCGCCGGGGGTTGGGGGGCATTGGGCTTTTTGAGGGGGCGGTAAAAACAGCAATGACGGAAAACTTTACACTTTTTTTGGCAACTTTAGCCCCGGGCCAGCGGCCCAGAGCGGTCGCCATAAAAAATTAACTCATTGTTAATAAGCATTATTTTTGTTTTTTGGGCGAGCAAAAAGTGGGTTTTCGGAGCGTTTTTGAGGGCCGCGCCGAGGCCTCAAAAGACAAAAAAAACAGTCCAAAAACACCTTTTGGGATTGTTTGGGGGGGTGAAAAAAGGTTGTCAGAAAACTTTACACTTTTTTTTTTGGCAACTTTAGCCCCGGGCAGGTCACCCAGAGCGGCCGCGACAAGTCATTAACTTATGGTTAATAAACACATTTTTGTTTTTTTGACGAACAAAAAACGGGTTTTCGGAGCATTTTGGGGAGCTGCGGCGAGGCCTCGAAAAACAAAAAAACAGTCCGAAAACGCCTTTTGGGGCTTTTTTGGGGGGGGTAAAAACGGTTTTGTCAG
>CAMAXW010000013.1 GCA_945862315.1 Klebsiella pneumoniae
GCCGTCGCCACGCGCTGCATCAGCGCCATCTCGCGGTCTAAGCCGGCGCAGTCTTCACCCACAATGCCCGCGTTCACCATTTCCACCAGTCCATGGCCGCTGGCCTTCACGGCGCGCGCGAGGGTAATGAGTTCTTCATCGCCGGCAAAGGTGCCAGGCACTGGCCGGCCGTCAACCGCGATGTGGATGGTGGTTCGCGAGCTAGATAAACCCACGGCGCCCGCAGCGAGCGCCTCGCGGGTGAGTTGCGCCATTTGTTGGAGATCTTGCGCGTTGGCGTTTTCGTTGGCCGCACCGCGCTCGCCCATCACATAAGCCCGCAGCGGTCCGTGAGCGAGCAGGGCGGCGATATCGAAGGCCCGCGGGGTGGCATCCATCGCGTTGAGATATTCCGGAAAGCTTTCCCAGTTCCACTGGATCCCCGCTTCGAGCGAGGCGGCTGGAATGTCCTCCACGCCTTCCATTAACCCGATGAGCCAGCTGTGCTGGTCCGCCCGCGCAGGGGCGAAACCCACGCCGCAGTTGCCCATGACGGCGGTGGTAACACCATGGCGTAAAGACGGCATGAGCACCGGATCCCAGCTAGCTTGCCCATCGTAATGGGTGTGAATATCCACCCAGCCGGGGGTCACCAATAAGCCATCGGCATCGATCGTGCGGTGCGCCGAACCCAAGCTGTGGCCCACCGCGGCAATTTTCCCATCGCGGATGCCGATGTCGGCCGTTACCGGGGGTGCGCCCGTGCCATCTACCACGCTACCACCGCGGATGAGGGTGTCGAAAGTGACCATCGCAAGCTCCTAGCTGAAATTTTTTTCACAATATGCGACGAGGTGCGCGGCAGCAACCAGCAGCGCGTGGGCGGCGGCAAATACGGCACTGGTGCTTAATGCGCCGCGGCGTAGTCGTCCGGCGTGCCCCGGGCGGCTGTCTCCTGGATACCTTGGTCACCCGGCTGCGCAAACCCTCCTGCCGTCCAACACTCAAGGTGGGAGCCGAGTGCGTGAATTGCGCCTGCGCCGATTTGTGCGGGGGCACTCAGCAATGGGCGTCTCGACCATGGGCAAGTCGCCCTGAATCCCACTAGCCTCATACCGAGTTGGACAAGACTCCTACTCGACGCGGGGCAGCGTTTGGGATATTTTTCGCACGGTGGCGGCGAAGCGCAAACGGCGTGAGCTCGATCCTACGCCTGACGTGTTGCATCAGGCTTTGCCATGACCCCACGGACAATAGTGCCGAATTTGACGTTTAAAACCGGATGCGCGAAATGCACAAGGTGATGGCACTGGCCAACAACTGGTTCGATGAATGGCAGCGAGTGTCTCTTGAAGCATTACGGCAATTGATGAAATTGCGGCCGCAAGGCGCCACAGCTACTGGTTCTCAAAGATCGTCCTCGCACCGCACCGCACCGCGCCGCTTTGGCCTGACCGGAATGGCAGGGTGAGATCGGTGCGGGCACGCGGCTGGCTCTATCGAAGAATCGCACGGCTGATGCTGTGCGTTGTGTTCTTTGGTGCTACCGCGCCCGCAATTTCGCATTTTCTCGCCTCAGCAACCGGCATCACATGGGCTGAGATTTGCAGCGTCACTGGGCCAAAGCTGGTCGCACTTGAACTCGGATCACCGCAGACACCAAAGCTCCCACATTCCACTGAGCATTGCCCGTTCTGCCTATTGCAGAACCATTCGCCAGCCATCCCGACGTCGGCAAGCCTGCCGGTTTTCGCCGCCTCGGCTGTAGACGCGACGCTCGCTGGGGTTGCAAATTCCCCGCCTCTTGCGCGCTTCATTCGGCGCTCACATCTGACACGAGCCCCCCCGGCGTTCTCCTGACATATCCGCGAAACGACGTCGGATCGGACTTTTGTTCCGACCAGCGTCATTCCGCGCCTTGCCTGATGTACTTGCAGGCAGGGTGCTCGAATTTGTCCAGGACAATAAATTGCATCCCCTTATCAAGATGGCGCGGCTGCTGACGCACATCAATATTGACGCGACCTTCGCGCTACTGGCGTGGCTTGTCACGTCCTTTCCCTCGCAAGCATCACGGCCGTCTGCCAGCCATCAATCCACTGCCCTTGCGGCGGAAGGCGGCGTGCGATGAGTCGCTGGTATTCCCCGCGCGGCGCACGTCGCGGACTGCTTTCCTCGGCGTTTGCGCCAGTGCTTTGCCTCTACCGGGCTACTGACTACACGCAGGCGTTCAGTCGCGATGCCGATCAGGTCATTCACAAAAACACCTCAACACCGACTCGTGTCGATACCGCGTGCCGTGCACACCGCCGCCGTTTTAGGTGCCGAAGGTCGGCATGGCTTGGGTCATGGACATCATCGGCATGATTTCCGTGGTGGCGTTCCAGCCATCGTTGGGTGCTTCGTTTGCGTTTGCTTTGCCGGAAACGAAGGCATGTCGCGAGGAAAAACCACCATTGATGGACTTCATCAAGCGCGACCGCAGGTTTGTGCTGGTTTTTTGTTACCTCATCGGATCAATCACCGGGCCAGGAAGTTGGTACGCCATCACGGTGCTCGGCCCGCGTGGTGTGGACGGGCTGACCAGCGCTATCGCGCACCGAAAACGTATTTTTCGGAAAACTCAATGACCCCAGCCATATTCCAATTGCCAGATCAGGGGACTGAGAGTGCTCGTCTGAGGGTGCTCAGTTTTTCTTTCGCCTTCGCTCTACATGCCGCGCTCGCGGTGTGGATAACGCCTGAGCATCTCAACGCATCGCCAGAGCCAGCACCCATCCGTCTGGACGTGCGCACCATTGAATTACCTCCACCGTCGGCATTGGTCGTCCCACTGCCCATCGTTGAACTGCCAAGCCCATTGCCACCAACGGCAAGACCTGTAATCCGTAGGCCCGCGGCGGTCAGGCGCCCCCCCGTGCTGGCAGCGCCCCCCGTGCCGGTCGCGTCACCGCCCGTGCCGGTCGCGCCACCCAGTACCGATCCCGCTCCTGCAACGTTTGCGGTTTCTCCACCATCACCTCAGGAAATAGAGCCTCAAGCGCCATCCATACCCGCCCCCGTGACCGCCGTCCGCTTCGATGCCAGCTATTTACAAAACCCCGCACCCGCTTATCCAGCCCTGTCCCGCAAATGGCACGAGCAAGGAAAGGTTTTGCTGCAGGTCAAAGTGACGGCGACCGGTATTGCAGAACACGTCGAGATCAAGCGGAGCAGCGGTTATCCCCGTCTGGACGAGGCGGCGCTCAACGCGGTGCGGCAATGGCGTTTCGTCCCGGCGCGACGCGGTGATGGAGCGGTCGCCGCCAGTGTCTTGGTGCCGATTGTTTTCCGATTGGATAGTTGATCACGCGGCCATCGGAACAAAACTAAATTCTGTCAGCATTTAAAGAGGACAAAAATGAAATTCAACTACTTGCCGCTGTGCGTCGCCACGCTCACCGCGCTGGCGCAACTGAGCAGCCCTGCGTGTGCGGCGGATGACGAGAAATTGCTGGACGAGGTCGTTGTCTCCGGTTCGCGCGTTGCGACCAAACTGTCGGAAACACCGCAAGCAATCGGCGTCGTGAAAAACGAAATCCTCCAGCGCGACAAACCGACAACGATGGGTCAGGTGATTAACCGTATTCCAGGCGTGTATTGGAACGACCTCGGCAACGAACAGCACAGCATGGGTATTCGTCAGCCGATTAGCACCAACGCGGTGTATCAATATCTGGAAGACGGCATTCCGATTCGTCCGCTCGGCGTGTTCAATCACAACGCGATGAACGAAATAAACATCGCTGGTATCGACAGCGTGGAAGTGGTGAAGGGGGCAGCGTCATCGCTGTACGGTAGCAATGCGGTAGGCGGCGCGGTGAATTTCCTGACCGCCGCGCCGTCGCGCACGCCGTACGCGAGGGTTGGCGTGCAGCATGACAACACGGCGGGGTTCACGCGCTACGACACGTCTGCCAGCAATACTTGGGACAAGCTCGGCCTGCGCTTTTCGCACTACAGTTCACGGCGCACGGAGAATAACTGGCAGGAATACAGTTATGGCGACAAGGATTCCTTTTCACTGCGCGGTGATTATGCGTTGAGTACATCGTCACAGTTGCGCGCAACGGTGGTGCATACAGATCTTGATGCAGCGATGACTGGCAGTCTGTTTGAAAATGATTACCAGAATAATCCGGGCAAAAGCATCAATACCTTCACTTATCGCCAAGATCAGGCCACGCGCGCGACTGTGGCATGGGAAGGCGAAACCACCCAGAACGGCATCAGCACTGTGACGCTGTTCAGCCGAACGAACGACCACGGACAGATTCCAAGTTATACGATAGGTAGTTGCAAAAAAAATGTGTGCAACGGCACCAGTAACAACAACCATATCGATTCGCTGGGGGTGGATGCGAAGCATCAGCAGGAATTTTCGTGGCTCAGTTCGCGTCTGATCGCCGGTTTTTATTTTGATGCAACCGCAAACCCCTATGTCAGTGACAATTTGCGTATCACCCGTGACCCAGTAACCGGCAGGTATATCAGCTACGTACTTGCCAACACGACCAATCCTCTCGGTGTGCGCGACTATCAGGCTGACATCACGAACACCGCAGGGTTCGTGCAATGGGAATTTTCACCGCTGATGAAAATGCGCACCGTGGTTGGTGGCCGTTTCGATAGCATTCTCTACGATTTCAAAAACAATCTCGCACCGGCTGGCAGCACTAATTTTGGTGCCCCGAACGAATCACGCAGTTTTTCACAATTCAGCCCCAAGATAGGCGCGACCTATGCGCTAACAAATTCAGCCAGCGTCTATACGAACTTCAGTGAAGGTTTTACGGCGCCAGAAGTGAGCCAGCTGTATGGAAAGACCGGCATTCCCGACCTGAAGCCCGCGACCTACAACAACTATGAAGTGGGTTTGCGCATGGACTTCCTGAACGGTGCGTTGAGACTCGATTCGGCGCTCTATCGCTTGGAAGGTCGTGAGACGATCGTCAGCTATACCATCACGCCCGGCAACAGCGAAAACCGCAATGCTGGCCAGACGCGCAGTCAGGGTCTGGAATTGGGCCTGAACTACGATGGCGGTGCGTTCGATATGCGCGTTGGTACCACTATCGCCTCCCATCGGTTTTTAAAATATCAAGTCTCCCGCACGCTCGATTACAGCGACAAGGAAATGCCGCAGGCACCGAGCGATATCACAACCTTCGAGATCGGCTACAAGCCTGTGCAAAGGGCGCGCGTTGCACTGGAGCTGGTCCATCAGGGCGAGTACTGGATGAACAACGCCAACACGGTGAAGTACCCCGGCCAGCTGCTGGTAAATTTTCGCAGCAGCTACAAGTTCACGAAGGGCTGGGAAGTGTGGCTGCAGGCGCTCAATTTGACGGACAAGCATTACGCGGATTCGGCGTCGAGCACTTATTCCGGTGTAGGGATTTATTCACCCAACACACAGAACCAGTACACGCCGGGTGCGCCGCGCAACGTCATGCTCGGCTTGGGCTATACCTTTGATGCCGAATAGGCCTTTGATGTGGAGCCTCTCGCGCCGATGGGCGGGAGCAGCTAGGTGTGCAGACAATAATTGGGAACGAGATGAACCATTCAAATAAAAACGCGAGCGAGTCAGCGAACACCGCTAGGTTGGCGCGCCGCAAAAGCCTGTTCTGGCGCATCCATTTCTGGGCTGCACTGATTGCGTCGCCGTTCGCGTTGATTGCCGTATTGACCGGCATTTTTTACATCTTCACACCGCAAATCGAAGCGGCGCTCTATGATCACTTGGACCAAGTGACGCCGATTGGCGCAATGCGGCCGCTCGACGACGCAGTCGCTGCAGCGAGCGTTGCGGCCCCTGCAGGATGGGCATTGCATTCAGTTGTCCCGCCCTACAAGGCAGGCGACACGGTTAAAGTCAATGTCGCGCCAATGGTGGCAAAAATATCCGAGCATGGAGGTCATCATGTTGACCCCGCCAAGGCTGCGCCTGCCGCTCGGCCCAGCTTCGGTTTGCCAGCGCAAGCGATGGTCGTCTACGTCAATCCTTACACGGCGGAGGTGGTGGGCGATCTCGCTAGTCAAGCGCGTTTCAGTAATTGGGCGAAGCAGCTGCATTCCCGCCTGCTGCAAAACGATAATTGGCGCTGGATGATTGAGTTGGCTGCGAGTTGGCTGATGGTCATGCTGCTGACCGGCATATCCCTGTGGTGGCCGCGTAGTGGTCAGAAAGGGTTGCCGCAATCCGGTGCCAAAGGACGGCCTGCATGGCAGCAATGGCACAGTTTTATCGGCGTGGCGCTCGCCGTGATGAGTCTGACGGTCCTGACGACCGGGCTGACCTGGAGCAAATATGCTGGCGACCAAATCAGAACGTTGCGCGACAGTATCGGCCAAGCACCGCCGCCAGTTCCGCAGCATCTGAAGTCGACTGCGCTGGCGGGAACAGCGCCGCTGACATGGCAAGCGGCATGGGAGTTCACTCGGCGGCAGGCACCGGATGTCATGTTGCAACTAACCCCGCCGCGCGGGCAGCAAGGAACATGGCGCGCTGCTGCTGCTGATCGCGGTCAACCTGAGAAACGCTTCGACCTGGTGTTGGATGCGTATAGCGGACAATCGCTGTATTACGCCGGCTGGGACAAGCAGACTTTATTTGCCAAAGCGACCGCCATCGGCATTCCGTTTCATCGTGGAGAATTCGGCTGGTGGAATCAGGCGTTGCTCCTGCTGTTCGGCATCGGTGTGTTGTTCTCGCTGGTGTCTGGCTGGGTGATGTTCTTTAAACGTCGGCAACCGGGATCGCTCGGCTTCCCGCGCTTGCTGCCGGGTGCGTGGAAGTCGCCTTCGCTAGTCTCGTGGCTCACAGCAGCAGTCTTGTGCATGGCTATGCCGCTGTTGGCGCTGTCGGCCACGATGGTTTTGGCGTTGGAGGTTGCGATACACCAGTTTTGGCGCCACCGCACCGCGGCCTCGAACACATCAACATAAAGGGAGTTTGTACATGGATGAAAAACTTGGACTCGCCCACTTCTGGGCGCAAGGGGATGCGGTATCGCATGCCGTCGCTATCGTGCTGTTGTTGATGTCGGTGGCGAGCTGGTATGTCATTTTCGGCAAGGCCGCAGCGCACCTACGTTCGCGCGTTTCGATAACGCGCGCCATGCAGTCATTCTGGAACGCTGATTCTCGCGCAGAAGCGCTGGCGACTATTCACGTCGAAGACAAAACAGGCGTGTTCGCGCGCATTGCCACGGATGCGGTGTTGGCGGCACGAGCCTACGAAGAAAAATCCACGGGCGGGATCGGTGCGGGCGTGGACGCCAGTGAATTCATCGGCCGCACTCTGCAGCAATCAACCGTTATGGCGCAGGCGCGCGTTGAGCGTGGCTTGACATTTCTTGCCTCGGTGGGGTCGACAGCACCTTTCGTCGGCCTGTTCGGCACGGTGTGGGGCATCTACCACGCGTTGGTTGGCTTATCCGGCGAGACCCAAGTGGTTCTCGATAAAGTGGCCGGGCCGGTTGGAGAGGCATTAATCATGACGGCGGCCGGATTATTGGTCGCCATTCCCGCCGTACTCGCATACAACGCCTGTACCCGCTCTAATCGGCTCGTAATCGCGCAACTCGATGGCTTTGCGCATAGCCTGCACGCCTATCTGGTGGCTGGCGTTCGCTTGGATGGTTCGGCCAAGGCCGCCACAGCGACACCCTTACACGCAGCACCGGCAAACTGAGGACAACACGATGGCCTTTAACTACAACGGCAATCGATCCAGCCACACGCTGCCGATGGCAGACATCAACACGACACCTTTGGTGGATGTGATGCTGGTATTGTTGGTCATCTTCATCATCACCGCGCCGTTTTTTCACCAGGCGGTGCCGATTGATCTGCCCAAAGTGGTTGCGACCAAACTTGACGACAAGCCACGTACGGTGCAGGTGGCGCTCGATGCCGAAGGCCGGGTTTCCGTTGATGGAGAGTTGGTCGAGATGAAATCGTTGAGCGAGCGCTTGCGCACGATATGGGTGTCGGGCGTACCCTCTCCGGAGATGCATCTCCGTGCCGATCGGGGAACGCGCTATGAACGCGTGACCGAGGTGATGGCAGCCGCGCAGGCGGTTGGAATCACGAAGATCGCGTTTGTTACGGAAGGGCTAGGCCACAGCACGAGCGACAGACCCGCACGGTGACCTGCGAGTGAGTGAGCACTTTGCGGGTCTCACTCCCGAGCAATAGGCCAGACAACCCCGTCGCCCGGGGTGCTGACCTACGCCGCCACCCCCCCTTTCTCCATCACAAACCCCGGATACCCCTTGCGGATGATCGCCGCAGCTTCCTGGCGGAACTGGCCGACGCCGCCAAAGTAGAACACCAGCGACGGCACCTTGCCGGGGATGTTTGCGCCGAAAATCCAAGAGTCCACCTTGGAGAACAGCGAGTCGGCGGCGAGCTGGTCGCAGTGGGCGACCCAGTATCAATGGGGTCAGACTCGATTGATAAATATCTTCCCCGGCGTGCAGTGTGTCCGCGTCTAGATAAGACGCCCGCCGATATCGTTAACCCGGTGGGCGCACGGCAAGGCGATGGTACGCTCGATAAATGCGAGCCCTCGCCGCGATAGCAGGTAATCAGCGGTGCCAGCAACGCCGCGACTCGTTGGTAGCGGGGCGGCAATAACCCAAGCAATTATCAATCACCGCAAGGGTGACTTTTTGTGACAGCGCACCAAGACCTAGCTGCCCAGCGGGTTGGCAGGTGTTTGGGGGCGGCTATTTTTCGCCGCAACCCACGTTATTCGTAAACATTTGTTACAGCGCCAGCATCGCTATAGCCATGTCTGAACGAGGGGTATAGCTTGGCGTGGCATCTCAACCCGCGCGATCTATTTTAGGAGGCCAGCCATGGCCGTTATCTCAGGCACCCCCGCCAACGACACCCTGACTGGCACCAGCGGTGCAGATTTTATAGATGGCGGTGATGGCGACGACACGCTGTTTGGCTTGGCCGGCAACGACACCCTCATCGGCGGGTTAGGCCAAGACCGGTTAGACGGTGGCACGGGCGTGGACACGCTTGTCGGTGGTCAGGGGAATGATGTCTACGTGGTGGATATCGCCACGGACGTGGTGACTGAAGGCACGGGCACCGATACGGGCGTCGACACGGTGGAATCCTCGGTGAGCTACGTGCTCAGCGCCAACGTTGAGAACCTCACGCTGACCGGGGTGGCGAATATCAACGGCACGGGCAACGGGCTTGGTAATGTGCTCCTCGGCAACACGGGCATTAACACCCTCGACGGCGGTCTGGGTGCCGACACCCTCATCGGCGGCTTGGGTAACGATATCTACCTCGTGGATGACGTGGGCGATGTGGTCACCGAAGGCTTGGCTGCCGGCACCGATACCGTCAAAGCGAGCGTCAGCTACACGCTGGCCGCCAATGTCGAGAACCTCACGCTGACCGGGGTGGCGAACCTCAACGGCACCGGCAATGAGCTGGTTAACGTGCTCACCGGCAACGCGGGCATTAACACCCTAGACGGTGGTGTGGGGGCAGATACCCTCATCGGCGCGGCCGGCAACGATGTCTACCTCGTGGATAACGCGGGCGATGTGATCACCGAGCTGTCCACCACGGGCAGTGGCACGGATATGGTCAACGCTTCGGTGAGCTACACGCTGGGCGCCAACGTGGAGAACCTCACGCTGTTGGGCGGCGCGCTGGTGGGCACCGGCAACACCCTCAATAACCTGCTGACCGGCAACGCGCTCGCTAACACGCTAGTGGGTGATGCGGGCAACGACACCCTAGACGGCGGCACCGGTGCCGACACGCTCATCGGTGGGGCGGGCAACGATGTGTACCTCGTGGATAACGCGGGTGATGTGGTCACTGAGGGGTTGAGCGCCGGCACCGATATGGTCAGTGCATCGGTGAGCTACACGCTGGCGGCCAACCTCGAGAACCTCACGCTGACGGGTAGTGCGGTGAGCGGCACCGGCAACACCCTTAATAACCTGCTGACCGGCAACGCGCTGGCCAATACGCTAGCCGGTGACGCGGGCAACGACACCCTCGACGGTGGCACTGGTGCCGACACGCTAACGGGTGGGGTGGGCAACGATGTGTACCTCGTGGATAACGCAGGTGATGTGGTGAACGAGGCGCTGACTGCCGGCACCGACACCGTCCGCGCGAGCATCGACTACACGCTAGCCTCTAACCTCGAGAACCTCACGCTGACTGGCGGCGCGCTGGCGGGCACCGGCAACACCCTCAACAACCTGCTAACCGGCAACGCCTTGGCCAACACGCTGGTGGGTGATGCGGGTTACGACACCCTAGACGGTGGCTTGGGTGCCGACACGCTCTCGGGCGGCACCGGCAACGATATTTACATCGTGGATAACGCAGGCGATGTGGTGACCGAGGCGCTGACTGCCGGCACCGACACCGTCAAGTCGGGCATCAATTACACCCTAGGCACCAACCTAGAAAACCTCACGCTAACGGGCAGCGCGGTGAGCGGCACGGGCAACACGCTCACTAATATTTTGATTGGCAATGCGCTGGCCAACGTGCTCACCGACGACCTTGGCAACGACACCCTAGACGGCGGCACCGGAGCCGACACGCTCACGGGTGGCTTGGGCAACGATGTGTACGTCGTGGATAACGCGGGCGATGTGGTGAACGAAGCCACCGACGCCGGTACCGACACCGTCAAGGCGAGCATCAGCTATATCCTGGCCGCCAACCTGGAAAACCTCACGCTCGCCGGCACGGCGAACCTGGATGGGGTGGGCAACGCACTGACCAACGTGCTCACCGGCAACGCGGGCAATAACCGCTTAGAGGCGGGTTTGGGCGGGTTAGACAAACTCATTGGCGGCTTGGGTAACGATGTCTACGTGATTGCGGCGGCAGGGGTGACGGTCACCGAGGCGCTGAATGCGGGCACCGATACCGTGGAGTCGAGTGTTAACACTGTCTTGGGCGCGAACCTCGAAAACTTAACCCTAACCGGCGCCGATAATATCAACGCCACGGGCAACGAACTCGCCAATGTGGTCACCGGCAACACGGGCATTAACACGCTGGCCGGTGGCTTGGGGATTGATGTGCTCCACGCCGGTGACGGTGCAGACACCCTTATCTACGATGCCGCCGACACGCTAGTAGATGGTGGTATCGGCCTCGACACCTTGCAGGTGTTGGTGGCGAATCAGGCGCTTAACCTCACCAACCTCACCACGCTGGCGTCGCTAGAGCGGCTGCAGTTAGTGAATGGCGGCCATGTGGTCACGCTGAACGTGGCCTCGCTATTGGCCTTGAGCGAGTCACACACGCTGGTGATTGAAGGCGGTGCCAGCGACAGCATCGTCGCGGGTGGCGGCTGGACGGCGTTGAGTGACGCGGGTGGTTATGCGCGCTACACCCAAGGCGGTACAGAGTTGGACGTGGCGTTGGCGATTAACCGGGCGGGCATCGGCACGGTGGTAGCCTCATTGGTACCGGGGCAGGCGGTGATAGACCTCGGCAGCTACGGCAAGTTAATCAGGCCGGTGCAGGTAGATGGAGGGAACTGGTTTTACTACTGGGACCGCAGTGGTGACGGCACCAGTGGCGGAGACGATGGCACCAACGGCGGGTTGGATCACATCACTCACGACGTGTTGGACGGCATTTTCAATCAGGACATCAACGGGGTTGTTGAGGTTGCTGCCAATGCGGTGGGGGTAGTCGGTGATACGGACAACACCTACCGTTACGCTACGTTAAACGGCGTTCATCTGGCGCTGCCAACGGTAGGCGGGCAGAGTTCCCCGCCCTACGGGGCGAATGGCATTGGCACCTTCCAACCCGGCACGGCGATAGGTTCCTCGCCGACAACCTCTACCGGCAGCAACGCGGTGAACAGTACTTACAACGATTTATTGGCGGTATGGGACGCCTATAACGGCGCGAGCATAGGGATCGACTACAGCAACGGCACGCCACCCGGTTGGCTGCGCACCTATTACTGGTCGGCCACGCCCGCGGCGTCGGGGCACGCCGCCGTTGCCTTCTACTATGCCTCCATCTACGACTACCTAGACGACGGTCCAGGGCACGTGACGTTGCAGGTGTTATTCAACGACAGCGTGCCGATTATCACGAGTCTTCCGAGCACGAGTGTGGCGGAGGACACCAGCGGCACGGTGTACACGATAACGGCGAGTGACGCGGATGCGGGTGCGGTACTGACCTACTCAATATCGGGCACGGATGCCGCCCTGTTTAACCTCAACGCACTCACCGGTGCGGTGAGTTTCATTGCAGCACCCAACTACGAGGCCCCGGCCGACGCCGGCCAGAACAATGTTTACAACATTAGCGTGATGGCGAGCCACGGCAGCCAGAGCGCTACCCCACAGGCAGTGGTGATAACGGTGACGGACGTCAACGAGGCGCCGGTTATCGACAGCGGCGCCACGGCGAGCTTTGCCGAGAACGCCACCGGCACGGTTTACACCGCTCACGCGACCGACGTGGATGCGGGCACCACGCTGAGCTACTCGATGAGCGGCACGGATGCAGACCTGTTCAACCTCAACACCACCAGCGGTGCGGTGACGTTTAAGGTGGCACCCAACTTCGAAGGCGCACACGGCAACACCTACAACATCAGCGTCACCGCGAGCGATAACGGCACCCCGCCACTGTCATCGGCCCCGCAGGGTGTGGTGATTACGGTAACCAACGTCAACGAGGCGCCGGTTATCGACAGCGGCGCCACGGCAAGCTTTGCCGAGAACGCCACTGGCACGGTTTACACCGCTCACGCGACCGATGTGGATGCGGGCACCACGCTGAGCTACTCGATTAGCGGCGGCGTCGATGCAGCCCGGTTCAGCATCAACGCCGCCAGCGGTGCGGTGACGTTCAATACGGTCCCCAACTTCGAGGCCCCGGCCGACGCAGGCGGCAACAACATTTACGACATCACGGTAAGCGCCAGCGACGGCTTGCTGAGTTCGACCCCGAAGGATGTGGCGATAACGGTGACGAACGTGGTGGAAGGGCCAGTGGCCGGGCAGACGGTGATAGACCTAGGCAGCTACGGAAAATTAATCGCGCCGGTGCAGGTAGATGGTGGGAACTGGTTTTACTACTGGGACCGCAGTGGGGATGGCAGTAGCGCCAACTCGGGTTTGTTAAACGGTGGGACTGACCAGACCAGTCACGACGTGCTGGACAGTATTTTCAATCAGGACATCAATGGGAATGCGGGTGGCGGTGGCAACACCGATAACACCTACCGCTACGCGACGTTAAACGGCGTTCACCTAGCGCTGCCGACGGCGGGTGGGGCGAATCCCGCGCAGCCCTACGGGCCGCATGGCATCAACATGTCCCAACCCGGCACGGCAGTAGGTTCCTCGCCTACAGCGTCTGTCGGCAGCAACGCGGCGAATGGCACCTACAACGATTATCTGGCGTTCTGGGACGCGTACAACGGCATGGGGACCGGCACCACTATTAACGGCACGCCGGCGGGCTGGCAGGCCACCTCTTACTGGTCGGCCACGCCCTCGGCGTTCGGGCACGCGTCCGTTGGTCTCACCGTTGGCATGGATGGTGGGGGCGTCGGTGACAACTTCGACAGTAACCCCTACGGTGGCGTGGCCTTGCAGGTGCTGTTCAACGACAGCGTGCCGGTTATCACGAGTCTTGCGAGCACGAATGTGGCGGAGAACACCACGGGTACGGTGTACACGGTGACGGCGAGTGACGCGGATGCGGGTGCGGTACTGACCTACTTAATATCGGGCGCGGACGCGAGCTTGTTTACTATTGACGCGCTGAGCGGTGCGGTGAGTTTCATTGCAGCACCCAACTACGAGGCCCCGGCCGATGAAGGCGGCAACAACGTTTACAACCTCACGGTAAGCGCGAGCCACGGCAGCCAGAGTTCTGCTGCGCAGGCGGTAGCGATAACGGTGACGGACGTCAACGTCGCGCCGGAGATCAACAGTCTACCAATGCTTACCTTCGGGGATGGCAAGACGATTATTGACGTGGACGTGGGCACGGCGAATGACTATGTCCAAACCATGGCGCTGCAGATCGACGGCAAAATCTTGGTGGCGGGGTTCAGTTACTACAGCAATTACAGCTCGGACTACAGCATTATTCGCATGAACACCAACGGCAGTCTGGACACGAGCTTTGACAGTGACGGCAAGGCGATTATTCCGGTGGGCACGTCGTATGACGAGGCCCGCACCATGGCGTTGCAGACCGACGGCAAGATTTTGGTGGCGGGCCAGAGCTCTAACTCCAGCGGTAACGCTGACTACAGCATCATCCGCCTGAACGCCAACGGCAGTCTGGACACGAGCTTTGACGGGGACGGTAAGGCGATTATTCCGGTGGGCACTTCGTCTGACGTCGGTCAAACCATGGTGCTGCAGCCCGACGGCAAGATCTTGGTCGCGGGGTGGAGCTATAACTCCAACGGTAACTTGGACTACAGCATCATCCGCCTGGCAGCCAACGGCAGTCTGGACACGAGCTTTGACGGGGACGGCAAGGCGATTATTCCGGCGGGTACGTCGGAGGATCTTGGCTACACCATGGCGCTGCAGACCGACGGCAAGATTTTGGTGGCGGGGTTTAGCTATAACTCCAACGGTAACGCCGACTACAGCGTAATCCGCCTGAGCGCCAACGGCAGTCTGGACCCGAGTTTTGACGGGGACGGCAAGGCGATTATTCCGGTGGGTAAGTCGGATGACCTCGGCTACACCATGGCGCTGCAGAGCGACGGCAAGATTGTGGTGGCGGGGACCAGCTACGACCCCAGCAACAACAGCTATGACTACAGCATCATCCGCCTGACCGCCGACGGCAGTCTGGATGCGAGCTTTGACGGGGACGGCACGGCGATTATTGACGTAGGCGCGCAGTATGACCAAGGCCACACCATGGTGCTACAACCCGACGGAAAGATTTTGGTGGCGGGGTCGAGTGATGCCATCAATACCAGCAACGGTAACGGCTACAGCATCATCCGCCTGACCATCGACGGCAGTCTGGACACGAGCTTTGACAGGGACGGCAAGGCGATTATTCCGGTGGGCACGTCGTATGACAAGGCCCGCACCATGGCGCTGCAGCCCGACGGCAAGATTTTGGTGGCCGGGTACAGCGCTACCAGCAACGGCAGCGGCTACAGCTACAGCGCAATCCGCCTGAACGCCGACGGCAGCCTGGACACCTCGTTTGGCAACAGTGTGCCGGCTGCGGGGTCGGGTATTGCGGTTAACTATGTAGAACACGCTCCCCCGGTAGTGCTCAACGGTCTGGCCTCGGTGTTTGACTTGGAGCTAGCCGCAGTCGGGAACTACGGTGGCGCTAGCCTCCAGATTGTCCGTGCCGGCGGCGCAGATGCGCAGGACGTGTTCGCAGGCAGCGGCACGCTGGCCGCACTGAGCGAAGGTGGCGCGCTAACGGTCGGTGCCACGACCATCGGCACGGTAGACCACAACAGCAGCGGTTCGCTCACGCTAAGCTTTAACACCAGCGCCACGCAGGCGCTGGTGAATGAGGCGTTGCAACACATTGCCTACGCCAACTCAAGCGATGCCCCGCCGGCAAGCGTATCTCTGGACTGGTTGTTCAGCGACGGCAACAGCGGCGCGCAGGCCCCAGGCGGTGCACTGACCGGCGCTGGTTTGAGCACGGTGTTGATCACGGACGTTGAGGAAGCCGAACATTCGGTGATAGACCTCGGCAGCTACGGCAAGTTAATCGCGCCGGTGCAAGTAGACGGCGGGAACTGGTTTTACTATTGGGACCGCAGTGGGGACGGCAGCAGCGCAAACACGGGTTTGTTAAACGGTGGTGTGGACTGGACCAACCACGACGTACTGGACGGTATTTTCAATCAGGACATCAACGGGGTGGTGGGTGGCGGTGGCAACACCGATAACACCTACCGCTACGCGACATTAAACGGCGTTCATTTAGCGCTGCCAACGGCAGGCGGGCAGAGTTCCCCGCCGTACGGGGCGAATGGCATTAATGCCTCCCAGCCCGGCACGTATGTAGGTTCCTTGTCAGTGCCTGACGGCAGCAACGCGGCGAATGGCACCTACAACGATTATTTGGCGGTATGGGATGCGTACAACGGCAAGGAGAGCAGCACCAGTATTAACGGCACGCCGGCGGCCTGGCAGACCACCGTCTACTGGTCGGCCACGCCATCGGCATCGGGTCACGCGCACAATGTCCTCGACAGTGGCAACGTCTACGACGGCAACGTCGACGCCCTCGGCTTCAATTACGTGGCCTTGCAGGTGTTATTCAACGACAGCGTGCCGGTCATCACGAGTGATGCGATCTTGAGTGTGGAGGAGAACATCGTGGGCGCGGTGTACACGGTAACGGCGAGTGACGCGGATGCCGGTGCGGTACTGACCTACGCAATGTCGGGCACCGATGCCGCCCTGTTTAACCTCAACGCACTCACGGGCGCGGTGAGTTTCATTGCAGCACCCAACTACGAGGCCCCGAGCGACGCTGGCAGCAACAACGTTTACAACATCACGGTAAGTGCGAGCCACGGCAGCCAGAGTTCTGCCGCACAGGCGGTAGCGATAACGGTGACGGACGTGGTGGAGGGGCGAGTGGCTGGGCAGTCGGTGATAGACCTAGGCAGCTACGGCAAGTTAATCGCACCGGTGCAGGTAGATGGCGGGAACTGGTTTTACCACTGGGACCGCAGTGGGGATGGCACCAGCAGACTCAACAATACGGGTTCGTTAAATGGTGGCGTGGACAACGCCACGCACGACGTACTGGACGGTATTTTCAATCAGGACATCAACGGGAATACGGGTGGCGGTGGCAACACCGATAACACCTACCGTTACGCAACGCTAAACGGTGTTCATCTGGCGCTGCCGACGGCGGGTGGGCAGAGTGCCCCGCCGTACGGTGCGGGTGGCATTAACACCTACCAACCTGGCACGTCGGTAGGTTCCTCGCCAGCGTCTGCCGGCAGCAACGTGGTGAACAATACCTACAACGATTATCTGGCGGTCTGGGACGCGTACAACGGTGCGGGGACCAGTATCAATATTGACGGCGCGCCGGCGGGCTGGCAGCCCAGCAGTTACTGGTCGGCCACGCCCTCGGCATCGGGGCACGCGTTCGTTTGCCTCGGCAATGGCCTCGTTTACGACGCCTACGACGCCTACGCCTATTTCGTGGCGTTGCAGGTGTTGTAGAGGTATCAAAGGGGTCAGACTCGATTGATTAACGACCCTTCCTGAGCAAACGGCATCACCTCCCTAAACCGCAGCGGTTCGCCGTGGCAACTGAATTTTGGCGGAATCCGCCGGGTGCCTGCCAGCCGTTGGCTAGTCTGACGCGTTCGACAAAACTTCCCGCGCGGGGCGGGCCAAAGGGGCCGCGCCAGATCAATCGGCAAGCACTTTGTTGATCAGCCAATTTCAGGGTCTACCCCCTACGCCGAGCGGCTGGAGGTTGCGGTGTAAGCCATCCGCTATCCATAGGCGCCGGGTGCGACCGGTTAACTTGCCGCAGCGTTACCCGCCGTGGCCCCATCGCCGGTGGTTGGGGTTTTAGGTCAACGTGAGGTTATTCGCAAGACAATATCAATGGGGTCAGACTCGATTGATTGACGACCCTTCCTGAGCGTACGGCAGCACCTACCTAAACCGCAGCGGTTCGCCGTGGCAACTGAATTTTGGCGGAATCCGCCGGGTGCCTGCCAGCCGTTGGCTTGGCTGACGCGTTCGACAAAACTTCCCGCGCGGGGCGGGCCAAGGGGGCCGCGCCAGATCGATCGGCAAGCACTTTGTTGATCAGCCGATTTTAGGGTCTACCCCCTAGGCCGGGCGGCTGGAGGTTGCGGTGTAAGCCATCTGCTATCCATAGGCGCCGGGTGCGACCGGTGAACTCGCCGCAGCGTTACCCGCCGTGGCCCCATCGCCGGTGGTTGGGGTTTTAGGTCAACGGGGTTTTAGGTCAACGTGAGGTTATTCGCAATGCGCCACATATACAGCGCCAACAGCGAGCGGCGGGGGGCGAAGGCGGCGGCTGTGAGGTCTACGCCCGGCTGGTCTTTGAGGTAATGCTCAAAAGTTTTGCGCACGGCCAAGTCGCCCAGCGGCCAGATATCGGGATCCCGAAAATAAAAAAGCGCCAACATGTCGGCGCTCCAAGGACCCACGCCACGCAGCGCGGTGAGCTGTTTGGCACGCGCCTCGGGCGCTAGCCGCGCCAGGGGTTCGTGATCCAACTGGCCGCTGGCCTCGGCCGCAGCAAGCCCCTGCAGACAAAGCAGTTTATTGCCAGAAAGACCGCAGGCGCGGAGTGCTGCCAGATCGCTGGAGAGAGCCAGCGCGGGGATGTCCGTTGCGAGCTGCTGCGCCAAGGTCTCGACACGCTGCCAAATGGTCGTCGCCGCTCGGGTGGACAACTGCTGCCCAACGACTATCCGTGCGAGATAACGTGCTAGGGATTGGTCATCGCGCCGGGGCCATTCGGGCGGGCCGACGCTGTGCATGGCCGCCGCCAACGCGGGGGAGATTTTCCGCGCCATGCGAACCATTGAAGGGTGTAATTCTGTGGGGTCCATAGGCGTCACTGTCTGCGCGAGGTGCTGGGATTTTGCGCCCGAAAACGCGGCACGTGTGGGCGGTATTGTGCCTGCTGAAAGTCCTTTACGCCCCCACCTGATTCACGGGTTTGCCGCGGAGAAGTCCGTTGATGTTCTCAACGGTGGTGTCCAGGATGCGGCGCAGGGCTTCTTCGGAGTCGAACGCAATATGCGGCGTGTACACCACGTTTTCTCGATGGAACAACACATGGCCCCGGATGACCGCTTGGAGTTTTTCGGTGGCCACTCCGGGACACAGCAGTTGCTGTTCCTCGGCAATTAGCTCCTCGCCCTCAATCACGTCCAGCCCGGCACCGGCCAGAATGCCCTCGTCTAGCGCCCAGAGCAGCGCCTCGGTGTCGACCAGACCCCCGCGCGCCGTGTTGATCAACAGGCTTCCCCGCCGCATGCGCGCCAGCCGATCTTTGTTGAGCAAATGATGGGTCTCCGGGGTATAGGGTACGTGCAAGGAAACAATGTCCGAGCACGCCAGCAGTTCGTCCAAGGGCAGGTAGTCGAACCCTAGAACTTCCGCCAGCAGCGGCTGTTCTTTAAGGTCCGTGGCCACCACCCGCATCCCGAAACCACGACCGATACGGATGACGTGCAGTCCGATGTGGCCGCTGCCCACAACGCCCAGCGTCCGGCCCTTGAGATCGAAGCCGCGCAGACCCTGTAGCGAGAAATCCCCTTGGGTCGTGCGAACGTAGGCTTGGTGAATCTTGCGCGACAGCGCCAGCATGAGGCCGAAGGTGTGCTCCGCCACTGTATTCTCGCCGTAGGTGGGGACATTGCTCACGACCAGCCCGCGCTCGCGACAGGCGGCCATATCGATATGGTCGTAGCCCGTTGAGCGGGTCGCTATGCCGCCAATCCCGGGGAGCCTAGCCAGCACTTCTCTTGAGACGCCGGAACGAATAAATACGCTCACCACGCTCCCGGCGCTTGCCAGTTCGGCATTCTCCGTCCCGAGCTGGGCCGCCGTCGCAATGAGCTCAACGCCCTCTAAGCGCGCTCGGAGATACTCCTCTTCCCAAGGCTCTAGCTCGTAGCCAACCACTCTGGGCCGTGCTGTGTTGTTCATCAGGTGGCTCCTTTTTCTTTTTTACCCAGTGCCGGATAGACCCAGCTTGGGCGTGTGGCGATCGTTATCGCACGGGTTTCTCCGCCGATCTGCCACGCCGCAGAGTGCTTCGGGCGCGCCAGCACAGCAGCGTCACGGAAACTCCCCGGTTCGCACTGGTTGGCTCTGGGGCCATCAGCCGCAACGCAACCGCCAAGCCACTCAGCTCACCTTGAGCTGCGGGCTGGCGATGGTGTTCTAGGACGCGCTTGCCCTGTTATTCGTGAGGCGCCGTCAACGGGCGAGACCTAGTGAGGCGATGGTTCTTGGGGACGCCTGCCGGTGTTAATTACGGGTGTGACGGTTTTATTTGCCAGCAGTCGAATGATAGCGGTGGACGCATTTCGTGCTTGATAAGCATCAATAAAACTCTCAGGGCCCAATGACCCAACAATAATCGTCTGGTAGCTCGAGGTCGTCCAACCCGTGGCCGGCGCGCCGGCGATGCTGGATATCCAGCACCACGCTCAACGCCGACAGCAGCATGGGCGGCAGAACCCGCTGCTTGATGGCGTCGCTATAGCTGAGTCCAGGACCTTTTTGGATTTCGGTGAGCCACGGCGTGAGCTGGTCATCGAGAATGACGTCTGCCCCGTACAGACCAAAAAAATGTCCTACGGGCGGGGTGCGCCGCAGCCGGCTTTCGCAGGCGCGCACCACGTATTCCAGAATTTTCGCCAGACGGGGCATGAGGACGGTGTCTAGGTGGTCTGCTGCCACGCCTTTCTCACGGCACAAATAGGCCTGCAGGCGGGGAAAATCCCATTTTAGTTCGGTGTCGGGTTGCACCCCACCGTGTTTAATCTGCTGGTACACGTTGGTGATATGAATCAGCGGGTCATCGAAGTTATCGAGTTTGAAAGCCCGTGACGTCAGCCGCACGGTGCCTTCGCGATACATCAGCACCCGCAGGGGATCGAGCGAGGCAATCAACCAGTACAGGCGCAATTCGGACTTGTGCCCGTTCAACAGCAACAGATTGGGGATGTAGCGCTGGATGATGAGCGGCTCGGGCTTACCTTCGTGCCAAAACTCCACCGGTTGCCCATCGCGCAGTAATTGGCGCAACCAATCGAGCTGCCACTCAATGCGGATGCCAATGCCCCGCGAGAGGGTGCTCGGTTTGAGGATCCACAGATTGTCGATGCTGTCGTGCGCGGGCAATTGCGCGGCAAAGGCCTGGCGCTCGGTAGGGTCGTCGAGGCGATAGGTCAGGGGGTAAAAATCTGGGTGCGCAAGCGCCGTTGGGCCCGCTTGCGGGTGCGCGTGTAAGGCCCCGGCAAGGTCGGACTTGCAGGTCATCACGCTTTCTTCAGGGATATGATTGAGCGCCTGATGCGGCCGCAGCTGCGAAAACCAAGCGCGGTAGTTTTTGCGCAGCCAGAGGAGGTCGGCTTCGGTGGCATGCTCAGTTAGCACCACGGTCTGGCCGGCGAGGATGGCGCGCACATTGTTTGACTGCCAGTCCACATGGAACCGGGGCCAGGTACTGGGATCGAGTTCGTCGGTGGGGTCGGGCAGCGGTTCGCTGTTCATCACGCGTGACTCCTGTGGCCGTAAGACGCCGCGACCTTAAGGTGGTGAGCAGTGCTGCGCCTGCGTGGCGCGCAAGCCGTGGCGTCTGGTGGGGAAACTATAAAAGGCTTGCTGGCGTAAAGTCGAGGCTGCTCACGCAACCCACCCTACCTGATGGGTGCCGCGTTGCCTTATCCCGCGTGCGTGGCGCGAGTTTAGAGGCTGAGGGCGGTTATCCTGTGGCTGCCGCGAGCGCTGCAGTCCCCGGCAGGGGGGCGCGTAAAGTACCCAGCACTCGGTTTCCCAACTCAAGGAGATATTGATGACTACCCGCATGCCCGCGCTGTCTCTGGTGGCACTTCCCGGTCGCCGAAAAGCCACGTTGGAATTGGCCAAGGATATTGAGAAACGCGGTTTCTCAGGCATTTATTGCCCCAGTTTGTCAGATGGGCTTGCGCTGTGCGAAGCCTTGGCTTTGGTCACCCACGAGATTCGGTTTGGCACCTCAATCACCCCAATTTATACCCGTCACACGGTGGATTTTGCCCAGACCGTGTCTTTCATCCACGAAGTATCCAACGGGCGTTTTGACTTTGGCCTTGGTGTTTCCCACGCGCCTGCGCTAAGTCGGCTGGGCCTGGCCGGCGGTCAGCCGCTGGCGGATATGCGAAAGTTTGTCAGCGACCTGCGCGCCGTGCCGCGGGCCGGTGAATTGCCCCGGTTGGTGCTCGCCGCGCTGCGCCCGAAAATGATCGCGCTGGCCGAAGAACTTGCCGGCGGGCTGGTGTTCGCCAACGGCGTGCGATCGCACATGGGCCACTCACTGCAGGCACTCAGCCCGCAGGCGCGAACGGACCCCAATTTTTTCATCGGCAATATGATTCCTACCTGCATTTCCGAGGACCGTGAGGCGGCCAAGAACGTCAACCGTCGCACGCTCTCGAGCTACGCGCTGTTGCCGAACTATCGCAATTACTGGAAAGCAGCCGGCTATCTTGAAGAAATGACCGCGGTGGAAAAATGCTTAGCGGAGAACCGCCCGGACGATGTCTCCAAGTGCCTGTCAGACCGCTGGTTAGCCGACACCACACTGTTTGGCACCGCCACCGAGGTCCGTGATGGCATCGAGGCTTGGTTTGATGCCGGCATCCATTGTCCAATCATCGTGCCGTCCTCAGCGGTGGGTAATCAGATGACCGCGTTCGCTGAGTTTTTTGCTATTTGGTAGGGATTGGCAGCTCATGCTAGCGGTTTGCAACCGGGGGCCGGCGGTAAGGTCGAGACCTTCAACGTGGCCAAGCCCGGCGCGATAATCTCAATGCCCGCTAAGTTTTCTGGCCTGCAGAACAACGCGGGTGATTGTGTCGCAATCTATTCGCCAAACGGTGGCGGCTATGGCGACCCGCTTGAACGTACGCCGGCGCAAGTTCGCGAGGACGTGCTAGATGACTTCTGCACCAAGGCTTATGCGTTCGAGGCCTATGGCGTGGTGCTCACCGACCAACTTGAGGTCAACGTGCTAGCCACCGCGGCACGCCGCGCCGCGATGCGCTAGCCAGTTTCCTGAACACCCAGATTCCAATGGCTAGCCCCACAGCAATTTAATAGCGTCAGGTCTTGCGCGCCTCTTCGCCAGGCCGACTAAAAGCCTCGCAAGCTGGCGTAGCGGTCGCGCTGGAAGCCTGCGTCACCCAATAATTGTTGGGCCACGCGTGCGCGCTTCAGGAATAAGCCGATTTCCGCGGCGTCGGTCATGCCAATACCGCCGTGCAACTGCACGGCCTCACTGGACACCAACTCGAAGGTATCGCAAGCCTTGGCCTTGGCCAGGCACGCCAGTAAGGCGGCCTCGCTGCTGCCAGTATCCAGCGCTGCCAAGGCGGCGCGCACCGCGGAGCGCGTGAGTTCGAGCTCGCAGAACATCATCGCGGCGCGATGTTTGAGTGCCTGAAACGAGCCAATAGGCACCCCAAATTGTTCCCGAATTTTCAAGTACGCCAACGTGCGCTCGAAGGCTTCCAGTGCGCTGCCGAGCATTTCGGCAGCTAAGCCCGCGCGGGCACCATCTAGCACGGGATCCAAATGCGCGAGCGCCAAGTCTAGCTCTCCCAGCCGATCGCTGGCCGCGACCCGCACGTCGCGCAAGTGCAGTTGCGCCGCATTGCGGCTGTCAACCATCCGCAGGCGGTTACGGGTGAGGCCTTCGGTATCCCCGCGGAGATAAAAAAGTGTGAGGCCGTGAGCATCCCCCGGCTGGCCCGCGGTGCGCGCCAGCACGATGAAGTCATCAGCAATGTGGCCATCCAGCACGTAAGTTTTACTGCCGTTCAAGACGAAACCGCCGGCCTCGGGGGTGGCTTTGAGGGCGGTGCGGGTGGGTGCGTGATGAGGACCTTCCTCGAGCGCCAGCGCGAGCACGCGGGTGCCGTCTGCAACCGTGGGCAGGAGCGCGCTGCGCAGTGCGGCACTGCCTGCGGCCCGCACCAGCGGGGCCGCCAGCAACACGGTCGAGACTAAGGGCGTGGCCGCTAGCGTGCGGCCGGCTTCCTCTAGAATTTGCCCTAAGCCCTGATAACCAAAATCCGATCCACCGTGGGCCTCATCAATCAGGATGCCGGCCCAGCCGAGTGCTGCCATTTCTTGCCAGAGGGCGCGCTCAAAGCCCGTGGGATCGGCGGTGTCGCGGAGCGCCCGCAACGCTTGCACCGGTTGTTGCTGGCTAAAAAAAGCGTGGGCGGTGGCTTTGAGCATCGCCTGTTCGGGGGTGAGCAATAAGGTCATTTCAGGGGCCTCAATCGGGCAGACCAAGCACGCGCTTGGCGATCACGTTTAATTGAATTTCAGAGGTTCCCCCTTCGATAGAATTACCTTTGGAGCGCAACCAGGTTCGACACATCAGCGCCTCTTCTTCGCTGTGCTCCGCGTCTGCTTCCCAACCCAGTGCGTGCGCACCGGCACATTTGAGGATGAGTTCAAACTTGCGTTTGTTTTGTTCTGTGCCGTAGTACTTAAACAAAGAAGACAGCCCGCTGGTGGCGGCGCCAGCGCTGCTTTCCTGCGCCGCGCGGCGCAAGGTCAGCGCAAAGGCGTGGTCGTCCATTACGTGGCGGGTGACGGCATCGCGCAATGCCGGATCCGTAATGCGGCCGTTTTCATCGCCCAGATACCGTTGCGCGATAATTTCCACCGACGGCACGGTGCCGCCGATGGTGCGCCCAATCTCGGAAATCATGCCGCGCTCGTGGGTTAACAGTTCTTTGGCGATGGCCCAACCCGCGTTTACTTCGCCCACCAGATTGCGCTTGGGCACCACGACATCCGTGAAAAAAGTTTCGCAAAACGCCGAGGTCCCGCTAATGAGCGGGATAGGACGCGCCACCACACCGGGGCTGTGCATATCAAACAGCAGGAAGCTGATGCCGCCGTGTTTAGGCTGGCTGGCCGTGCGCACCAGGCAAAAAATCCAATCGGCCAGATGGGCATAGGAGGTCCACACCTTCTGGCCGTTCACGAGGTAGTGGTCGCCGCAATCCTCGGCGCGGGTCTGCAGGCTGGCTAAATCCGAGCCCGCGCCGGGCTCGCTATAGCCCTGACACCAGCGAATTTCGCCGCGCGCGATCGGCGGCAGGTGCTCGACCTTTTGGGCCGCTGTGCCTTGCGTCAATAACACCGGCCCCAACATGCTGATGCCAAAACCAAACAGCGGCTGCCGGGCGCCAAGTTGCTGCATTTCTTCTTTTAGAATTTGGGCTTCAGCCGGCGATAGCCCACCACCGCCGTATTCGCGCGGCCAAGTGGGCACGGTCCAACCGCGTTCCACCATGAGCGCGAGCCAGCGCTGGCTGTCCGGGTTTTTGAACACGGCGTTGCGCCCACCCCAAACCCGTTCTTCTTCTGGCATGGGCGTGCGCAATGATGCGGGGCAGTGGGTCTCCAGCCAGTGCCGGGTATCGCCGCGAAAAGTCTCAAGAGGATCCACGGGCAGTCTCCAAAATAAAAAAGGCGCGCGCGCGGCAATTCGGGCGGCGGTGGGCGAGGAGCCAATCGCCAGCGCGCGTCCGGGACAGTTTTCAGTCTGCCACGGCGAGCGTCAATGGTTCTAATCGAGGTAGGGTTTGCGCGCGACCCACGGTGGGTCGAACTAGGGTGCAGGCCCGCGATCGCCAATGGGGGCGGCGAAGGCGTCACGGACTAAGAGGGCGACGGCCGGGCTACTTAAGCTGCGCAAAAAAGCCTCCAGCGCGCCCCGTTCTGCCGGGCTAAGTCCCAGCGCTTTAAGTTTGGGATCGCCTTGCGGAGTAGCCACACTGCCAGCGTTATAGCGCTCAATAATCGCGGCCAGAGTGGGCACCGAACCATCGTGTAAATAGGGCGCAGTGAGGGCCACATTGCGCAGGCTAGGGGTGCGAAAGCGCCAGTTGTCGGCGGGGTCGAGCGTGATCTCGTAACGCCCGAGGTCACTCGTGCGGGCGGCAAGCGTCGCGCCGGCATCCGCCGCCAGTACGCTGAGTTGCGTGCCCGGTGCCACGGCGACCGTGAGCGTTGCTGGCGGCGCTAGGGCGGCACGCGAGGCGAGACCCGTGTCGTGGAGTTGATGGTCGGTGAAGAGTGCTGTGCGTTCGTCTAGGAGATGGCAGCCGCTGCAGCCCGCTTTGCCCGTGAACAAGGCAAAACCCTGTTGGGCGACGGCATTGAGTGCCTCGCGCTCGCCCCCAAAATGCCAGCGGTCAAAAGGACTGTCCCCGGCGATTAGCGTGCGCTGGTAGGCGGCGAGCGCGGCCCCCAGAGTCTCCATGTTGAGTGCCTGTCCGCCGAAAGCCGCGGCAAAGCGGTCTGGATAATCTGGCAATTTCGCCAATTTCTCCAATACAAAGCCGATGGAGGGATTGCCTAATTCGTTGGCGGCCAGCAGTGGTGCCCAAATTTGTTGTTCTAGGCGGGATTCTCGGGCGTCCACAAACAGCCTCGGCAGAAAGCCCACATTGAGCAGCGTGGGCGAGTTGCGGCGCACGCTGCGCCCTTCAATGCCTACAGGTGTGGCGAGTTCATTGCTGGTATAGCCTTGATCCGGCACATGGCAGCTGGCGCAAGACAGCGTGTCGTTATGCGACAGCCGGCGGTCAAAAAATAATTGACGACCGAGTTGAATCTGCGCCGCGGTGGGCAGTGGGCCATTCAAGGCTTGGGTGTTGGGCAAACCCAGTTGGCCTGCGCGCAGATGGGCCAGGAGATCGGCTGGCACGGCATCGCGCGCAGTGAGCGCGCGCGCGCGGGTGGCGAACTGCGAGCTGGTGTAGTCACCGCGCTCGTCACCGCCGCCCAGCGATGGGGAGGTTGGCACCCGCGCCGCCACGGGTGGCTCGCGCGCCAGTATGGCGAGGGTCTCCACATCGGCGGCTAAACTCGCCCCGTCCAGAAAGCTCGAGGTGTATTCGTTGCGAATACGGCCCGTGGCATCGATGAGAAAGACCCGCAGCGTGTGTGTCACCACGTGGCCCGCCGCATCGGTTTCCAAGTCTTGATGGTAGGCGCGCAGCAGCGTGTCGAGGTCAGCGGGCAGCGCCGCCACGAAGGGCCAGTCCATGCCGGGTTTGCGAAAAGGCTGGGCGTAGGCCCGCAGCACCTCGGGGGTATCTCGAGCGGGGTCAAAGCTCACACTGATGAAGCGCGTCTGCTGGTTTAACGTGGGGTTTTTGCGCAGGCGGGCCGCCACTTGTGACAGCGTGTGGGTCGCCATCGGGCAGCCCACGCCATCCGCGCAATGGGTATAAATAAAGCTCAGGACCACGATGCGTTGGTCAAAGAGTTCGTGCAGCGTGCGCACGCTGCCGGTTTCGTCACGCACCTGCGCGTTAGTGGCTGCTCGCAGTGGCGGTAACGCATAAGTGCCGGGCACCGGTGCCACCCGGCGCGGGGCGTCGCCCACGGGCTGCTCGTGGGCCATTAACAATCCGCTCAGCGCCAGCAATAAGACCGCTGCGAGCATCCCGGCGGTCTGGCCACGGTGACTCACCTCAGTGATTGAGCGTGGCGACCTCGGGTGCCGGCAACGCCGTTCGGGCTTGCGCCCCCACCGAATAAGCGCCGAGGGTCATCATGTGTGGGCGTCCCAGTTTGGCGCTGATGAAATTGAGCGCAAACGCGGGTTTGAGGGTTTTACCATCCCAGTTGAAGGCCTTCAGATACTGGAGGTCGCCCTCCGGGCCTTCGGTTTTATCCCAATTGCTCACCAACGATGAGGTGAAATACACCCGCTGGCCGTCCCAGCTCTGCGACACCATGTTGACCTGCTCGCCGATTTTTTTCTCATAGATAACTTTGGGGTGGAAGGCATCGGAGATATCAAACAAGCGCGTCATGCCGTCGTTGAAAGTGTTGACCCACAAACGGGTGTCATCGGAGGAGATTGAGATGTCCACCGGCAGGGGGATTTTTTTGGCATCGCCAATGTCGGCGACCGCCTGACTGCGCCATTCACCCTGGGCGTCGCGATGGATCAGCCAGATTTGTGAGGTCAAGGCAGTGGTGGTGAAACAGTAATCGTGTTTTTCCTGCCAGGCGCAGCGGATTTCTAAGGGTGCGCCGGGGACGTCCAGAATTTTGAGCGGTTTGCGGGTATGCAGATCCCACACCACGACCGTGTTGCCAAAGTGTTTCATGGCCTGCGGATCGGCCATCATTTGGCCTAGATTCATCATGTAGTTGTTCCAGCCGGTAAAGGAGGAAGTCAGCATGACGTTGAGCCGCGGCAGTGCCCGCACGTCGTAGCCATAGCCGTCCGCCATTTTTCCGGATTTTACCGCACCCTGCAGATTGTCATCGGTGGGCATCCAATGGGTGGTGATGTACTCGCCCTCATTGGTGTATTCGGCCATGCCGGTACGCCCGCCGTGGTCCTGATTGTTCGACAGCCCCGAGATGAGCATGCGGCCCGGCAGCGCATAAAAAGTATGCGGGCCGACAATGCCGCCGGTAGCGGCCACGAAATCCGTGATGGTGTGGATTAGCTTGGGTTGGGCTGGGTCGCTGTAGACATCGAAGATGAAAATATTGCTGCTGTCGAGGCCGCCCGCCCAGAGCGCGCGTCGGTCGTCGCTATAGCCCGAATGATGCGCTTCGTTGCGCCCGCCCACGGGCAGGCTGGCCAGCATTTGGCCGTAGGTTTTGGATTTTGGCCGCAGGTCGACCGTCACTAATTTATCCTGCTCATCGCCGACTCCCATGACGCCCAAGGTCCAGATATACATAAAGTCTTCCGGCCCGGTGAGGCGCTTCATGTAGGGCGAGATGCAGGTTTCGTCTGCATAGGCGGGGGTTAGCGCCAACAGGCCGAGGGCGAAAGCGAGGCAGTGCTGAATGATTCGGGAATTTAAGCGCATGACGAGTCTCCTACGTTGTGGGTGACAAAGCGCGCCATAACGACACAATAAAGCATCGATGTCGGAGCAGGAGCTTAGCCTAGGCATAGAATGGCTGCAAAGTCTTTTGGTCGGGCAGGGCGGCGCTACCGATGCGCCATCACGCGCCATCACGCACCACCGCGCGCCTGGCCGCCGTGCCGCGGCGGATCAAGTGTGGCGAGTCAAGTATTTACGGCGGGTAGGTTCAGCAAGCCTTGGCCCATTTGGATCGGCGATCCGGTCGTTAGCCCGTCGACCAAGGTGAAACCCCGCGGCGCAAACACGATGATCGTCGAGCCGTGTTGGAACCAACCCATCTCCTGGCCCTTGCTGAAGCGCGCCGCGCAGGGCAATTCGTCGGGCCCGTGGTAGTTCAGCCCCAGCAGGTGGCTCAGCCAATTCAAGCGCAGGCTGGCCACCAGAATGGCCGCCACCGGCACCAGTGCGATGGGCGGGCCAACGGGCTGACCCTCATCCAGCAACCGGGTGTGGATGACCGCGCGTTCGTTTTTGCAGAACAGTTGCGCAACCCGCTTGAGCGCGATGGGGTTGACGTTCCAGGTGTCGCCGGCGTGGTGAGTGACATGCTGGACCTCGCAATCATGGGGTGCATGAAAGCGGTGGTACATGCTGGCCGTGAGCCGCAGCGTGACGTAGCAGCCGTCGCGGTAGGGCTCGAAAGCCGCTGGGTTGCTGCCGAACAAATCAGGCAAGGTGTAGGGAAATCCTTTGGCCTGGAACACCTGCAGGCCTTGCACCGGCCCGCAGGCGCCGACGATGGCATCGCAGGGGCTGCACAACACGGTTGGGTTGGGGTTGGCCACGCGGGCGCCGGGTTTTAGCTCGCGGATGAAACACTCGTGCAGGCTAGCAAAGTGTTGTTGCTTCGCGTCAGCGAGATCCAGTTCGGTAAACAGCCGCCAGATGCGAATGGACAACCTGGCCACTACCGGCTGGCGGATCTGGCTGAACCAACCCATAAAGCGGGTCAGCAAAAGACGCGGCACGCGGTTGGTGAGCAGGAAGTTTAGGTCCTCTTGTTGCAAGAGTCGGTCGCGAAGTTGGTGGATTTTCATGAGCCTGTCAAAGCAGAGGGGTAAAAAGGCAATACCTGATTAGGAGCTGCCCGATGAATGAAACCTTTGTGTTGTCGGCCGTGGTCGCGGCCGTGCTGGCGGTCACGCTGCCGTTGGCCAAGCGCCGGCTTGAGCTGTCGCTCGCCAAACACCCCTCGTTGACCGGACATTCCCGAATGGCCAAGCGGGTGGCGTCCATGCTGCCGGGCTATTCTTACGATGCGACGCGATTCTTCAACTCGGACCACGCACCGGTTGCGGTCGTGGCGCGCCGCCGGGCCGGCTTGGCGCGCTTGGCCAGCCTGTACGCCGAGCGCTATGCCACCTCGCTGGCGCTCACCACACAGGCCGCCGAGGGCTTGTCTGATCTGCAGTTCACCGGTGCCTACCGGGTGCCGTTCCAGTACAGCCCCTATCTGCGCCAGCAACTCCGGGTGGCTAGCTTTGTACGGGAGACGGCCGGCGTCACCATCACCGACCTCGATGGCAACGTTTTCTACGACCTCACCGGCTCCTATGGCGTGAATGTGTTTGGGCAGGACTTCTACAAGCAGTGCATCGCCGAAGGCAGCGCCCGCGCCCAGGCGCTCGGTCCCCTGCTGGGTAGCTATCACCCTTGTGTGGTCGACAACATTGCACGGCTGCGCGAGATTTCCGGCTTGGACGAGGTGTCGTTCCATATGAGCGGCACCGAGGCCGTGATGCAGGCCGTGCGGCTGGCGCGTTATCACACCAAGCGCACGCACCTGGTGCGCTTCTGCGGCGCCTACCACGGCTGGTGGAGCGACGTGCAACCCGGCCCGGGCAACCCGGACACGCCGCGCGCGACTTATACGCTGAAGGAGATGGACGGCGACAGCCTGCGCGTGCTGCGCACCCGCCGCGACATTGCCTGCGTGCTGGTCAACCCGTTGCAGGCCTTGCACCCCAACAAGGGTGCGCCGGGTGACACCTCGTTGGTCGACAGCGCCCGCCGCGCGGCGTTCGACCGCGTTGCCTACACCGCCTGGTTGCACCAACTGCGCGAGGTCTGCACCGAGCGCGGCATCGTGCTGATTTTCGACGAGGTGTTCCTCGGCTTCCGCCTGGCGCCAGGCGGCGCGCAAGAATACTTCGGTGTGCGTGCCGACATGGTGACCTACGGCAAGACGCTGGGGGGTGGCCTGCCGGTGGGCGTGGTGTGCGGCCGCAAGTCGCTGATGAAACGCTTCCGCGAAGACCGACCGGCCGACATCTGTTTTGCCCGCGGTACGTTCAACGCCCACCCCTACGTGATGGCGGCCATGCAGGTGTTCCTCGAGCAACTCGACACGCCCGCGGTGCAGGCTATCTACCACGGACTGGACGAGCGCTGGAACGCCCGTGCCGCGCAGTTGAACCGTCAACTGCAGGAGGCGGGCCTGCCGGTGCAGGTGGCGAACCTCAGTTCGGTGTGGACGGTGTTCTACACCCAACCCTCGCGCTACAACTGGATGCTGCAGTTCTACCTGCGTGCGCAGGGCTTGGCGTTGAGCTGGATCGGCACCGGACGGCTGATTTTCAGCCTGAATTACCGCGATGCCGACTTCGAGCAGGTGGTCAGCCGCTTCGTGTCGGCGGCGCAGGCAATGCAGGCCGATGGCTGGTGGTGGCATGACGCCACGCTGACCGACAAGTCGATCAAGCGTGGCATCCTGCGGGAACTCTGGGCCCATCGGCGCTGAATACTGGTGGCGACGAGGGGCGGGCCGGGCGGGTGGCCTATGCAGCACCCCGGCCTTCACCCCTGAGGACTGAGCGGGTGCGGGCCGCAGGCTGTACGTCGGCGACCTTCACCCGTGATGGCTGAGCGGGTGCGGGGCCGCATGGTGCATCGGGTCGATGAGCTCACCCCGCAGCAGGTATAGCGGGGCGCGATAATAGAGCCAGATGTCGTGAAACGGGTCGGTCAAAATTTTGTTGGCCCACACTAGCCCGGTCTGCACGTCGCGTAGGAAAAACAAGTGCACCGTACGGAACACCAATCCGCCCGCGCCCAGCCACAGCCAGACCCAACCCACGTTGCGTAAGTAGCCTTCGAAGCCGGTGTGCGCCGTCAGCATGCCCCAGAGGTTGGGCTGCAGGGCCACCACCACCGGGGCTGCCGCCCACAGTGCCAGCAACACGACTTTGCGCTGCAAGTTGTAACCCACTTTGATGTCTTCCTTGTGCTCGTGGGTGGCCTGGTTGACGTGGTCGTAGCCCTTGGGCTCGAAGAAGAAATGGCCACTCTGGCGGCTGGTCATCGAGATCAGCCAGGCGATTAGCGCCGCCACCGGTGGGTCGACCAGTAACATTGCGTAGGCAATCACGAAGCTGGTCGCCGACAGCAGGTGCAGTGCCTGGTTGATCCGACTGTGGTGGTAGTAGCGGTGGTCGTCCCAGCGCTGCTGCTTCAAGGCTATCTGAAAGCTAGTCAAGGTCGTTTCCTCCTCGGTTGGGTAATACGGCACGCGGGACCGGCAGGGCATGACCCCCGGATGGCCGTCGTGTGAGCGGATGGTGGCGCCCGGGTATGAAGCGCATATGACGGTTTGATGTCGCTTGCGTGGCAATGCGGCGACCTAGGGGGCTGCCAGCGCAAGCGCCGCAGGTTGCGGTTTCACCGCGCTGTCACCGGCCTGCCTTGTTCCTGTCACGCGGCGACGGCAGCATGCAAGCCCATGCCAATTGCTGACACTCAGCCCGACCCCGAGGCAGCGGACGACGCTGCGAGCCTGCGTTACCGCACGGTGTGGATCTCCGACCTCCACTTGGGGACGCCGGGCTGTCAGGCGGAGGCGCTGCTCGATTTTCTGAAGCGGGTGGAGTGCGACACGCTCTACCTAGTGGGCGACATCGTTGATGGCTGGCAGTTACGCCGCAGCTGGTACTGGCCGCAGTCGCACAACGATGTGGTGCAAAAGATTCTGCGCAAAGCGCGCAAGGGCACGCGGGTGGTGTTCGTGCCCGGTAACCACGATGAGTTCGCGCGCAAGTATGTCGAACACAATTTCGGCGGTGTGGACGTGGTGAGCGAGGCGGTGCATGTGACGGCGGATGGCCGCAAGCTGTGGGTGACTCACGGCGATTTGTTCGACGGGGTGATCCAGAACGCCAAGTGGTTGGCCTACGCGGGCGATTTCGCCTACGAGTTCACGCTCAAGCTCAACCGCTGGTTCAACCGCGCCCGTGCCCGCCTAGGGCTGCCGTACTGGAGCCTGTCGAAGTACCTGAAGCTTAGGGTCAAGCGCGCCGTGAGCTATGTCAGCGACTTCGAGGTGGCGGTCGCGCGTGATGCGCGCAAGCGCGGCTTGCAAGGCGTGGTCTGCGGTCACATTCACCATGCCGAAATGCGCGACATCGACGGTGTGCTGTACTGCAATGATGGCGATTGGGTGGAGAGCCTGACCGCACTGGTCGAGCATGACGACGGTCGCCTAGAGATTGCCGATTGGTCGACGCAGCGCGCGTTGTTGGTGGCGCCGGGCGAGCGCCACCCGGTGGACCCTCTGGGTGGTCTGCCCACACCCACGGCCAGCGCCCGATTTCAGCACCCGACGAGGCGCGTTCGCCAGCTGATTCTCAACTTATTCTGTTAACGATGTTCGTGTCGCTGTGGCACCCTCAAGCAACCGGCCAGCGACCACCGCGAGGTCGTGCTGAGTGCTGTTTGAACTGCAACGGCACGCCAAAGTACGCGGGCCTAGCGGGGCAAATTTAGCCAAAGGGCTTCCACATTAAAATGAGTTTTGGCATCAGGGTCAGGGCGCCCAGAATGGCGATCGTCATGGCAATGGTGGTGAGAATGCCAAAAATAATACTCGGTACAAAGTTCGACAAGACGAGGATCGAGAAGCCAAAGCACACCACTAGCGTCGTATAAAAGCCGGCCTTGGCGATGTTGGAATGGCAGTAGTACAAGGTTTCGATGCCATTTTGGATGCGTTTAAATTCCACCCCATAACGGTAGAGGTAGTGGATACAGTCTTCCACCGCGATGCCGATCGTGAGTGAGGCCACCATGATGGTCATCATGTCGAGCGGAATGCCCATCCAGCCCATGAAGCCCAGCACGCCGGTGGCCGCCACGATATTGGGAATCACCCCAATTAAAGCCGCTTTGAAGGAACGAAACAGGACCCAAAGAATGAGAAGCACACCCAAAATGGACCAGCCCAGAGACTGAATTTGCGAAGCATAAAGGCTCTGCAGCATATTGCTGTAGAGCACCAGCAGGCCGGTGACTTCAAATTCGGATTGCTTCAGGCCGAGGTCGTGGGTGAGGCCCTCACGGATTCGTGTCAAGAGTTCCGCGCGCCGCAGATTGGGCTGCGAGTCCAGTATCCGCACCGACAGTAACGCTTCGTCGTGCTCGATCGAAATATACGGTGAGAGCATTTCCTGCTTGAGGTTTTCGGGCAGGCGTTTATAGATGACGTTTAATTCGAAGGGGTCGAATTCGCGACCATGATTGAGGTCTTCGGCCACCCGCACCATCGAGGCGAGCGAGGTGACCTTACCGATGCCGGGGATGGTTTCCAGAAAATCGTGAACCTGTTTGATGCGCGCGATTTTCTCTGGCGTGAACCAATAGTCAGATTTTTGGCTGGACGAATCTTCGAACATCGAGGCTAACTCGGGGTCCTCTGCGGTGACCGCTGCGGGCTGGTCCGGCGGGGCAAATTTGAGCACCACGGTGAGTGGGGTGGTGCCACCCAAGGTTTCGTCAACCTGCTTGAGCCCTTGGTAAATCTCGGTGCTTTCTTTGAAATAATTAATGAAGCTGTTTTCCACTTCCAGCTTGGCGATACCCCACACCCCCAACACGGTAATCAGCACGGTGGCGCCCAGCACAAACGTGCCGTGGCGGTCGGTGAAGCGCGCCAAGACTAGCGTAAAGCCGGCATTGCCTTCTTCTTGTACCTTGAGAGGACGCTTTTTCATGAGCGTCATCAGGCAAGGAATGAGCGTGAATAAGGCCACGAAAACCACCACCAGACTCAGGCTCATCATCTTTCCAAAATCCATGATGGGCCTGATGTCACTGGTCATTAACGAGGCAAAGCCCACGATCGAGGTGAGGCTGGTGTAGAAGCAGGGCGGGGCCATGTCATGCGCCATGCCGTGGACCAGTTCAGCCTGGGTGAAGTCAGGATGCTCACGGTAGAGTTCCATGTAGTGCACGATGAGATGGATGCTGACTGAAATAGTCAGAATGAGGGTGAGTGCAATGAAGTTGGAAGAAATGACGGTCAATTCCCAGCCCACCAGCCCCAACAGCCCTAAAATGGCCACCGTGCAATACACGCAAGTCACGAGCGGAATCATGACCCAGCGCACTTCCCGAAATAGATAGCCGAGCATTACCACGGCGAGCGCTAGCGCGCCGCAGCCAAACACGGAGATGTCGCTGCGCACGTAGCTGATGAGGTCGTTGGTAATCATCGATAGCCCACCTAGGTGGAGGTGGGCGGTATCGGGATATTTTTTGAGCACCTCGCGCAGGCGCACGATGGCAGCACGGTTGTCCGCTTCTAGCGCCCGCTTGCCGGCCGCGTAAACCGGCTCGATGGTGGCGAGTCGGGCGGCATCCGTGGGGGACAGCCCCGAGGTGGCGCGCAGGTACACCAAATCGCCGCGTTCGGTTTGCAGCGCGTCGAACGCCTTGTGGTCTTTCAACATCACGCGGATGGCGGTGGTTTTGCCATCCTCGCTGATGACCGTCTTGCGATACAGCGGGCTGGTCAGGAGTTCATGGCGGGCTTTCGCGAGATCCACGCCCGGCGACTCCAGCGTCCGATATTTCACCACCGCTTCGGAGAGTCGCAGGTCGGTATTTTTGACCAGCGGCACATCCAGAATGGTCATCACTGAAGCCACTTCAGGCAGCGCTTTTAAATCGGCACGCAGCGCGGCAATGAGCTGCTGCGAGGCGGGTTCAAACAGCGATTCGGGCGGGGTTACCGTAATGAACAGAAAATCGCTGGTGGCGTAATGCTTGGTGAGATCGCGATAACGCTGCAGGTCTTGGTCGTTATCGAGCAGCAGGGAATCCGCCGAGGCATCGATGCGGAAATTGGGGATTCCCAACGACGCCCCCGCGAGGGCTAACAACAAGATGGCGAGTGCCAGGCGTGGATAACCCAGCACATAACGGTCGTAGCAGGCGGCAAGAAATTTCAGCATGGGCGCGGCGAGCTTCCTATTGAATCAGGGGCGGCATTGTCAGGGGCGGCATTGTAAGGGGCGTGAGTGCTTAAGCCGAGCGGGCGGCACAGCCCCCCGCTCAGGGCTGTCCTCAGGCGGTCGCGCGCAGTGCCGTGATGCGATCGCCCAGCGGTGGGTGGGTGGCGAACAAATGCCCCAAGCCCCCAAGCATATTCCCGCTGATGCCAAACGCGGCTATTTCCCGCGGCAGCTGCGCGGTTTGACCCAACTGCAGTCGCTCTAGGGCGGCAATCATTTTGCCCCGCCCGGCCAGCGTGGCGCCGCCCGCATCGGCGCGAAATTCGCGCTGCCGACTAAACCAGCAGACCACCACGGACGCCAAAACACCCAACACCGACTGGGCTAGCATATAGCCCACATAGTAGCCCATGCCGCGTCCGCCACCCTCACGATTGCCGCGGTCGAGTGCGCTAGCGATGAGATTGGCGAACACCATCACGAAGGTGTTAACCACGCCCTGAATCAGCGCCATGGTGATCATGTCGCCATTGGCAACGTGGGAGACTTCGTGACCCAGCACCGCTTCTGCTTCGTCTTGGCTCATCTGTTGGAGGAGTCCGGTACTCACCGCGACGAGCGCCTGATTGCGATTGGAGCCTGTGGCGAAGGCGTTGGGCGTGGGGGACTCGAACACCGCCACCTCGGGCATACCGATCCCCGCTTGCTCGCTCTGGCGGCGCACGGTTTCAAGGAGCCAGCGTTCCGTGGCCGAACGGGGTTCGGTGATGATCTGCGCGCCGACCGAGCGCACCGCCAGCGACTTCGACATCAACAAGGAAATGAACGACCCGCCCATGCCGATGGCGGCGGTCATAAATAAATACGGTGCTAGGCTCATGCCTTGCTGATTGACGCCCAGTAGGTTGAGTACCAAGGAGAGCACGGCGACCACCCCAAGGTTGGTCGCCAGGAAAAGCACTAGCCTATTCATATTAAAAACCTCTGCTTAAAAAACGCTGCACGGTGCTTGCATTGTAATCGGCGCAAGCCCGATGTCATGATATGGAGTCGGCCGTTGTGGCCCTAATCGGCATTGTTATGGACCCTCATTCGGAGCAAGAGTTTCGGCTATTTTTGCCGGAGTTGGCGGCCTTAGCAGGGCGGGTTGTGTTGCCGTGGTTTCGTCAACCGCTGAGTGTGATCAACAAGGGTGGGCAGCACTTTGATCCGGTCACGCTGGCGGATCGCGAAGCCGAGCAAGCCCTGCGCGCGGCCATTCTGGCACGCTATCCCGACCACAGCATTCTGGGCGAGGAATTTGGCGAACACCTGGGTAGTAGCGCTTATCGCTGGGTAATCGACCCTATCGATGGCACCCGGGCTTTTATCAGTGGCGCGCCGACGTGGGGCACGCTGGTGGGGTTGTGTGAGGACAATCAGCCGGTGCTCGGGATGATGAGCCAGCCCTTTGTGGGCGAGATTTTTCTCGGCGGCGGGGCCAGTTCATCACTATTGCGAGGTGGCCACACCGTCGATTTGCGCACCCGGGCGACCGCCAACTTGGCTGAGGCCTCGTTGTTCGCCACCACTCCAGAAATGTTCAGTGCCGCCGAATGGGCCGCCTTCCAGCGCGTGTCGGCGGCCGTCCGGCTGACCCGTTTTGGGATTGACTGCTACGCCTATTGTTTGTTGGCGGCCGGCCATATCGATTTGGTTATCGAAGCCGGCTTGGGGTTCTACGACATCGCGCCACTCATTCCCATTATTGAGGCCGCAGGAGGACTGGTCAGCGATTGGCGCGGGGCACCGGTGCGCGCTGGCGGGCGGGTCATTGCGGCGGCCAATGCCAGTCTCCATGCCAGCGCTTTAGCGCTGCTAGCTGACGCCTGATGCGTGCCGCCGGCCCGCGAGTGGCCGTGTGCGTCGGCCGCTTTGCGCCGCTGCAGCACCGCCACTGCCAGATTATTCAGGCGCAACTGCTGCGCCAAGACCTCGTCATCGTGCTCTGCACCGGCAGTACGCAGGCGCGCGATGTGGGAAATCCCTGGGCGCTCTCGCAGCGACTCGCCAGTTTGCGCGCGGCCGTCCCGGACCCGCGGGTGGTCATTGTGGCGCTCGGCGATTGTTGGTACGACGATCCGCGCTGGGCGGCGGCGGTCACCACCACCGTGACTGCGGCCTGCGAGCAGGCAGGTTTTAGCGCGCACGCCGCGCAAATTACCGTGGTCGGCACCGAGCGCGCCGGCCCGGACTATTACGCATCGCTATTCTTGAACTGGTCGGCGAGCGCTGCGGTGGCGACCCATTTTGAACCCCAGTTGGCTGAAAGTTTATTGCTGGCCCCGGCCGCAGCGCGCGCGGCACTCCTCAATTTGCACTGTCCCCCAGCCGCGCACAGCGGGATAAATGAGGGGCTTGCCGGGCAAGTTGGGCTCGAATTAGCAGCGGAGGGCGCGTTCGTTGTGGACTATCGCCGCGCTTGGGCCAATGCACCTTATCCACCGGTGTTCGTCACGGTGGATGCGTTGGTGTGCTACCACGATCAGGTGTTGTTGGTGCGGCGAGGGCGCCGGCCGGGTTTAGGGTTGCTGGCGCTGCCCGGTGGCTTTCTGGATCCGGGCGAAGCGCTCGCGGCGGCCGCCGTGCGCGAACTGCGTGAGGAGACAGGCTTGCAGGTGCCACCACATGCCGCCGGCACTGGGCGGGTGTTTGACCATCCGCTGCGTTCGCGACGGGGCCGGACCATCACCCATTTATTTGATTTTGATCTCAGCGTGCTGCCCGCCGCACCGGCGGTGTTGGGCGCCGATGATGCCGCGCTGGCGCTGTGGTTGCCGCGTGCCAGCCTACGGGCTGAAGATTTCTTTGAAGATCACTACGCTATCCTGCAGGTCATGCTCGGCCTGCCCTGAGTGGTCCTCACCGGCCCAGAGTGCAGCGTACGCGCGACCCGACCCCATGGACACCCACCGGGACTGCCTTAGTTCTGTCACGGTGGGCCGCTATGGGGAGGGGGTGCTAAAACGCACCAGCAGTCCCCAGTTTTTGATGGGCGGAAAGCGCCGGATTAGAGAACAATCCGTGCCCAATGCGCCAAGTATCTACCCCTACCAAGGGCGGCCGCCAGGGTGCGCCGCCCCGAGAAGCCAGCCATGCGTGCCTATTTTGTTGTTTTATTATTGAGCGGTCTGGGGGCGAGTCTGGCGCATGCCGATGGACGCTATCAGGCCATTCCCATCGATGCGGGTCACGAATTTGGCATGGAGAAGGCGCTCATACTCGACACCGTTTCCGGCCATCTGTGGATCTGGACCGAAAGCCCTGCCACTGATGAAGAGCCGGGAGGGCGCTACGTCATTTATCAGGGCCTGCTAACCCCGGGGACACAGATGGGCGAGGTCGTGCTTAAACAGGAATGGGTCATGGGTAAACCCCCTGAGGAGAAACTGGTGACCACCAAGCCTGCGCCGACCGCCAAGCCGGCCGCGCCGGCCAAGCGAAAATAATGGCTAGGCAAGCGCGCCCCAGGTGGGGTTTGTGAATCAGCGTCTGGCGGGCAAACGTATCGTGGTGACCGGTGCGAGCAGCGGCATCGGCCGAGCCATTGCTGTGGCCTGCGCGCGCGAGGGCGCCGCATTAGTGTTGAGCTATCGCCACTCGGTGGCCGCGACTGAGGCGCTCGCGGCTGAAATTCGCGCGGCCGGTGGGCAGGCCTTTGCGCGGGGCGCTGAGGTGGGCGATGCGCAGGCCGTAGCCGAACTGGTGGCGCAGGCAGAGGAATTACTGGGGGGTATCGACGGTTGGTGCAATGTGGCCGGGGCCGATATTCTGACTGGCCACTGGGCCCAAGAGCCTGATCTGCAAAAACTGGCGCGTCTCATCGACACCGATTTACGCGGCACGATGCTCTGCGCATGGGCCGCGGCCGGGGCGCTGCGGCAAGCGCGCGGTTGTTTGTTGAATACCTCCTGGGATTTGGCGCTGTCTGGCATGGGCGGGCGTAATCCCGAAATGTTCGCGGCCGTGAAGGCCGGCATCACCGGCTTCACGCGCGCTTTGGCCCGCTCGCTGGCGCCAGAAGTCCGGGTGAATGAGCTCGCGCCAGGGTGGATAGAAACCGCCTACGCGCAACACCAGATGGGCGCTGAGTACCGCGCTGGCATCCAAGCAGCAACCCCGTTGGCGCGCTTGGGGCAGGCGCATGAAGTCGCTGCGGCGGCGGTGTTTTTATTATCGGATGAAGCCTCGTTTATCAGTGGTCAGACGCTTAAGGTGAACGGGGGGCTGTCGAGCTAGCCACCGGCGGTGGCTCAGGCGTCGCGCGCGAGGCGTACGCCAGCGCATTGCCAGCGCTGGTGAGGATAGAAAAAATTGCGATAGGTCTGGCGCGTATGACCGACGGGCGTGAGGCAACAACTGCCACGCAGGACCATCTGGTTTGCCATAAATTTTCCGTTGTACTCGCTGACTATCCCCGTGAGCGGCGCAAAACCTGGATACGGCGTGTATGCGCTGGCGGTCCATTGCCACACTTCGCCATACAGTTGCTGGATATCGCCACCGCCTGCGACGGCTGGGGCGGGCGCTAAGCGCGTGGCCGTTGCCGTACTGAGGTCGCGTGGTTGGGCCGCGGCGGCATGTTCCCATTCAAATTCTGTGGGGAGCCGCGCCCCCGCCCACCGCGCGTAAGCATCGGCTTCGTAGTAGCTCAAATGACACACCGGCGCGGCGGCGACGCTGGGCAGCCAGCCGCCCAGTGTGAATGCTTCTTCGCCGGTGGCGTCGCGCCAGTAGGCGGGATGTTGCCAGCCCTCTTGGGCGCGGGTTGCCCAGCCGTCGGATAGCCACAGCGAAGGCTTTTGATAAGCACCATCGCGCACGAATTCGGCGAACTCGCCATGGGTCACCAAGCGGTTCGCGAGGACGAAATCCCGCAGAAAATGGCGATGCTGGGGCCGCTCATTATCGAAAGCAAAAGCCGCGGCAGAGGTGCCTATGGCGACCACGCCACCGGCTTGTGCGACCCAGCGCAAAGGCTCGGCGGTGGTGGGCGCCGGGGGTGCGGCGGGCCGGTAAATTGGGCCTAGCGGGTTGCAGGCAAACAGGTGCTTGAGGTCCATCAGCAGGAGTTCCTGATGCTGTTGCTCGTGCTGCAGACCCAGTTCGATCAGCGCCGTAACGGCGGCAGGCAAGTCGCCCGCCAGCGCACTTAACACACGCTGGTCGATACAGGCCCGGTAATGGAGAACCTCGGCCAGCGTGGGGCGGGTAATCAATCCGCGCTGGGGCCGCGCGAACTGCGGCCCCACGGCCTGATAGTAAGAATTGAACAGCGCGCGATACCCGGCGAACGGCGACACATAGCCGGGATCGAGGGCCTCGAGTACGACCGTCTCAAAAAACCAAGTGGTGTGCGCGACGTGCCATTTTGCGGGGCTGGTATCGGGCATCGATTGCGCCCCGGCGTCTTCGGGCGACAGCGGTTCCAGCAGTTGTTGGCTATAGCCGCGCACCGCCGCATAGCGGCTGGCCAGCGACTGAGGGTTCAAAGCCAGTGTCATGGGCGGCCCACATCAAGGGTATGGCGGCTCTCGCCGGTGAGGCGGGTGTCGGCCGCGTAGCGTCGTTCGATCAACATCAATTCTCCTGTGCGGCTCCGTAAAACGACAGTCGAGCAGCGGGTGCCGTACTGCTCCCCGACGATAAAAACGGGTGCTAACCAGCGCTCTCGTGCTAGCCCCACCCCCGTGTCGGGCAACCGGGCGTCGGCCGGCTGCGCGGTGTCGCGCAGCGCGCTCATCAGCGCCTCGATGAGGTCTTCTCCTGTGAGCGTCCGCGCGCGCGCGCAGGCTTGTTTGAGGTGCGCGAGCTTCGGCCACTCGTCGTCCAAGGCCCCATTGCTCAGACCGTATAGGCCGCTGGCGAGCGGCAGCACGCGACCGGCGCGGTTAGACCAAGCAACCGCGCTGGTGCGATCGGCGGCGAGCAGATTTACCCCCGCATACAAGGGCGCGGCCAGCGTTAGCGCCTCTGCGTAGGCCGCTGCTGGCCCCGCTTGGTTTAGAAAGTCGCTGACCAGAAACCCCCTCGAACGCACCGCAGGGGTGCTGTGGTTGCTGCGCACGTTGGTCACGGCGGCTAACCGTCCCGCCCGATCGACACCCAACCAAGTGCCCCCAGCGCTCAGGTCACGGCCGGCCAGAATGTGTGGCGCATCGTGCCACGGCGCTGCCGCAGCACTTGGGCGATCATGAAATTCGTCACGATTAGCAGCGACCACTAAGTCGTAATCCGGGTGATCATCGATCGCTGCAACCAACACGCACATGGAATAGATCCGACAGGCGCGACTTAGTAGCGCAGCAGCGAGTGCACGTGGCACGCGCCTAGGGCGGCACGCCCCTGCAGAAACTCGAGTTCAATCACGCAGGCGAAACCCACGAGGGTCACCCCGGGTTGCCCCGCTAGCACCAGACTGGCGGCCGCGGTGCCGCCGGTAGCGAGCACGTCGTCTACCAGCAGGGCGCGGTCACCGGGGCGCAGCGCATCGCAATGCATCTCGAGTGTGGCAGAGCCGTATTCCAGATCGTATTCCACCCGATGGGTGGCGGCCGGTAGTTTGCCGGGTTTGCGCAGGGGGACGAAGCCCGCGCCCAATTCGGCGGCTACCAGCGCGCCAAAAATGAAGCCACGCGCTTCCATGCCCAACACCACGCTCACGCCAGCTTCACGGAACGGCGCTGCCAAGGCCTGAATGGTCTGGCGCAGCGCGGTTGGGTTAAGTAGCAGCGGGCTGATGTCTTTGAACAAAATGCCGGGCTTGGGGAAATCGGGAATGTCCCGGATATGGGTGGCGAGGGAGTCCATGTGGTGCTTTCCTAGAGGTCTTGAAGGGAGGGGCGGACGGTTGATGTCATCGGTTGGTTATCCGTCGCTCGGGTGCTGAGCGAGCTCGGGTGTGGTGCAGCCAACGGCCAACTTAGGTTGCGCGGTGGATCACGATTTTCTGCCCAGGCTGTAGTTCTTTCGTACTCTTAAGACCGTTCCACGTTAATAATTCATCAACAGAGACCTTGAATTGACGCGAGATAGTCCACAGCGAGTCACCGGCGCGCACCTGATAGTGGGTGGTTTTGCGCGCGGCCACCACGGTTTTAGTGACGGTGCGTGGGGTGGCTGCGGTTTTGCTCACGGGGTGCGCGGCGACCAAACCCTTAACGGCGATGGGCGAGGCAGCAGGCTGCGTGGGGGCGGGCCCGAGTTTGATGATCTGGCCAATCTTCAGCGGCGTCGTCGGCTTCAGGCCGTTGGCGCGAGCCAGTTGCGCCACGTGTCGATCGTAATGACGGGCGAGGGTCCACAGCGAGTCCCCAGCACGCACGCGATGCACCTGCTCGGCCACGGCGTGTTTTTTGGTGGTCGTCGGCGCGCGGACTGCGGCGGCTGCGAGCGCCGGGATAGGGCTGGGCAACAGCGTCTCGGCCAGAGCCAGTGCCGCGGTCGCTTTGGCCACGGGAATGAGTATTTTTGCCGGATAGTTGGGGCCGGTATGGGCACGCCGCCAACCGGCGTTTAGGCGGGTGAATTCTTTCGTGGGCACCCCGAGCCGATCGGCGAATTGGCGCAGGTCAGTGGGTTTTTGGAGCGTTAGCTGCGTGAAATATGGCTGATTGTCGACCGGTGGCAAAGTAATGCCATAGCGCGCCGGATCCCGAATAATCTCAGCCATCGCAAGGACTCTAGCGACCAGCTGCCGGGTTTCTCGGCGCAACGGCAGGGACCACAAGTTGGGCCTCGTAGCGCCGCGCGCGTGCTGCTTGATGGTGCGATCCAGTGCACCCCAACCCACGTTGTAGGCGGCGAGGGCCAACGGCCAGTCACCGTCAAAGCGCTCGGCGAGCGTTTGCAGATAGCGCAAGGCGGCGGCGGTGGATTGTGTGACATCCAAGCGTCCGTCGTACCAAGGCGTCTGGGTTAACCCAAATTTCTGACCGGTAGCCCCCATGAACTGCCACAAACCAGCCGCCCCGTAGGGCGATTTGACGGCGGGGTCGTAACCGCTTTCCAACATCGGCAGGAGTGCGAGTTCCCCGGGTAATTTTTGGGTGGCTATTTCGCTGGCGACAAACTGCAGAAACGGCGCACCGTTGCTGCCTAGTCGCTCGAAAATACGCGGATTGGCACGCAGCCACTGCACTTCGCGCGCGACTTCCGCGCATTGGCATGGGCCTAAGGAGAACTGACCCCGCAGGCTTGCCCAGAGGTCCGAGGTGGCCACACGCGGCGGTGTAGGACTCAGTGCTGGTGCGGCAACCGGCGGGCTGGTAGCGGCTTGCGGGGTGCGGTCTTCGACCGACGCCGGCGGGCGTGTGCTAGCGTTTTCGGGCTTGAGTCGGTGCTCGCCACAGCCCTGCAGCAACAGGAGCAGCAAGCCTGACACAAGCGTTAGGGCAGGGCGTAGAAGGCCGTTCATGGCCCTATGCTAGGCGTCGGCCTTTTGCAGCGTCAACCTTTTGACCGCGTTGTCCCCTTGCGGCGGACATGCCAAAGTGCGTCACCCAAGGTGGTTTCTGCCCGCGTACCAGCGTTTAAAGTAAGTGATGAAATCAGCGTTTTCAGCCAATGGCGGTGACAAATTGCCGCCCGTTACGGACTTGCGCGATTGGTTTCGCGGCGAGGCCGGGCGGGCGGTGGCTTTGCGGGAAGTCGCGGTGGCGAACGAGCTGCTGCCAGACCTTTTTGGCTACCACATGCTCCAAGTGGGCAGCCCCTACCCAGACTCTCTCATCGCGGCGAGCCGTATTGGTCATCAAATCGTGATGGACAGGACGGCGCTGAGTGGCCCGGCGAGCGTCTTAGGACGGGGTGACGCCCTACCATTCCAAAGTGGTGCCATCGATGTCCTGGTGCTGCCGCATGGACTGGAATTTGCCAGCAACCCACAGGCGGTTTTACGCGAGGTGGAGCGGGTGCTGATTCCCGAGGGCTATCTCTTGTTGTTCGGTTTTAATCCGTGGAGCCTGTATGGCGCGTGGCGGCTGGCCATCGGTTGGCGCGGCAGCGCGCCATGGCACGGTCTTTTTTTACCTTTGTCACGCCTCAAAGACTGGCTCACCGTGCTGGGCTTTGAAGTAGACCGCAGCGGCGGTTTATCCTACCGTCCGCCGCTGCAAAACGCTGCTCAATTGGCTGGTTTGGCTTGGCTGGAGCGCTTGGGCGGGCACTTCTGGCCCTTCGCAGGCAATGTCTTTTGGGTCCTCGCGCGCAAGCGGGTGATGGCAGTACGACCGATTCGATTGACGAAGGCCCGCCAGCCGCGACTTCACGCCACCGGCCGGGCAGAGCCGTCAATCCAGCGCAATGAAATGGAACCCCCGGATGCTTGAAAAAACCACCCCTGAGCAGGTCATTATTTACACCGATGGCGCTTGCCGAGGTAACCCGGGACCCGGCGCGTGGGGCGCCCTGTTGCGGTACGGCGACCACCTTAAAGAGTTGTCGGGCGCCGAACCTGCCACGACCAACAACCGCATGGAGCTCATGGGTGCGATCGCCGCACTAGAAGCGCTGAAGCGCCCGAGTGAGGTGGCGCTTTACACCGATTCTCAGTACGTCAAAAAAGGCATCACCGAATGGATTAAGGATTGGATTAAGCGCGGCTGGCTCACCGCCGCGCGCCAACCCGTTAAGAACGCCGATTTGTGGCAACGTCTACAGCAGGCAACTCAGGACCATAAAATTGCGTGGCACTGGGTGAAGGGGCATGCGGGTGATCCGGGCAACGAGCGCGTTGACGCACTGGCCAACGCCGCCCTCGACCAACTGGTCCTCGTTAAAACCCGCTAAGCAACCCGCTGGAGACTCGCGCCACCATGCGACAAATCATCCTCGACACCGAAACCACCGGCCTCGCGGTGGAAGATGACCACCGAATCATCGAGATCGGCTGCATAGAATTACGCAATCGGCGCGTGACCGAGCATCGTTTTCACTGTTATCTCAATCCCGAACGAGAGGTGGATGCCGGTGCTGCGGCGGTGCACGGCATGACTTGGGACAAATTACGCGACGCCCCCCGTTTCGGCGATGTGGTGGAGGAGTTCGTGACTTTCGTGCGCGGCGCGGAAGTGATTATTCATAACGCGGCCTTTGACGTGGGCTTTCTGGACCGGGAACTCGAGCGCGTGGGCGTGGCGTGGGGGCGGCTGAGCGACTACTGCAGTGTGTTCGACACGCTAAAATTAGCGCGCGAAATGCATCCTGGTCAGCGCAATAGCCTTGATGCCCTGTGCAAGCGCTACGATGTGGCGAACGCTCATCGCACGTTGCACGGCGCCTTACTGGACGCCGAATTGCTCGCGGAGGTTTACCTAGCCCTGACCGGCGGGCAGGGCGCGTTGGGTTTGGAGGCGATTAGCGCCACCGATGCGGCTAGCGCGGAGGCCGTTACCGCCGCGCGGCAACGGGCACGTCCGCCGGCGGTGAGGCTTGCAGCCAGCGCCGAGGAACTCACCGCGCATGCGGCGAGATTGGCGGTCCTCGACCAACGCAGCGGTGGCCGTTGCGTGTGGCTGGCTAGCGACCTCTAAAGGCGGTTAGCTGACGCCAGCGGTGAGCTTTTGCAGTTCGCCGCTCTGGTAGAGCTCCATGACGATGTCGCAGCCACCCACCAGTTCGCCCCCAATGAAGACCTGCGGAAAAGTTGGCCAAGAAGAATATCGCGGCAGATTTTGCCGAAAATCAGGTTCAGCCAGAATGTCGACGGTGTGGAATTCCGCCCCGCAAGCCTTCAGCGCCTGTGAGGTGCGCATGGAAAACCCACACTGCGGTGCCTGTGGTGTGCCTTTCATAAACAGCACAATGTTGTGCCCTTCCACGACCTGCTTGATGCGTTCCATGATGTCCATTGCGTTGCCTCGAGTGTCTGATGGGGAATTGGCCCCTATTGTAGGGTCTTCGACGCACGCGCGTGAAGCTGGATTTAGGCTTGCACGCACGAGCGCGCCGCGTGCGGGATGGCGTTAGGCTTGAATCTTCAAAGTCGCTCAATGAAAATGCCGGGTGAAGCCCTCACTTGGCCGACCACCATCCATCCTTTGAACTACTGGGAGACAGTCATGAATCCACTCGAGACCTTACAGGGCACCGTTATTGCGGGCGTCGTGCTGGCGGTCATTTTGGCTTATGTAGCCACTCAACTCGCCGGCGCCTAGGCCCGCGTTGACGAATTCAAAAAAAATCGCATTGAGGAGAATTTAAGAATGGATATCGTAATATTTGACCGCTGGCTGCATATCGTGGCCGGCGTGATGTGGGTTGGCCTGCTGTATTATTTTAATTTCGTGCAAGTGCCCGCGTTAGGGCAGGCCGCTGCAGAGGCGAATGCCGGCGGGCCTGGTGGGGCGGCCATCACGAAATATGTGGCGCCACGGGCGTTGTTTTGGTTCCGGTATTCGGCCCTCGTCACTTGGCTGACCGGTGCTTATTATCTCCACGCCAGCCCGTACACCTTAGACGGCGCGTTCACACTCGGCTTGCGGCTGGAGACCCCGAGTTTGGTGGTGACCTCGATTGGCATGGGCGCCTGGTTGGGCACCATCATGCTGTTGAACGTGTGGGGCCTAATTTGGCCCAACCAGAAAAAAATTCTTGGCATCGTGCCGGCTACTGATGAGCAAAAAGTGCGCGCCAGACGCGTGGCATTTCTAGCCTCGCGCACCAACGTAGCACTCTCCATCCCGATGCTCATGTTCATGCAGTCTGGCCACGGTCTGCCGTTCTTCGGCTAAGCCGCTTCCGCAACTGCGCAACTTGAACCCGGCCAGCTGGCCGGGTTCAGCATTCTTGGCAACCGCATTTTCCGCAGAGTACGCCCATGAACATCCCTGCTCTCATGCCGACCTACGGTCGGATGGACGTCAAATTCGTGCGTGGCGCCGGGGTCTGGCTGTGGGACGAGGAAGGCCGACGCTATCTCGACGCTTTAAGTGGGATTGCCGTTTGCGGCCTCGGCCACGCGCATCCAAGGCTGGCCGCAGCATTGTGTGATCAAGCCAGCGTGCTCTGGCATACGTCCAATCTTTACCGGGTGGAGTGGCAGGAACGCCTCGCCGAGACCCTCATCGGGCGCAGCGGTCTGGACGCTGTCTTTTTTGCTAACTCGGGTGCGGAAGCCAACGAAGCCGCCATCAAACTCGCCCGTCTTGCGGGACACCGGGCCGGGGTGGAACGGCCGGCCATTATCGTGATGGACGGTAGTTTTCATGGGCGCACGCTGGGGGCGTTGAGCGCCACCGGCAATGCGAAGGTACAGCTAGGTTTTGGTCCGCTGCTGGAGGGGTTTGTGCGCGTGCCTTATGGGGATGCCGCGGCCGTTGCCCGGGTGGTGGCAGAAAATCCGGCGGTGGTCGCGGTGCTGGTAGAGCCCATTCAAGGTGAAGGTGGCGTGGTGGTGCCGCCTGCCGATTACCTGCCGGAATTGCGGTCCTTGTGTGATCGCCACGGCTTGCTGTTGATGCTTGACGAAGTCCAAACCGGCATGGGTCGAACGGGTCATTGGTTTGCCTTTCAGGGCATGGGGGTGCGCCCAGATGTCATGACCCTCGCCAAGGGCTTGGGTAACGGTTTTCCCATTGGCGCCTGCTTGGCCGGTGGCGCGGCGGCAAAGGTCTTGCAGCCGGGTTCGCATGGCTCAACTTTTGGCGGCAACCCATTGGCGGCCTGTGTGGCCCAGACCGTGTGCGACATCCTTGAAGAGCAGCAACTGGCGGGCCGTGCGGGGGCTTTAGGCGCCACGATGCGCGAGGGTTTTGCCCGCCAATTGGCGCATTTGCCCGGCTTTGTTGAGGTGCGAGGGCGCGGTTTGATGCTCGGCATCGTGCTCGACCGGCCCTGTGGGGTCTTGGTGCAACGGGCGCTGGCTAATGGCTTGCTGATTAACGTCACCGCCGACAAAGTGGTGCGCTTGCTGCCCCCGCTGATCACCAGCGATGCGGAAGCTACCCAAATGGTTGACGGGGTCAGCGCGCTGGTGGCTGCGTTTTTAGCGGAACCCAGCATCCCGGCGGGCGCATGAGTATTCGCCACTTTATCAATCTATCGGATCTCTCCAGCACGGAAATTCGGACGCTGCTGGCGCGCGCCACCGAACTCAAGCAGCGGCGCGCGGCCGGTGAGAAGCCCCGTTTGTTTGAGCACAAAGTGCTCACGATGATTTTTGAAAAATCCTCGACGCGCACGCGCGTGTCTTTTGAGACCGCGATGATCGAGGGCGGGGGCGGCGCAATTTTTCTCTCCCCACGAGACTCCCAACTGGGGCGTGGCGAACCGGTAGAAGACACCGCACGCGTGCTCTCACAAATGTGTGACGCCATCATGGTCCGTACGTTTGCCCATGACCTCGTGGAGCGTCTGGCGCGGTTCGCCAGCGTGCCCGTGATTAACGGCCTGACCGACCGCTCCCATCCCTGCCAACTGCTGGCAGACATGCAAACGTTTTTCGAACACCGTGGCGACATCGCAGGGCGCAAGGTTGCTTGGGTCGGCGATGGCAACAATATGTGCAACACCTACATTGAAGCGGCAGGTTTATTGAATTTTCAATTGACGGTGGCCGTACCGGCGGGCTTTGAGCCGGCGGCGCTGTCAGCCCAGTCAGGCGCTGGCGGCCATGTCACCCTAACCCAAGATCCCGCTGAGGCCGTCCGGGGTGCCGACCTAGTCGTCACCGACGTGTGGGTGAGTATGGGTCAAGAAGAAGAAGCCGCCCGTCGCCGGCAGGTCATGGCGCCATTTCAAGTTAATTCAGCGCTGATGGCGCGGGCGGCCCCAGGTGCGCTCTTCATGCATTGCCTACCCGCGCACCGGGGCGAAGAAGTGGCCACCGAGGTGCTCGAGGCAGCGCACAGTGTGGTGTGGGAGGAGGCGGGCAATCGGCTGCACGCGCAGAAGGCGTTGTTGGAATTCTTGTTGCAGCAGGGCCGCTGAGCGAGTGCGATTTTTGCTCTGCAATGACGACGGTTATCGTGCCCCGGGCTTGGCTGCACTGGCGACCACGCTGCGCGCCTTCGGCCATGTGACGATAGTCGCACCGGAACGCAACTGCAGCGGCGCCAGTAATTCCTTGACCCTCGACCGCCCTTTGCGCGCGACCCGCGTGGCCGAGGATGTGTTTATGGTCGACGGCACGCCCGCTGACTGCGCCTATTTGGCGCTCACGGAACTGCTGGCCGAAAAACCCGACTTGGTCGTCTCGGGCATCAATGCTGGCGAGAACTTGGGGGAGGATGTGCTGTACTCGGGAACGGTGGCCGCCGCGATGGAGGGTTGCCTGTTGGGCACCCCGGCGCTGGCGTTTTCGCTGGCAGGGTCGGACCCGACGGACTATGCTGGCGCTGCTCGGGTTGCCGGCGAGTTGGTGCAGAAATTTATGGCAGAGGGCATGTCGCCGCACTGGTTGCTCAACATTAATATTCCCGATGTGCCGGCGCCGGCACTTTGCGATGCGCAGGTTACGCGGCTCGGGCGCCGCCAAAGGGACGCCATCTCGATCATGCAAAAAGACCCGCGTGGCCGGCCCATGTACTGGATAGGTCCGGTGGGAGTGCCCGACGCGCAGGCTGGCCCCGGTACCGACTTCTACGCGATCGCGGCAGGTTTTGTCTCGATCACCCCGCTGCAAATGGATCTGTCGGCCTATGCCGTGATGGAAGGCCTTGCGACATGGTTGAGGAAATAGCGTCACAGCGATGATGACCGACCGCAGCGGCATTGGTCTGACTTCGCAACGCGCCCGTAACCGGCTCGTCGACCTGTTGCGCGAGATGGGCATCAGTTCGGAAGAAGTCTTGGAACTCATCAGCAGCACCCCTCGACATTTGTTCGTGGACGAGGCTTTGGCCAGCCGCGCCTACGAAAACAACGCGCTGCCCATTGGCTTTGGACAGACCATCTCCCAACCCTACGTCGTTGCGGCGATGACCCAAGTGCTGCGCGAAACAGGTCCGCTGGATCGCGTATTGGAAATTGGTGGGGGCTGTGGATACCAGAGCGCCGTCTTGGCCCGCATCGCCAGCCAGGTGTATACCGTCGAGCGCATTGCGGCCTTGGCGAATCGGTTGCGCTCGCGGCTCCACGAGCTAAGCATTGCCAATGTTCGGGTGCGCCACGGCGATGGCCGTTTGGGCTGGGCTGCGCAAGCGCCGTTCGACGCCGTACTGGTTGCCGCAGCCGCGCCCACGATGCCCAAGGCGCTGCTCGAACAGTTGTCAATTGGAGGGCGTGCGGTGATGCCGATCGGGCGCCAAGGTGATCAAATGCTAACCCTGTTTCGGCGCACGGAGGACGGCATCGAAGAACAACCGCTGCAACGAGTCAGTTTTGTGCCCTTACTCGACAATGTTGACTAAGTTTCATCCATCGTTAGGGTTCGCGTTACTGCTCGCTGGCGGCGCGTTGTGCGCCTTGTTGGTGGGCGGCTGTGCCAGTTCCAGCCTGGCGCCGATTGAGCAAAAATCATTCTCCAAGCCTGCCCCGCTCGCAAAAGTTGCCACGCCGCGCAAGCCACCGCAGGTGTCCGCAACTCCCCCTGCGGTGTATCGGGTGGCGGCAGGCGACACGCTGTATTCCATCGCTTGGCGTTATGGACTGGATGCCCGAGATATCGGGCGCTGGAACCAACTCGATAATTTCAATCGCATTCTAGTCGGGCAGTCGCTGGTACTGCGCGATCGCTCCGCATCGGGATCGCCGGCCGGGCTGGCGCTCGCCCCTGCCACGCTCGGCAAACCGGTGCCGTTGTCGGCAACCCCCAGCGCCCTCCCAAGACCCATCGACGCCAATACCGAGGTTGCCGGGGTGGCGGGCGCTCCCGCTGCTGCGGCAATCACGCCAGCCGGCACGACCGGCACGCCCGGCACGCCCGAGGTCGCGGATGCCGCCGAGGCGGAGGATGACGCGGCGCCTGAGGTCTCGGCTGGAGCGCGCACTAGTGGCGGTATCGCTTGGCGTTGGCCGGCCACCGGTACCGCGAAAAACACCGTGGCGGCGACCGGCGCCGTTGGTCTCGACATTACGGGCAAACGGGGTCAACCGGTGTCGGCAGCGGCTGATGGTCAAGTCGTTTATAGCGGCAACGGATTACGCGGTTATGGCCAACTGGTCATCATCAAGCACAACGAGGTGTTTCTGAGCGCATACGCCCACAACGACAAATTGCTGGTAGTCGAAGGTGCCAAGGTCAAGGCCGGTCAGCAGATTGCGGCGATGGGTGATTCTGAGGCGGATGTTGTCGCGTTACATTTTGAAATCCGTCAGGGTGGCAAGGCGGTGGCGCCGCGGCAGTTTCTGCCTGCTCGCTGAACTGGGCGCCACGGCAGGTTGGTTTGCGCGTGGCGCTAGCGGGAAGCAGCGAGCGTGAGCCGGGGAAATCACGCGCTAGCGCCGGTGGCGAGGGTTGCTAGCGCAGGGCGCGCCGTCGATGTTTTCAATGAAGACTGCGCGCAGTCGGTGCTGCACGCTCAGGGGGCTGGTGGTATTGCCCCGACCGGGAACAGCACCGCGCAGACCGAACGCGATTCCGCGACTAATACGTTATAGACGCGACAGGCCGACGCGGTGGTCATGATTTCGCAACCAATGCCGCGTGCCAGAATGCCGGCGACGGTCGCTGACGGTAAAAAAATTTGGCGGCTGCCGGTTCCAATGATGATGAGATCCGTACCCAAGGTACACAGTTCGGCAAGATGTTCTGCGGTCAGTTCTTGCACCGTGGCGGGCAATCGGTCGCAATCGAGATAGTGGCCGGCAATGATCATTGGGGTGGTGATTTTGCGTTCGCCGACCATAAATTCTCCCGGTCCGTAAGAGCGGATGATGGGCGTGCCGGCGCTGTTATCCAGTTCAAATTTCATGCTGCGGTCCGTGTAAGAAGGAAGAGGTGGCGCTGCCATCAGCAGCCTAGACGGACGCCGTTCCAGCAGTCAATGATATCGATAGAGACACATTAAGGGGTTGAAGAAAGATGAGAGTGATTTTGTTGGGAGGGCCCGGTGCGGGCAAGGGAACTCAGGCGGATTTTATTTCCCGGGAGTGGGGTATTCCTAAAATATCGACCGGCGATATGTTGCGCGCGGCAGTCAAGGCGGGCACGCCATTGGGTCGTGAGGCGAAGCAAATTATGGACACAGGTGGCTTGGTGTCTGATGAACTCATTCTTAATCTCATCAAAGATCGCCTGAGTGCTGACGATTGTGAACGCGGCTTTCTGTTCGATGGCTTCCCGCGCACGATTCCGCAGGCAGCAGGACTGGATGCCATTGGCGTGCAGATCGATCGGGTAGTCGAAATTGCCGTGGCCGATGATGAAATTGTGCGCCGCATGTCCGGGCGCCGTACACATCTCGCCTCGGGTCGTAGTTACCATCTGCTATTCCATCCACCGCGTGTGGCAGGGTTAGATGATGAGACCGGGGAGCCGCTCGTGCAGCGTGATGACGATCACGAGGACACTGTTCGCAATCGACTGCGGGTCTATCACGAACAAACAGAACCACTCGTGGGTTTCTACTCGCAGCGTGCTGCGGAGGGCGCGCAATTGAAGTTTGTACGCGTGCCGGGTGTGGGATCGGTGGAGGAGATTCGCCTGCTAGTGCTCGATGCCTTGAAATGAAAAAGCAGCAGCGTTGTTGCGTTGAAGAAACAAAAAATTCACTTAGCTCGTTTTTTTATTAGATTGCTTTACATGTCCTTGTTAGCCGCAGTATAAGTGCGCCCGTGGTGTTGTTTTTTTTATTCAACTCAAGTTGAAAGAGGACTATGTAAATGGCTACAGCGAAGAAGAAAGCGATCACTAAAGCACCGGCTGCGAAAGCTGCCGTGAAAAAACCGGCAGTGGCCAAGGCAGTGGTAAAAACCCCGCCGGCCGTGGTCAAGAAAGCGGTTGTGAAGAAAGCGGTTGTGAAGAAAGCGGTCGTGAAGAAAGCGGTCGCGAAGAAAGCGGTCGTGAAGAAAGCGGTCGTGAAGAAAGCGGTTGTGAAGAAAGCGGTCGTGAAGAAAGCGGTCGCGAAGAAAGCGGTCGCGAAGAAAGCGGTCGCGAAGAAAGCGGTCGCGAAGAAAAAATAACGAAGGCCTGAACCCAGGCTAGGACCTGTGAGGGTGCCCGCTAGCGCAAGCGGGCACTTTCACTCATCCAACTCCAACCCGCACATACCCAACCCTGCCGGATGTTTAGAACGCCCGATCTTGATGAGGGCTTTTATTCGGCTGCCATGGCTAGCGAAATCATCGCAGAGTCTAAAAAACCCAGTTTGGGCGCGGCCGTGGGCCCTGCCGAGCGGCGTTGAACGTGTCCGCTAATTCAGAAAACGAGCGCCCCGAAAACTCGCGCGCTGCGGCGGTGTTCGGCTACCTTGGCTTTATTGGCAAGCATGTCCTGCTGTGGTTGCTGCTCGCGTTGGTCGCCTACTGGGCGTGGCTGGATCATGACGTCGTTGGTCGGTTTGGTCAGCGGCAATGGGCACTCCCCGCGCGCATTTATGCCGCTCCGATGGAACTCATTGCCGGACTATCGCTAACCCAAGAACAGCTTGCCAAACGCCTTTCGGATATCGGTTATCGCGCTGTCGATTCTGTTAACGGTCCGGGCCAGTTTAGCGTGACAGGGCACACGCTGACGCTCCACAGCCGGGGTTTTGCGTCCCCCGATGGACTAGAACCCTCCCGCGATGTCGTGATCTATTTTGCTCAAGGACGCTTGAGTACGCTGGCTAATCGCGTTGGCGGTGATGCGGTGGCGATGGTGCGGGTGGACCCCCTAGAGATCGGCCGCTTACATACCGATTCCTTTGAAGACCGGGTGCCGATCGTGGGCACTGATCTGCCAGATTTTTTTCTGCGATCCCTGATCGCTGTTGAGGATCAGCGGTTCCCTGAGCACATCGGGATTGATGGTTTTGGGATACTCCGCGCGGCGTTCGCTAATCTGCGTAGCGGCTCGATTGCGCAAGGTGGTAGTACGCTCACGCAGCAGTTAGCTAAGAATCTTTTTCTGTCCCGTGAGCGTAGATTTTCGCGCAAATTTAAAGAGGCCTTGATCGCCATTTCGTTGGAGCGAGCGTTTGGGAAGCGTGAGATTCTGGAAGCCTACGTCAATGAAGTGTTTCTGGGGCAAGACGGCAACCGTGCCATTCATGGTTTTGGTTTGGCGTCACGCTTCTACTTCGGGCGGCCCTTAAATGAGCTTGGCGTTGCCGAACAGGCGCTGCTCATCGGCCTGATTCGTGGCCCCTCCCAGTACAATCCTTTTCGCTATCCCGAACGCGCACTGGAACGGCGTAATGTGGTGCTGGCGCGCATGCGCGATAGCGACATCATTGATGCGAATGAATTCGCACGCTATAGCGGTGGTTCGTTACAACTGCGGAAAGGCGCTTGGCGCGGCAGCAGCCAGTACGCGGGCTTTCTCGACTTGGTGGCCCGCCAGCTCACTCAAGATTATCAACAATCTGATCTTGAAACCGCCGGGCTCAAGGTTTATACGACGCTCGATGTCGCAACCCAAAGCGCAGCCGAACTCGCAGTGGCCAAGGTGCTGACCGCAATCGAAATCGAACGCCCAAAGCAACGCGGAAAATTACAGGCCGCGGTGGTCATCGCGGAGCCGCGTAGCGCAGACATTAAGGCGTTGGTGGGCGATCGAGCCGGCATGCCAGGAGGCTTTAATCGTGCGCTAGATGCGCGGCGCCAAATCGGCTCCTTGATGAAACCCTTTGTCTATCTCACGGCGCTGGCGGATTCGGCGCGGTTTAACGTGGCCACCCGGCTCAATGATGAACCGCGCACTTGGCGTGGCGCCGATGGCAAAGCTTGGTCGCCAGAGAATTACGACAAGCGTTTTCACGGGGGGGTCAGTGTGGAATATGCATTGGCCCATTCGTTGAATCTGGCAACGCTGGATCTCGGGTTTAAGATAGGTCTTCCACGTCTGACCCAAATGTTGAAGCGCTTGGGCGTGGAAAGCCCGCTGCCGCAGTATCCGTCCTTGTTTTTGGGCGCGGTCGAAATGACCCCCTACGAACTTGCACAACTTTATCAAACCATCGCCAACGATGGTTTGCGTACGCCATTGCGTGCGATCAAGGCGGTGGTCGATGTGCATAACAATCTGCTGCAACGTAATTCAATTAAGGCGCGTCGGGTGCTGGACGAGCCGACGGCTTATCTGGTGCGTCATTTGCTCACGCGCGTCGTGGCGACCGGCACCGCGCGCAGTTTGGCGCTTGCGCTGCCACAATCACTGCCGCTGGCAGGCAAGACGGGCACTTCGGATCAGTCGCGCGACAGCTGGTTTGCCGGCTTTGGTGGCGACGCCTTGGGAGTTGCCTGGATTGGGCGCGACGACAATCACTCCGTGGGCTTGACTGGCGCCAGTGGTGCGCTGCGCGTGTGGATTGAAACCCTGCGTGAGGTGGGGATTACGCCAGTAAACCTCGAGCCGCCGCCCACCATCGAGTGGCATAGGGTCACCGCGGATGGCGCCTCGCTGGTTGGCGAAGACTGTCTCGGTGCGGTCCTTGTGCCGCTAAATATTGAACATCTGCCCAATACCCTAAACAGCTGCGAAGCCGCGCCCGACGGTGTGCTTGGCAGTGGGCAAAATCTCCAGAGGTAAGCGCTTTGTCGGACGTAAAAATAAGTCTTTTGGGTGCGGCGTTTATCGCTGCGTTAAGCGGTTGCGCCAGTGGGACTTCGCACCCGGCGGCCATTGAGAGTCGGACTGCGGCACGGGCCGAGCCGCAAGCTAGCGCGCCGGTGCGCGTTGTGCCTCCGGTGGATGCGCCGGCTAATGAACCGCGCGTCCAGGCGCTGCCCGACAACCAAAGTCCGGCCAGCATGGCGGTCGCGTTGCCCACCCCACCCGTGGCGGGAAACCAGCTCGACGCACCACCAGCAGGGGGGGGAGGGGAAGCCGCCAACCGCAGGTGTACGGGCTGCTAAGTGACCGTCTAGACCGCCCGTGCTGGCGCCGCGCCATCGCTCTGTCGCGCCCGCTTGGTGCTGGGCTGGTGGCGCTAGCGGGTGTCTGTTTGACGTGGCGGCATGGTGGACCCGCTGCCTTTTGCGCGCCCGCCGAGCGCATAAGCAAAGGCGATAACCTCGGCGACTGCGACGTAAAGCTGCTGGGGAATTTGCTGATCAAGGTCCAATTTGCTCAGGACGCTAACCAACGCATGGTCCTCGCGCAACGGCACGCCGTGGGCTTCGGCCAGCGCGATAATTCGCTCGGCCACTTCGCCGCGTCCTTTGGCCGTAACGCGCGGTGCACCCTTGCCATCCCACTGCAGACTAACGGCTATCGGGAGAGGAGTCGGAGTGACCATCTCAAGCCTGGGTATCAATTAAATGCGCAGGGCCAACCCGCAGCGGCTCGGGTGCATCGATTTTCCGCATGACACTCGGGGCGATTTCGAATCCACGCGCCGTCAAGGCTGCGTCCAGATCGCGAAGATGCACTGCAATGAGATCGCGCAGCTGCGGTGTGTCGCTCCAGGTAGTGCAGGCGATCCGATTGCCGGTCAGCGCCAGATGGGCGCGCAGCGTGCCGAGGCCCTCGATAGGCACTTCTAGCGCAATACGCAACGCGGTTTCTCCCGCAGCGTTGCGCTGGTGGCCTTCGCTTTGCACCTCTAAGGCCACGCTATCGGTGCCCTGTGGGGTGCGGACGGGGATTTCGAAATACCCAAATATCTGTTGATTTTGCGCCGCACTGGCGGTGTTCAGTTGGTGTGTCGTGATGCGTGCGAGCCCGGCATTGATATCGTCTAGCAGTTTGGGAAGATTTGGCTGCGAGAGGGACTCGGCGCGCGTTTCCGGCGTGAGGTCGCCAGCAATGGCCGGTGCCGGCGCGGCTAGATTTTGTGTGGACGAGAACGCTCTGTTGGGTTGCGCCGGTGCCTCGAGGTCGAGTGGTGGTGCGGTGGCCGCGGTGTTCGGCAACGGGGCCAACGGCGATGCCGGGGCTTTGACGGCATCTCTAGGGGCCGCCTCCTCGGAGACCTGTTGGAGGACGCTGCTCACCGTTTCGCGCAGCGCTAGCAGCTGCCATTTCAGATCTGTCACCGGTATTCCTGGGGTGTTCCGGGAAGCCTCGATGTTTGGCGAGGACAGTGCGACCACTTGCGCGAGTCGTGCCTCTAGCTGGGTACCCGTGGCGGCGATGCCGCGCGCCAAGCCAGCAGGTTGGGCGAGTTGCGATAGGGTCGGCAGTGAAGCTGCTAAGGCCTCCAGCTTCACGGTGACGGCCGGCGGTAAGGGGGTGCCTTTGAGTGGCGCTTGGAGGGGCGCCAGGAGGCTGGGGATGACTTCTGTCAACGGCGCCTGCTGCGGGAGCGAACGCCCCAATGAGGACACCACCACGCTGGCGGGCGACTCGGCGCTAGGCGTTGGGAGCAACGTCAGTTGCGGCTGCGCGCCGCCGGCTGTGACGCGCGCTGTGAACTGCCCGCCCGGCGGTAACTCCAGTGCTGTGTGGGCCACGAGATTCTGTCCATTGATCGCCAGCCGTAGCGTGTTCGCGTCGACGCGCTCGACCACCGTGACACTCAGTAGTTGGCCTACCGCCCAAGCTTGGGCCAAGGGTGCCGCTGCAGTGGTGCGGGGTGGTGCGACAAATTGGGTGGAAAGATCAAGTTTCATGCGTCGGGCAGCGGCCGCAGCCAACAGAACTTGATTCCCCGGGGCTAAGATAGGCGCGCCCTCAGTGGTAGGTTCCCTCACCCCTGAATTTAAGGACCTCTCAAATGCCAATCGGCCACTTATGGTGGGTCAAACGCGCCGGGGAGCCCAAAGGCCCTTACTCCGCCGCTTTGATCGAGAAAAATATAGCGCTGGGGCGGATTAAAGCCACGGATCAGATCAGCGCTGATGGCACCGTGTGGCAACCTGCTAGCGACTACCCAGATTTTGAGGTGTTGCTACAGCGGACCCCATCGGAGCTTTCAGTCGCGTCTTCGGATCCGTGGCGTGTCGAGCGAGGCCCGCTTGCCGAGCCGCCTACTACCCTAGATGTCGCGGCAACGCATCTCAACGACGAACGGCGTGCGGCGGAAGACGCGGCGCTAGTGGCTCGAGAACTGCGTTCAAATCGAGTGTGGGCGGGGTTGCGGCCAACCCAGCCCGGGAGGCGCTATCTGCCGTTTCTAATTCTGGCCGCGCTCACGTTGGGCGTGTTTGGTTTGGCGTTAAAAAAAGCTGGGTACCAACCACCCTCGGCGCAATGTGCGGCGCCGCCCGCCCCGGGTGTTAATTGGGAGTTCTGCAATCTGGCCGGGCAGAACTTCCACAACACGCACCTGCAGGGGGCCATTCTGCGTAATGCGCAACTGGCCGGCGCAAATTTTACCGGGGCAGATTTGCGCGGCGCAGACTTGGCGTATGCCAATTTGACGACGGCCTTGCTGCGTGACGCCAGGTTGAGTGGCGCTAGACTGACAGGAGCCTCGTTACACGGCGCGACGTTGGATGGCGCGGATTTACAGCACGCAGAATTCGGTTACGCGGACCTGACAGGTGCCAGTCTCGTGGGGGCCTTGTTAGAGGATGCGAATTTCGATCAAACCATCCTGCCCACAGGCGATATCTGCGCGAAACCGCAGCTGCAAGCCTGCCGGCGAGCGCTGCTGGGACCAGAGTAACGTGGGTCGTAAATTAGCGCGCTGTAGTGCTTGATTTTGTTAGCGTCCCCGCACTAATATTAGGGGCCGAACAATTGCGGGGTGGAGCAGTCTGGCAGCTCGTCGGGCTCATAACCCGAAGGTCGCAGGTTCAAATCCTGCCCCCGCTACCAATCCGAAAAAAAAGGCCCCGGGTAATCGGGGCTTTTTCGTTTCGAGACCGGGAAAAAAATGCAAGACGCCGATCACATCGTGCAACGGATTGAGCCAACCATCCGGGGCTTAGGATACGAACTTTGGGGCATCGAGCGGAACCGGTCGGCCCAAAGCCAGCTGGTGCGGATTTTCATTGACGCTCCGGCCGGCATCGTGGTGGAAGACTGCGAATTGGTCAGCGCGCAAGTCTCAGACCTCATTGAGGCAGACGAACTCATCAACGGCGCCTACATCCTAGAAGTCTCCTCGCCGGGGGTTGAACGCATTTTGTTTCAACCCGCCCAATGGGCGCGATTTGTGGGCGAAGTCGTGCAGGTTCGGCTGCGGAGTCCCATCGACGGTCGACGCAAAGTGGTTGGGAAACTGCTTGAGGCGACCGCCGAGACGGTGACGCTGCAAGAGGAAACAGGACCCTTACAGTTGCGCTTTAGCGCGATAGAGCGTGCGCGACTGGTACCAGATTGGTCCTCGTTAGCAGCAGCAAAAAAACCCACTCGGCGTGGGAGTGGTCGGCGCAATATTGACTTGGAAGAAAAATGAACAAGGAAATCCTCACAGTCGTCGACGTCGTGTCCAACGAAAAAGGCGTGGCGAAAGAAGTCATTTTCGACGCGCTCGAAGCCGCACTGGCCAGCGCGACCAAGAAACGATTCAACGAAGAAGTTGACGTCCATGTCGTTATTGATCGCGTTACAGGCGACTACCAAGCCTTTCGGCGTTGGGAAGTTATCGATCCTGACGAGCGTGCCGCCTATTTAGAATTAAATGCCGGTGACCAACCGGACCTCGAATTCCCAGAGCGCCAAATTTTTCTCCCCGACGTCATCGATCGCTATCCGCTGATCAAACCCGGCGAGTTCGTTGAAGACCCGCTGGAAGCCGCCGAATGGGGTCGCATCGCAGCTCAAACTGCCAAGCAGGTCATCGTTCAAAAAGTCCGCGAAGCCGAACGCGCACAAATCATCGAGGCCTTTCAACCCCGCATCGGGGAACTGGTCATGGGTGTCGTAAAACGTATCGAGCGCGGTAATATTTTCCTAGACTTAGGCGGTAATGCCGAAGCCGTCATCACCAAAGAACACGTCATCCCGCGGGAAGTTGTGCGACCCGGCGACCGAGTCCGGGGCTATCTTTTTGACGTCCGGCCAGAAAAACGCGGTCCCCAACTGTTTGTGAGCCGAACTGCCCGCGAGCTGCTCATCGAACTGTTCAAACTTGAAGTGCCGGAAATCGGCGAAGGCGTGATTCGCATGCATGGCGCGGCGCGCGATCCCGGACTACGCGCAAAAATTGCGGTGCAAAGTACCGACTCGCGCATTGACCCCGTGGGCGCGTGTGTGGGTATGCGGGGTTCACGCGTGCAAGCCGTCTCCAACGAATTGGGCGGGGAACGGGTTGATATCATTTTGTGGGACAGCAACCCAGCGCAGTTCGTCATTAACGCCATGTCACCAGCCGATGTGGTGTCCATTCTGGTCGATGAAGACTCCGGCAGCATGGATGTGGCGGTCGCCGAGGAGCAGTTGTCGCAAGCTATCGGGCGCAACGGCCAGAATGTCCGGCTGGCAAGCCAACTCACCGGTTGGGATCTGAACGTCATGACCGAGGTCGCTGCCGAGCAAAAGAGCGAGGCTGAAGTTCAGAAATCGCAAAAAATCTTTATGGACCTGCTGGATGTCGATGAGGAAATCGCCGCTATCTTGGTGCAGGAAGGCTTCGCCTCGATCGAAGAAATAGCCTACGTGCCCGAGCACGAAATGATGGCCATCGAGGAATTCGACGAGACCTTGGTATCCGAATTGCGGCAACGGGCGAAGGATATTCTGCTCACGCGCGCTATCGCCTCGGAAGAACAAGTTGGGGATGCCGCGCCGTCAGAAGATCTGCTTGAGATGGAAGGAATGGTGCCAGAACTCGCCTACGAACTCGCTGCGCGGGGCGTGGTGACTATGGATGACCTTGCAGAGTTGTCCGTGGATGAACTGATGGACATCGATGGCATGACGGAAATGCAGGCTGGCAAATTGATCATGACCGCTCGCGCGCCGTGGTTTACCGACGCGGACAATACCGGTGCTGGGAGTTAAGCATGGCTGAAATTACCGTTCGCGAATTCGCGAATGTCGTGGGCGTTCCTGTTGAGCGATTGATCGCGCAGCTTAATGAGGCCGGGCTTGTCGGCAAGCTAGCGGAGTCCCCCATCGCCGAGCAGGAAAAAAGTCAGTTACTGACTTACTTACGCCGGCTGCACGGGAAAGACGACGCTTCCGCGGAACCGAGCAAAATCACGCTGAGCCGCAAAACGGTCAGTGAGATCAAAATCCCAGCCGACAAGGGTAAAATTCGCTCGCGACTGGTGAAACCGGGCGTGGCCGCGAAGACCGTTGCCGTAGAGTTCCGCCGCACGCGCACCTACGTCAAACGCAGTGTGGTGACCGAGGAAGAAGCCGCCAAGGTAGAAAAAGAGCACGGCGTTGCGGGGCCTGAGGGCTTGGCAATAACGGACTTGAGTCCCATGCCGGCGGTTGCCGAATTTGAACTCGTGGCCGAACCCGAGATCCACATCCCGGAACCCGTTGCGGAAGTGGCGCCAGAGCCCGAACCTGTGCTCGTGGCACCGGAGCCAGAACCCGTGGCTGCGGCCCCGCAGGAGGTCGAACCGCCCGCACCTAAATCTGAGGCCAGACCCCATTCGGCACCGGCAGCACGTCCGCGTCCGGAGACTCCCGCACCGCGTCAGGGCGAGCGCCGTGATGCTCCAGCGGGTGCGGATAAGTCGCGCTTTGGTCGCAAAGAACTCCACGTTGCCACCGACAAATCGGGTCGGCGGAAGAAAAAAGCGCCAATGCAGCGGCGTTTTGTGCCGCAAAACACCGGCAAACACGCTTTCGAACGGCCCACCGCGCCGGTGGTGCGCGAGGTACTCATTCCCGAAAGCCTCACGGTTGCAGAGCTAGCGCAGAGCATGTCGGTGAAAGCGGCTGAAGTCATCAAAGTCATGATGAATCTCGGCACGATGGTGACCATTAACCAGATGATCGACCAAGACACGGCGGTCGTCGTGGTCGAAGAGATGGGGCACAAGCCAAAGTTACTGCGTGAGAATGCATTAGAGGAAGATTTGCTCGAGAAGGCTGCGGGTGGCGACCAAAATGCGCGCGCCCCAGTGGTGACGATCATGGGCCACGTCGACCATGGCAAAACTTCCTTACTGGATTACATTCGCAAATCACAGGTCGCCGCGGGCGAAGCGGGCGGGATTACCCAGCACATTGGTGCTTATCGCGTAACCACCGACTTAGGACCGATCACTTTTCTGGACACCCCAGGTCACGAAGCCTTTACCGCCATGCGCGCGCGCGGCGCCAAAGTCACTGACATCGTCATTCTGGTGGTGGCGGCCGACGACGGCGTGATGCCGCAAACCGAAGAAGCGGTCAAACACGCCCGAGCGGCCAAAGTACCGCTTATCGTTGCCATCAATAAAATTGATAAGGGTGGTGCGGACTTCGACCGAGTGCGTCAGGAACTCTCCCAAATTGGCGTGAACTCCGAAGAGTGGGGTGGCGATACGCTGTTTGTGCCGGTATCGGCTAAGACTGGGCAGGGCGTTGACACGCTGCTGCAGACCATTTCGCTACAATCAGAGGTCCTTGAGCTTAAAGCTGCCGACACCGGCCCGGCCAAGGGCGTGGTGCTGGAATCGCGGCTCGATAAGGGTCGTGGTCCTATTGCGACGATTCTGGTCCAGCGTGGCGAGTTGCGGCGCGGCGATGTATTGCTAACCGGCACGGAGTTTGGCCGCATTCGGGCCATGCTTGACGCCGCCGGTAACCCCATTGAGTCGGCGGGGCCGTCGATTCCGGTTGAGGTGCTGGGTTTGTCCGGTACCCCCAACGCAGGGGAAGACGCGATGGTCGTCGACGACGAGCGCAAAGCTCGCGAAATCGCTTTCTTCCGACTGGATAAAGGCCGCGAAACCAAGCTGGCACGTCAGCAGGCTTCCAAACTAGAGAACGCCTTCCAGCAGATGAAAGAAGGCGAGAGCACCTCGCTGCGTATCCTGATTAAAAGCGACGTGCAGGGCTCCGCGGAAGCGCTCTCCGAGTCGCTGTCACGGCTTAGCACGGACGAAGTTAGGGTGGAAATTGTGGCCAGCGGTGTGGGCGGTATCAACGAGTCGGATGTCAATTTGGCACTCGCCTCTAAGGCCTACCTAATTGGCTTTAACGTGCGTGCGGACGCCGCTGCGCGCCGTTTGGTCGACGAATCTGGTCTCGATTTACGCTACTACAGCATTATTTATGACGTAATTGACGATGTGAAAGCTGCTGTCAAAGGTCTGCTCTCCCCTGAAATTCGGGAAACCATCGTGGGTGTCGCGGCCGTTAGAGACGTATTCCATTCGTCCAAGCTGGGTGCCATTGCGGGCTGCCTCGTGATGACCGGTGTGGTTCGGCGCAAAAACCCGATCCGCGTCCTGCGCGACGACGTCGTGGTCTACGAAGGCGAACTGGAGTCGCTCCGACGCTTCAAAGATGACGTGAACGAAGTGAAATCAGGCACGGAATGCGGTATCGGCGTGAAAAATTACAATGACGTGAAGGCGGGAGACCAAATCGAGGTCTACGAGCGCACGATCGTTTCCCGCTCGGTCTGAGAGCCGGTAAGCAGCGCGCATGCCTCGTGAGTTCTCGCGACACGTTCGCATTGCAGAAAGCATCAAACGGGTGCTGGCCGAACCGGTGATGCGTGCTGGACGCGACGGCGGCTTCGGCATGCTCACCGTCACTCGGGTCATCGTGGCCTCCGATTTAAGCACGGCTCGCGTGCTAGTCAGCGCCTTCGCGGTGCCCGAGGGGCGTTCGCCCCTAGACCGGCTAAAGGATCTGCGACCGGTCATGAAGCAGCTTATTGCGCGCGAATTGCAGCTAAAAAAAATCCCGACCCTGTACGTAGAACTCGACGAAACCATGGCGACGGCCGCGCGTATCGGGGATCTCCTGAGCGACAGCAGCCGCGAATAGTGGCCGAAGGCCCTAGTCAGATGCGGCACCCTCCCCGAATTCCTCGCCGCGACATTAGCGGTATTTTTCTACTCGATAAGCCTCCCGGCATCAGTTCTAACGGTGCCCTGCAACGCGTGCGCTACATTTTTGGTGCTGCCAAAGGGGGGCATACCGGCAATCTTGACGTGGCGGCCAGTGGCTTGTTACCGATTTGTCTGGGGGAGGCGACGAAAGCTAGCGCCTGGTTGCTGGATTCAGACAAATGCTACATCGCCGATCTGGCACTGGGCGTCACGACTGATACGGGTGACGCTGAAGGCCGGGTGATTGCCACAGGCGCCGTGACGCCGCAGATGTTGGAACGGATCCCGGCGGTGCTCACGCAGTTTCTGGGTCCCCAAGAGCAAGTGCCGCCGATGTACTCCGCCCTTAAGCGCGGCGGTCGCCCTTTATATGAACTGGCACGGGCCGGCATTGAGGTTGAGCGCGCCGCGCGCCCGATCACGATAAAATCCCTCCGTGTGCTGGCGTTAGACGCGCAAACATTGCGCTTCGAAGTACTGTGTACCAAAGGTACTTACATTCGGGTGTTGGCAGAAGACATTGGTGCGGTCCTTGGGTGCGGCGGATCTTTGTCGGGGCTGCGGCGCACCATGGCGGGGCCGTTTCATTTGGCAGCGGCGACGGCGCTAAGCGATTTAGCCCACGTGGAACAACCCACGGATGCCTACGATGCCCTGCTGGCGCCGATCGACTCCGCTTTGTCGGGTTTGCCCCCGCTCGCCATCACCACCCACATGGCCGCATGTCTGTGGCTGGGGAAAATGGTGGAAATTCCCAGCTCAACCAGCACCGGCCTGGTGCGAGCGTACTGCCCAGACGGGAGCTTTGTGGGGATCTGCGAAGTGCTATTGAACGGTCGACTCGTTTCACGGCGTCTAATAAGTCCATCAAAGTACGCCCTTGAGCCTAAAACCCAATGATTCGGCCTAGAAAATTCTTGTTCCATCGCGGCGCGACAGTTAGACTGCTCGGCCTAACAAAGTGCATTTTGATAAGAAACAGTAGGAGTTTCGATTAATGGCGTTGACGAGCGATCAAAAGCAAGAAATCGTGACGGGACACCGTCGCGGTAACACCGATACAGGTAGTCCGGAAGTGCAGGTCGCCCTGCTGTCGGCACGTATTGAAGACCTATCCCAGCATTTCAAAGCCCACGCGCACGACAATCATTCCCGCCAAGGGTTGCTGCGCATGGTGAATCGCCGGCGCAAATTACTAGACTATCTGCGCAGCCGCGATACCGACCGCTACCGGAGCCTCATTGGGCGCCTCGGTCTGCGTAAATAAGACTTTCCGTCTGACTGGAACCCTACGCTGGGCGTGGGGTACTAGCCAAATCCCTACTTCACCCGCTGACCAACGATTGGGTTATCCATGACGCCTACCACTGTTTCGTTCACTTACGGCGACCAACAAGTCACTCTTGAAACCGGGCGGCTCGCCAAACAGGCGACCGGTGCAGTGCTGATAACGATGGGTCAAACGGTGATTATCACCACCGTGGTTTGTAACAAGGAAACCGGAGTCCCGCGCGACTTCTTTCCCCTCACCGTCGATTACCAAGAGCGTACGTACGCGGCCGGTAAAATTCCTGGCGGTTTCTTCAAGCGCGAAGGACGGCCGAGCGAAAAAGAAACCCTGACCTCTCGGCTGATCGATCGACCCATTCGGCCACTGTTTCCGGAAGGCTTCACGCGCGAGGTGCAGATTATCTGCACGGTGATGTCGCTCGATCCCGCCGTCGACCCTGACATCCCTGCACTCATTAGTGCCTCCGCTGCGTTGTCCATTTCTGGCTTGCCATTCATGGGCCCGATCGGCGCGGCCCGCGTGGGCTACCGGGACGGACAATATTTGTTAAATCCGAGCTTTGGCGCACTGGCTGATTCCGAACTGGACTTAGTGGTTGCTGGCACAGACAGCTCGGTACTGATGGTCGAATCCGAAGCCTCAGAACTCTCCGAAGAAATCATGCTGGGCGCCGTGGTCTTCGGTCATGAACAATCCCGCTTAGCCATTAATGCGATCAAGGAACTGCAATCTAAAGTGCAGGTGGTCCCTTTGAAGTGGGCCGCGCCGGTGGCGCCCACCGCGCTCATTGATGCGGTACAAGCCCAATTTGGTGCCGATTACGCCGCGGCCTTCGCCATTGTGGACAAAATGGCACGTCGCGATCGTCTTGCCCATTTGCGTGCGGATATGGTTAGCCGTTTTGCGGCGGGTGCTGCCCCTGAATGGTCGGCCCAGCAGGTCGCTGAGGTCGCCTCCAATCTAGAATATGACACCGTGCGCAACGCAGCCTTAGCGGGACAACCCCGCATCGATGGCCGTGGTAAAGCGGATATTCGCGCTATTTTTGGTGAAGCCGGGCTGCTGCCCCGCGCGCATGGTTCAGCGCTATTTACCCGTGGCGAAACCCAGGCACTGGTTGCGGTTACGCTGGGCACAGAGCGGGACTCGCAGATTATTGATGCTATCGAAGGCGGCCGTAGAGAGCCTTTCATGCTGCATTACAACTTCCCGCCCTTTAGCGTCGGTGAAGTAGGGCGGGTCGGATCACCCAAACGTCGGGAAATCGGCCACGGGCGTTTAGCCAAGCGCAGTATTCAGGCTGTTATGCCGGAAATGAGCACCTTCCCTTACGCCATTCGGGTCGTTTCTGAGATTCTGGAAAGCAACGGGTCCAGTTCGATGGCATCGGTGTGTGGTACCAGCTTGGCATTGATGGACGCGGGCGTGCCCTTGTCGGCGCCAGTTGCCGGTATCGCGATGGGGCTGATCAAAGATCAAGATCGGTACGTCGTCCTCTCCGACATTCTGGGTGACGAAGATCACCTCGGTGACATGGATTTCAAAGTGGCCGGCACCGCGAAAGGCGTGACAGCGCTCCAGATGGATATCAAGATAAACGGTATCACTCGGGAGATTATGGAGACCGCGCTGCACCAAGCCAAAGAAGGGCGCCTGCACATTCTGGGCTGCATGAATCAAGTGTTGAGCACTGCTCGCACCGAAATGTCGATGTATGCGCCGAGAATCATCACAATCAAGATTGACCCGGACAAAATTCGCGATGTTATCGGCAAAGGTGGCAGCACCATTCGCCAGATCACCGAAGAAACCGGCACCACGATCGACATCACAGATGATGGCACCGTCAAGATCGCGTCGGTGGATTTCGCGGCCGGCCAAGAGGCCAAGCGTCGAGTCGAATCCATTACGGCCGACGTCCAAGTGGGGGCTATTTACGAGGGTCGAGTCCAGAAGCTAATGGATTTCGGTGCATTCGTGAACATCCTGCCTGGCAAAGACGGCCTCGTGCACATTTCGCAGATCTCGCATGAGCGAGTGGAGAATGTGAGCGACATCCTGACCGAAGGCGATACGGTGCGGGTGCGAGTGCTAGAAGTTGATAAGCAAGGCCGGATTCGGCTGAGCATGAAAGCGGTGGACGAACCCGCTTAAGCGCTGCTCGACAGTGTCTGGAAAAAGCCCGCTAAGCGGGCTTTTTTTATGTCGGTGGATGGTAGGGAACAGCGCTACGAAGCACTTCAGAATTAACTTTAATTAAATTTTTAAAGTATTAAAAATCAATTAATTAAAGATTAAATCTAAATTAACTTAATCGAATTTATCTGGCATTGGTGATGAGAATGCGATTTTCGGTAATCACGTAATCCACCACTTCATCGTGAGGCTCGTGCGGCAGGTTGGTCAGGAGTTGGTGCTCAAAGCACAATCCGATGCGGCAGGCGGCGGGTTGTTGGGGAAGCCAGCGATCGTAGAATCCGCCGCCGTAGCCTAAGCGTTGGCCCGCGGGGGAATAGGCGAGGCCGGGCACCAACACACACTCAATGGGGCCCGGATATTCTGGGCGGCAACCCGGCGCTAAAATTCCCAGCGGGCCAGGGGTTAAATCTGCCCATCCGGTGAATCTCACCGCCAGCATCAGCGTGCGGTCTAGGAGTCTCGGCACGAGCACCACCGCACCCGCGGCGCAATAGGTGTCGACCAAGCGTGAGGTGGCGGTTTCTTCGTGCGTCGCAAGAAAGACAAAAATAGACGAGGTTTTCTCGGGTCGCTTGAAGCCCAACACGTTGGCTTGTAAGGCGAGGTCGGCGCGCGCTCTAGCATTCCCATCGGCAAAAGCGGCTTGCCGCTGGGCACGCAAGAGGACGCGTAAACGCCGTTTTTCACCAGCGTTGTCGTCGCTTTCGGTGGGGGTTCTCATTTCAAATCATGGAGATTGAAGATTGGCTTCATTTGCCCGGGCATCTTCGCATAGAATATGCGACCTCGCGGCCGCCCGGGCCGCGCTTGTCCAAGACTATCCTTAAAAGGCATCTAACTGAATGGTCACTATTAGACTTTCCCGCACTGGCGCCAAGGCGCGGCCGTTTTACCACATCGTTGTCACAGACAGCCGCAATAAGCGCGATGGCCGGTTCATCGAGCGCTTGGGCTTCTTCAATCCGATCGCGGTAAAACAGGAAGAACCCTTCCGAATGAACCGCTCGCGCTTCGACTATTGGTTAGGGGTTGGCGCGCAGCCATCCGATCGAGTCGCTGATCTGATGAAACAGCACGGCGCTGCTGCCTGAACGTCCCGACCCGTTCCGACGGGTTGATTCCGCCTGGCGATGAGCAGCGCCTGACGTCCGCAGAGTGTCCGGCGACGAATGCTGCCACTGCGGAAACAGAAGAACTCATTGTGCTGGGGGAAGTCCGCGGCGTCTTTGGTGTGCGCGGCTGGATTAAAGTCCGTTCACTGGCACGACCGGCGGACGGCATTCTCAAATACCGACACTGGTCCCTGAGCGGGCGGGAGACCGCCCAGCGCTATGCGCTGGCCGAGCACCAACCAGCTCGCGATGGCTTTGCGGTGCGGCTCGTTGGGGTGTCTACGCGGGAATCCGCCGAAGCCTTGGTGGGTCAGCAAATTTCGGTGCCGGTCAGCGCCCTTCCGCCCTCTCCGGTGGGCGCCTACTATTGGCGCGACCTCATCGGCATGCGCGTCTCCAATGCCGATGGCGTGCCATTGGGCACGGTGTCTGGGTTGCTCGAGACGGGGGCTGCGGACGTTTTGGTCGTGACCGGCGAGCGCGAGCGGCTTATTCCATTTGTGATCCCACGCTACGTTCATGCCGTGGACATCACACGGCGCGAAATGGTGGTGGACTGGCATCCAGACGACTGACATGCGCCGATTTAGCGTGATCACGCTCTTCCCTGAACTGCTGGCCGCTTTCGCGGGTGTTGGCATTGTGCGCCGGGCTTGCGAGCGCGGCATCATCGATATCCAGCTGTTCAACCCCCGCGATTTTGCCACCGACGCCCGTAATACAGTCGACGACAACGCCTATGGTGGTGGGCCGGGCATGGTGATGATGGTACCGCCCTTACGCGCTGCCATTGCGGCGGCGCGTGCCACGGACCCGGCTGGGGTGCATGTCGTGTATTTAAGTCCACAGGGCCGAACGCTGGCGCAATCGGCGTTGCCGCTGCTGGAGCGACATCCGCATCTGGTGCTCCTAGCCGGACGCTATGAGGGGATTGACGAGCGCTTGATTGAGCAGGACATCGATGAAGAATGGTCGCTCGGGGATTTCGTACTCTCTGGTGGAGAAATCGCCGCCATGGCGGTTATCGACTCGCTCACGCGGCGCCTCCCTGGCGCCTTGGGTGACGAGCGCTCAGCGCTGGAAGATTCGTTCGAAAATGGCTTGCTGGATTTTCCACACTACACACGCCCCGTGATGGTCGACGGTCAAGATGTCCCGGCGGTCCTTCTCAGTGGCAATCATGCCGCCATTGCTGGCTGGCGGCGAGCGCAGGCGCTAGAGCGCACCTGGCGGCGACGGCCAGATTTGCTGGTGAACTGTGTTTTGTCGGCCGGTGACCGTGCGCTGCTCGACAAATTGGGTTCTGAACCTCAGGGCGGTTCCAATGATGCGCAATCGTAGTTATCATCCCAGACTTGACTGAAAGACCCGCCGGAGCCCGCTATGACCAATATCGTCCAAGAACTCGAAGCAGAGTTGCTTCAAAAAATCATCCCTGACTTTTCGCCCGGCGATACCATCGTCGTTCAAGTGCGCGTTAAGGAAGGCATTCGAGAAAGGCTTCAGGCGTTTGAGGGCGTTGTTATCGCCAAGCGCAACCGTGGTGCCAACTCGGCTTTCACTGTTCGGAAAATCTCGCACGGCGAAGGCGTGGAACGCGTGTTTCCCACTTATAGCCCCATGATTGCCGAGATCACGGTGAAGCGTCGGGGTGCCGTGCGGAGAGCCAAGCTCTACTACATGCGAGAGCTCAAAGGCAAGGCCGCGCGTATTCGCGAAAAAATCCCGGCCAAGAGCAGCCGCTAGACGCCGACCACGTCCATGCCCGTCCGTGGTCGAAGACACGGCCGGGCGTTAGTCCGCTACGTAAATTTTTCCTGTAAATACTCGCAGATGTCGCTGGATTCGTATAACCAATCCACGCGCCCATCAAGCTGCGCAATGCGTAGACAGGGAACCTGTCCCATTCCCCCACCCTGAAGGAGCTCATCACGGTAGCTGGTGCTAGCCGCGATATCACGCAGCTCAATCTTAATACCTAAATCGCTGATTTTTTGTCGAACTTTGACGCAAAACCAACAGGTTGTGGTCTGGTAGAGCGACAGACCGTCGGTGGCGACGGGAGTTTTTGATGTCATGAATACGGCCGTCCTGTCGGCGATGGGGGTTGTGCGAACACGCTATGCTCCCATAGGCTAAAGTTCAGGGCCCAGCGGCACAAGTGTCATTAAGCGTTCTCCCTATGTTTTAAAAATTGTCGTTGCCACGCCAGCAAGGAAAACAGATGACCGACACCCGGTTGTTAACGAGCTTTCTCGACCATCTCTGGGTTGAGCATGGCCTGAGCCCGAACACGGTACAGGCCTATGGGGCAGATTTGCGGCAAATCGTGGCAGTTCTATGCTTACAATCGGTGTCGCTAGAGGAGGCAGGAGAAGCCGATTTACTGGCTTATCTGGCGGTCTCGGCGCGCCAGTCTGGCCGCTCTACGGCGCGTCGGCTATCCAGCTTGCGGCGCTTTTTTGCCTTTCTCGTGCGCGAGCGGATTCGCGCCGACGACCCTACCCTGCGCTTAAAAAACCCCCGCATCAGCCGGCACTTGCCGAAAAGCCTGAGTGAGCGCGACGTTGAGGCATTGCTGAACGCGCCCGGCCACAAAACGGCGTTGGCCGTGCGGGATGGGGTGATGCTGGAGGTGCTCTACGCAACGGGGCTACGGGTCTCGGAACTCGTGGGCCTAACCCGCTCGCAGGTGGGTTTGGTGGCGGGCGTTATCCGGGTAATCGGGAAAGGGGACAAGGAGCGTTTAGTGCCTCTAGGGGACGTGGCCCGCGATCAACTGGAGATTTATCTTGGCGCAGCGCGCGCTGAGATTTTAAAAGGCAAAGTCTGTGAGTCGCTGTTTCCCACCAACCGTGGGGATGCGATGACACGGCAGGCTTTTTGGTGGCTGATAAAAAAACACGCGCGTAAGGCGGGTATCAACGCGGATTTATCACCGCATACGTTGCGCCATGCTTTCGCGACGCATTTGCTCAACCATGGCGCGGATTTGCGGGTGGTCCAACTGTTATTAGGGCACGCGGATATTTCGACGACGCAGATCTACAC
>CAMAXW010000014.1 GCA_945862315.1 Klebsiella pneumoniae
GTGCCGGCTGCCGGGGTGGTGTGGCGCGGTAGGATCACCGCACCCACTAACAACAAGCCCGCCGCTAACGCCGAAGGCAGGGCGAACCCACCCGACCACTGCGCCAATCGGCCAGCGACAAAAGGCCCTAACAGTTGGCCGCTGCCAAAGGCTGCGGTCATCCAGCCCATGGCCGCATCGGCTGCCGGACCAGCGGCGTTGCGAGCGGCGGTGAGCCCGAGGGCCGTGATGGATAAAAACGTCGCGCCCAGACACGCCCCGCCCAGCAGCAACAGGCCGGTGCTGTGACTGGAGCCCGCCAACAACACCCCCATCGCTTCCAGACAAAAAGCGCCCCGCATGACGCGCATGCTGCCATAGCGTTGCGCGAGCCAGCGGCCGACTGGCACCGAGGGGGCAGCGGTTGCGCCGACCACGAGCCAACACAGGACTTCGATGAACGGCGCGCTATTTTGCTGTCTCGCCATTGCGACAATGAACGTGGCGGTCACCACATAGCCAAACCCCAACAGCGCATAGGCCGCGATAAGACGTCTTAGCTCTCCAGATGAGTCCGCGCTCGACGCCGTGGCTAACGCCGGCGCCGCGCTGGGTACCAAGTTGGGTAGGCGCGCCAGAATGGGCAGCGCCACCGCCGAACACACCCCCGCACAAATGCCGAGCCCCGCCCATTGTCCGGCGACCGAGGCACCACCCGCCTTGGCTATTTCAATGAGGATGACCGACAGCACAATGCCCACCCCTACCCCGGGGAACGCCACCGAGGACAGGCCTGGGCGCCCCGCTCGAGTGACATAGTCGATGACCAGCGCCAAGCCAATGACCATGCCGACGGCGCTGGCGACCCCGGCTACAAAACGCAGCGCCAGCCAGCCCTCATAAGACCAGTGGAGCAGGCCGGCTAGTGTCGACAGCACGCTGAGGAGCATCGCCAAAAAGAGCCAGCCGGCGCGCGTTGGCCGACCCGCCAGGCGGCCCGCGAGCAGCGCGCCCAGCAGATACCCCACAAAATTGGCGCTCGCCACATCACCGGCTTGCGCCAAGGTCCAGCCCAAGGTGTCGCGTAGGCGGGGCAGCAAAGGGGTGTAGGCGAAGCGCCCAATTCCCATGGTGCTGACCAGCAGCAGTCCGCCGGCGAGGGCTGCGGCCAGTGGACTGGGCGCGGGCCCCTTCACCGTTGGCAGCGCGGGCAGAAATAGCTCGCGCGCTGGCCAATGACACGCTGCGCGATGGGTGCTGTGCCGCAGCGCAGACAGGGTTGGCCGGCGCGGCCATACACCTGCAATTCATTGCGAAAATAGCCAGGTTGGCCATCGTTGTGGGTGAAATCGCGCAGCGTCGTGCCACCAAAACCGATGGCCAACTCCAACACTTCGCGTACCGCGACCACTAGGGCTGCATAGCGTGGCAGCGCAATACGGCGGGCTGGGCGCGAAGGGTGGATGCCCGCACGGTGCAACGACTCACTGGCGTAAATGTTGCCAACACCCACCACGGTGGCCCCGTCCATCAAAAAGCTTTTAACGGCCACGCTGCGCGCACTGGCCAGTTGGGCGAGATATTCGGCGCTAAAGCGCTGATCCCACGGCTCTGGGCCTAGTCCTGCGAGCAAGCGATGCCGCAGGGGATCCTCGGGCGTCCACAGCATCAGGCCAAAACGGCGGGGATCGCGCAGCCGCAGGCAGACCTGGCCGTCAAATTCCAAATCGATGTGGTCGTGCGGTTTGGGCGCGGTGTCGGGCGTGGTGATGCGCAGGGACCCGGACATTCCCAGATGCACGATGAGCGTGCCGTGGGTAAATTCAAAAAGCAGGTACTTGGCGCGCCGCGACACCTGCGTGAGACGCTGGCCAAGCAGGATGTCGGCCAAATTCTCCGGCACGGGTTGGCGAAAACGGCGCTCGCGCACCACCACGCCCGTGACGCTGCGTCCCTCGAGGTGGGGGGCGACACCCCGCCTGGTGGTTTCAACTTCGGGTAATTCAGGCATGTCGGCGAGCCCACCAGAGCCAGCCACCAACGCCCGCTAAAACGCTGGGCAAGACCAATAAGAAACCACCACCCAGCAATCCCGTTTGCCAGCGGGTGAAGTTCAGTTGGGTGTCGGCGGCTGGGGTGTGCTCAATGGCGATTAGGTCGTCGCGGGTCACGAGCCATTCGATCAAGCGGGTACCCAAGGCACGATTACCGCCATTGCCGAGATAGGTATTGGATAGAAAATCGCCGTCGCCCACCACGACGACTCGCTGGGTACCCCGGGTCAGGGCCTGCGCGAGCGGCAGCGGTCCTTTCAAATCCAGACCTGCGCTGTAGGCCACCTCACCCGACATGGCGGCGGTTTCGCCCCACGCGCCGGGCGAAGACTCGAATAAAACGCTGTGCTGCCAGGGTGCCGGCGGGGTCGCCATGACTGGGGTTGCGTAGGGCAAAACCACCGTTGCGCTGAACTGCGCCAGCGCCGGGTGCGGGTTAAACCGGGTGACGAGCACCAGGGCTGGATTATCGATGCCCACGGCTTGGGTGCCGGGGTCAACCACGGTCATGGCGTGTGGCACGAGGCCCAGCATCTTTTCCAGTGGCGCCAGCGAGGGCGTTGGGGTGGGTTCCCGCAACCAGAGCAGCGCACCGCCATGTGCCAGATATTGTTCGATGAGCGCCACTTCGCCCGGGAGATAGTCAATTTGCGGGCTTGCGATGACCACGGCGGTCGCGTTCTCCGGGATGACGTGCTGTGCCGCGAGATTGATTTCGCGTGCTTTCAGCCCCCGCTGGGCGAGCGCTGCGGCGAAATCTGAGACATCGAAGTTTGCGCCCCGCAGCGGACTGCGCTCGCCGTGACCCGTCACAAAAGCCAGCCATTGGTCTTCTTGGCGTGCCAACCGCGCCAAGGCGTTGGTGAACGCCGTTTCGGTATAGAGCCGCAGTTGTTCCCGGCGCCCGCCTGCATCAATGACGAGGTCGCCTTCGGCCAGATTTTGGGTGCGCAGGCGTTCGGGCACGTCGGCGGGTGCGACAAAATGCAGGTGCAGGTTTGCGCGCAACCGTTGATACCGCCCCACCAGCGCTTGCACTGATTCGCGGCTCGGGTGGCCGGATGGCAAGTAAACGCTCACTTCCAGCGGGCCGGTCACCGCCGCTAGCGCCGCCGCGCTGGCGGCGTTTAAGGTATGGCGGCCGGCGTGCGTCCAGTCGCTGACGACCCGCTGGCGTAGGGTCAGCTGAAACACTAACAGCGCCACCACCACAATCGCCAGCGGCCACAGGGCGTAGCGTAGGCGCGCGCCATGTGTGGCGGGGCTAGAGCGCACGGCGTTCGCCCTCCAAACGCCACACCGCGAGCGCTAATGCCGCGGCGGCGAGCACAACAAAATAGGCCACATCGGCCGTATCAACCAACCCGCGCAGGAGCCGCTGGTAGTGATACATCATCGAGATTTGCGTGAATATCGTGGGTTCTTCGGTGGTCCCACCAGTCCAGTCGCACAGCCATAGAAAGATGAGACAGGTGAAGCTGCCGGTCGCGGCGAGCGCCGGTTGTTGGGTGAAGGCGGAGAACGCGACCCCAATGGCCGTGGTGCTAGCCATCATCAGCGCCAAACCCAATAGCGCGCTGGCGAGTGCGCCCCAATCAAGCTGAGTCCCACCGGCCAGCGATAAACACATCAGTCCGGCCAGCACCCACCACACGGCCAGCACCGTTAGGATGCCGAGAAATTTACCGACGATCAGGGTGCGCAGTGCTACCGGGGCACTCTGCCACAGCACCAAGGTCCCGGCGCGGCGCTCGCCGGCCAGGGCGTGCATGCTCAACAGCGGCACCACAAATAGCAGCAGCAGGGCAACGGTCCCCAAGGTTGGGGTGATGACCAATTCGCCAATGCCAGGGGGCTGCGGCAAGCGCTGCAGGCGCGGCGTGGCGATGAGAAACAAGTCTATCTGCGCCAGAAACTGGAAGGCCATGAGGCACTGCATCACCGCGAGCACGAGCCAAGCGAATGGGGCATGAAAAAAGCTCTGTGCCTCGCGGCGGACCACGAGCATCAAACTCATGCTGCCGCCCCGGCCGTTAGCGCTAAGAAGGTTTGCTCGAGCGGGCCTTCGGCGCTGCGCAGTTCGCGCAGCCCCCAGCCACGCGCGACGACCCACGCGGTGATGCTTTCAGCAACCGCTGGGTGCTCGACGCAGAGCCGATAAACGCCGGTCGCGATGGCTTCCACCGTTTTTACGCCGTCGATTTCGCGCAAGGACGCGGCCGCATTCGGCGCCCCAATCAGGGTTATTTGCAGGTTGAGTCCGGCCGGCGTCAAGGCGCCCTCATGAACCAATACACCTTGGTGTAAGACCGCGACGCGGGTACAGATCTGCTGCACTTCTGCGAGCAAATGAGTGGATAAAATCACGGCGTGCTGACCCGCCAGTTCCCGCATTAGCGTGCGAATCTCGCGGATTTGCAGCGGATCGAGGCCAACGGTCGGTTCGTCGAGCACCAGCACGGCGGGCTCGTGCACGATGGCCTGCGCGAAACCAATCCGTTGCTGGTAACCCTTGGACAGATTGCCAATGACCCGCTTGCCCACATCGTTCAAGCCGCAGCGCTGTTTGGCGCGGGCAATTTGCCGCGTTGGGTCCGGTGCCCGATGCAGGGCTGCGCAAAACGCCAAATAGTCATCTACCCGAGCATCTAAAAATAGCGGCGGTGTTTCTGGTAGATAGCCTAAGTTCATTTTGGCGGTGAGCGGTTGCTGGGCGAGGTCGAGGCCTTGGATGAGAATCTTGCCCGCGTGTGGTGCCAGCACGCCAACCAGCATTTTGAGGGTGGTAGATTTGCCCGCACCGTTCAGCCCCAGCAAGCCCAAACAGTCACCTCGCCTGAGCGTCAGATTTACCCCGTGCACAGCCTGACGGGCCCCATATCGGCGGGATATTTCGCGTGCTTCGAGGAGTACATCAGGCATCATCTCAGCGCATTATTGGCTTGCGCGCAGACCCTGCCAAGGCGCTTCTACAATGCGCACCCCAAGCGGCACTGGCTGGGCCTCCGGCGAGTGCCCCCCCACGTGATTGCATCTCGAGCCCTGCGTGATAGAAAATTACCACCACTCATTCCGTCGGCGATCTCCCCATGCCCCTTTTAAATTTTGTCGATGGCTTATTGGACTTGCCTTGGTGGGGAACCCTGCTGGCAGCACTTTGCCTCACGCACCTCACCATCATCTCCGTGACGGTCTATTTGCATCGCCATCAGGCGCACCGTGCGTTGAGCCTGCATCCCGCGCTGGCGCATTTCTTTCGCGCCTGGTTGTGGTTAACCACCGGCATAGGCACGCGTGGCTGGACCGCGGTGCATCGCAAACATCACGCTTTTGTGGAGCAGGAGCAGGACCCGCACAGCCCCAGCGTGTATGGCATCCGCAAGGTGCTGGCCGAAGGTGTGGAACTGTATCGAGAAGAAGCACGCAACCCCGAAACGCTGGCCAAATACAGCCACGGCACACCAAACGATTGGCTTGAACGTCAAATTTACGAGCGCTACGCGTGGCACGGTATTGGCCTGATGTTGGTGATCGATCTCGCCCTGTTTGGTTGCCTCGGGTTGACGGTATGGGCCGTCCAAATGATGTGGATTCCCATTTTCGCCGCCGGTGTGATTAACGGTTTGGCCCATTGGTGGGGTTATCGTAATTTCGAAACGCCGGATCGTTCGACTAACCTCACGCCTTGGGGTCTGTTGGTCGGTGGTGAGGAGTTGCACAACAATCATCACGCTTTTGCGAGTTCGGCCCGCTTCTCCCTACAGCCTTGGGAGTTCGATTTAGGTTGGGCCTATATTTGCGTGCTGGAAGCGCTGGGGCTGGCGAGCGTCAAGAAGGTGGTTGCACCACCGCTTATCGACACCCGGAAGTGCCATGTGGATCTGGATACCCTGCGCGCGGTGGTGGCCAGCCATGTGCACGTGCTGGCGGATTATGCGCACCGCGTGGTGCATCGGGTCCATCGCGACGAAATTGCGCGGGCACCACAAGACACGCGCTGCGCGATCAAGCCGCTCAAGCGGCTGATTTACCGGGCTGAGCGGCGGTTGGACGAGCAAGAACGGGCGTGTCTGGCGGCGGGGCTAACGCACAGTCGTGCGTTGGCGACGGTTTACGATTTGCATCGGCAACTGCTGGCCTTGTTCAACGAAAGACAAGCCAGCCAAGATCGCCTGCTAGATGCTTTGCAGGAGTGGTGCCGACAGGCAGAGGAAACCGGTATTGCGGCGCTGAGCGAGTTCGCACAACGCTTGGCGGGCTATCGACTGGCGGCGTAAACGCCCCCCAACGGCGCAGCACAGCCATAAAAAAACCCGCGAGAGCGGGTTTTTTGTCTGTACAGCGCGGCCTTATTTAATTTTGGCTTCGTTGTACAAAACGTGCTTGCGCACCACGGGATCGTACTTCTCGCGCTTCAATTTTTCGGGATTGTTACGCTTGTTCTTCGTGGTGGTGTAGAAGTGACCGGTTCCGGCACTCGACACGAGCTTAATTTTTTCTTGCATGGATCACCTCACACTTGGATGCCGCGGGCGCGGATTTCTTTGAGAACCACGTCGATTCCACGCTTGTCGATAATCCGCAGCCCGTGGCTGCTGATGCGTAGGGTGACGAAGCGCTGTTCGGTTTCGACCCAAATCCGCCGCGAATGAAGATTCGGCAGAAAGCGTCGACGCGTCTTGTTGTTCGCGTGGGAAACGTTGTTGCCGGAAAGGGGACCTTTACCGGTGACCTGACAAACTCGGGACATGACACTCGTGCCTATAGTTATTGACGAAGCGGGCGCCGGAGTCTAGCTGTTTTAAGCGAGTCCGCCAAGTCGATTATTCCTTAAAGCCATCCACGGTCCGCAAAGGACACCGCGCAACCGTCTGCCGCCACGATGTGATCGAGCACCCGAACATCCACCAGCGCTAGCGCTTCGCGCAAACGACGAGTGAGCGCTTGGTCTGCGGCGCTAGGCTCGGCCACCCCAGAGGGGTGATTGTGGGCCAAGATCACGGCGGCGGCGTTCAGTTCTAATACCCTTTTCACCACTTCACGAGGATGCACCGTGGTGGCGTCGAGGGTGCCGAAGAATAGCACTTCGAAGGTGATTAGCTGGTGTCGGGTATCGAGGAACAGGCAAGCAAAGACTTCGCGCCGCAGCGACTTGAACTGCGCCACCAGAAAATCCTTGGCGCCATCCGGCCCGCTGATGGCAGGCCGACGTTCTAGGTTGGTGCGAAAATATCGCCGGGTTAGCTCCAACGCGGCCTGGAGTTCCGCATAACGCGCCAGACCCAACCCCGGCAGGGTCAGGAAATCGACTAAGGGCAGGTCGACCAATTGCCGTAGCCCTCCGGTGCGGGCCAGCAACTCGCGCGCCAAGGCGAGCGCGTCACGCCCGCCTGTCCCGGTGCGCAGGAAAATGGCCAAGAGCTCGGCATCGGTCAGCGGCAGGGGGCCATGGGCCAGCAGCCGTTCGCGGGGCCGCTCGGCGGCCGGAAACTGTTTGAGAGTCATCTAAACATCCTTGTTTGAGTGACGGAGCACGGCTCCAGATGCGGCGCGCACAGCAACGCGTTCCTTGCGTTACAATTCGGGCGCGCCACCCAATCTGAAGCATATGAGTTCGCTCGCGCACAAACAAATCTGTGTGATCGTCACCGGCGGCATTGCCGCCTACAAGACGCCCGACATCGTGCGACAGCTGCGCGCGGCTGGCGCGCGGGTGCAGGTTGTGATGACGCCGGCGGCCCAAGAATTTATTCGGCCGCTCACTTTTCAGGCCATTTCTGGCGAGCCGGTGCACACCGACCTGCTCGACAGCACCGCCGAGGCCGCGATGGGTCACATCGCGCTAGCGCGGTGGGCGGATTTAATTTTGGTGGCACCGGCGAGTGCCGATTTTCTCGCCCGCCTCGCGCATGGACTCGCCAACGATCTGGCGAGCACGCTGTGTCTCGCCACGGCAGCGCCGATCCTCGTGGCGCCGGCGATGAATCGTTTGATGTGGTCCAACCCGGCAACCCTCGCCAACGCAGCGACGCTCGCGGCCCGCGGCGTGGTTTTCTGCGGCCCCCTGTCCGGTGCGCAAGCTTGCGGAGAGATTGGCCCCGGGCGCATGGCCGAACCCAGCGACATTGTGGCCGCTGCTGCCGCGCACTTTGCGAGCACCGGGGCGCTCGCGGGCCTGACCGTCCTGATTACCGCCGGACCCACTCGCGAACCCCTCGATCCGGTGCGTTTCTTGACCAATCGGAGTTCCGGCAAAATGGGCTTTGCACTGGCGGCTGCCGCGCAGGCTGCCGGCGCCCGGGTGCTGTTGGTCGCCGGTCCAACCGCGCTTGCGCCACCGCCGGGCTGCGAGGTGGTGTGCATCGAGCGTGCTCAAGAAATGTTTGAAGCGGTGATGGCGCGCGTACCAGCGTGCGATATTTTCATCGGCAGTGCGGCGGTGGCGGACTACACCACCGCGCCCGCGACCCAAAAAATCAAGAAAAGCCCGGGGGCGCTGACCCTGACGCTGGTGGCCACTAAAGACATCCTTGCCCACGTGGCGGCGTGCCCGGATGCCCCGTTTACGGTGGGTTTTGCTGCCGAAACCGAACGCCTCGAGGACCACGCGCGCGCCAAGCTCGAGTCCAAATCGCTCGATCTCATCGCCGCTAATCTGGTCGGCGTGCCGGGCATTGGTTTCGACAGCGATGAGAATCAACTCTCGGTGTTCTGGCAGGGAGGAGAAGTCCAGCTGGCGAAGGCCTCCAAACACACGCTGGCTCAGGCCCTCATCGTGCTGATAGCCCAACGTTACCGTGCTAAGCGCAGCTAGCGTTTTCCAGTCCTGGCGCCGGCTGCAAGGCCGTCGGTTGTGGGGCGTGGTGCTGCTGGCGGCGGCGGCGGTGGCCGGTGTGGGCGTGGTGCTGAGTAGTCGCTACGCTGACTATCAGCTGGCTGAGGCGGACGCCGCGCTGCTCGTTGCTAGCCAGCGCGCGAACCAATTTGGCGTTGCGCTTGCCGGTGCGTTGCTCCCCACGCAGGAAATTCTTGAGCGCTACGCTCAAGACCCCCGGGTGGTGACGGCCCTCGGTGGGGCCGATGACGCCGCCCGCGTAACGCTCGGCGACGCGCTAGCGGCGGGCGTGCCGGGCGCTCTGCGTCTGCGTCTGATTCCGGTCGGCACAGTTGAACCGGACACCAGCGTTCATCCGCCACTGACCTACGCGGCAATCGATCTGCTGCGGCGAGCGGGCGCCCAAGAAACCCCCGTCTACGCCGAGATCCAACTGGGCGGCACCGCGGACGAGCACATCGCCATCGTGCGACGCGTGCCACCCAGCGGGACACCCATCGGTTTTCTCCACCTTGCGCTATCCCCAGCCGGGCTACGCGAACGCTTCGCGGCGCTGGCGGCCAAGGACTTACCGATGGAACTGCGGCAGGTGGGCGTGGGCGCGCCGCCCTTGGTCATTGCCCGCAATGGCGTGGCTAGCCGCCCAGACGGCGTGGATATCTTGAGTGCCGCGGTCCCTGGCGCGCGCTGGCGGATCTTTTTGCGCGCCAAAGCCACCACTGCTAGCACCGAAAGCTCGCCGCGTTCGACGAATTTAGTGCTCCTCCTCGGCGGGTTGGTGCTGGCTGGGGGGCTCGCCGCGCGCTGGTGGCGCCGGCGCCACGACGCCAGTCAGCCCAACGCGGCAAGCACGGTGTATGCCGGCGCGCTGCGCGCCATCCTCGCCGGTGAATATCCTGAGCTCGAAGGGCTTTTATCAAAAAGCGCGCAACTGCCGGCGCCGCCCGTGGGGCTCGTGTTCGACTCGGTCGCGCCCGCCGCGGCACCCAAGCTGCAGGCCATCGATAGCGCTTTGGGTGAGAGTTTATTACCGCCAGTCGTGACCGCAGCCGAGCCTTCTTCCATCGCGCCGGTCATTTTTCGGGGTTATGACATTCGTGGGGTGGCCGGGGTAACGCTCACCGCCCATGCGGTTGAGCAAATTGGCCGCGCGATTGGTTCTGAGGCGATGGCGCGGGGGCAGCAAACCGTGGCGGTGGCGCGCGATGGCCGGCGCTCCAGCCCAGAACTACACCAAGCACTGGTGGCGGGTTTGCGTGCTGCTGGGCGCGATGTGGTGGACATCGGTATCACACCCACCCCGGTGTTGTATTTTGCGACGCATTATCTGGATACCCGCACCGGGGTGATGCTGACCGGCAGCCACAATGGGCCGGCGTACAACGGCCTGAAAATCGTGCTCAATGGCGAGACCCTGAGGGGCGAGGCGGTGCAGGCCATTCGACAACGCATCGAGGCGCAAGCGTTCACCACGGGTGCCGGTACCTACCAGCAGCTCGATATCCTCAGCGATTACATCCGCCGGATCAGCGAGGACATCCCGGTAGCCTTAAATAACCCCCTGAAAGTGGTCGTGGACTGTGGCAATGCCGTGGCCGGACTGGTCGTGCCGGATGTGCTGCGCGCGCTGGGTCATGACGTCATCGAGCTGCATTGCGAGCTTGATGGCGAGTTTCCGAACCATCACCCAGATCCCAGCCAACCGGAAAACCTTGAGGATCTGATCCTCGCGGTCAAACATGAGCGGGCCGATTTAGGCCTCGCCTTTGATGGTGACGGCGACCGGTTGGGGGCCGTCGACCGCCAGGGTAAAATCCTGTGGGCTGACCGACTGCTGATGCTGTTCGCGCGCGATTTACTATCACGCCAACCGGGTGCGGCGGTGGTGTACGACGTCAAATGCTCGCGCAAGCTGGGTGAGGTCATTCGAGCGGCGGGTGGTCAGCCCATCATGTGGAAAAGCGGCCATTCGCAGATTAAAGCCAAGATGCAGCAAACCGGCGCGCTGTTAGGCGGCGAAATGACGGGCCATTTATTTTTTGCCGAACGTTGGTATGGCTTCGACGACGCCATCTACGCGGCCGCGCGGTTGCTGGAAATTTTGACCAACACGGGCCGTCGGCCTGAGCAAGTTTTCGCCGAGTTACCCGATCTCCACGCGACCCCCGAGCTGCACCTCGACATGCCGGAATCCCACCACGCAGAATTCATGGCACGCGTGCTGGCGAGCGCCAATTTTGCGCCGGGGGAAATCACTCTCATCGATGGTTTGCGGGTGGATTACGCCGACCGCTGGGGGCTAATTCGACCCTCCAACACCACGCCGTGTTTGGTGCTGCGTTTTGAGGGCGATGACCACGCGGCGCTGTTGGCGATTCAAGCGCAGTTCCGTGAGCTCCTCACCACGCTGGAACCAACCCTGACTTTACCGTTCTGAGTTCAAAGTAACGCTTATGCAGCCGATTGCCTCCTCACTAGCGCCCGCTCCGGCGCTGCTTGCCGCTCAGGTTCTCACCCAAGCATTGCCCTATATCCAGCGTTATCAGGGCAAGTGCATGGTGATTAAGTACGGCGGCAACGCGATGGTGGACGAGGCGCTAAAAAGTGCCTTCGCGCGCGACTTGGTGTTGATGAAACTGGTCGGCATTCATCCCATTATCGTGCACGGGGGCGGTCCCCAAATCGACTCGCTACTGCAGCGTTTGGGTAAGGAAAGCCGCTTCATCGAGGGTATGCGGGTGACCGATGCCGAAACCATGGAAGCGGTGGAAATGGTGTTGGGCGGGGTGGTCAATAAGCAAATCGTCACGCTGATCAACGCCCACGGTGGGCGTGCGATCGGCCTCACCGGCAAGGACGGCCCACTCATCCATGCGCGTAAATTGGTGTTGAAACAGCGTGGCCTCGCGGGCAGCGATAGCGCCTCAGTAGACCTTGGCCAGGTTGGCGAGGTCAGCGGGATCAATCGACCGGTGCTCGATTACCTCACCCGCGGCGATTTTATTCCCGTCATCGCCCCGATTGGAGTAGGTCCTGATGGCGCTTCCTACAACATCAACGCGGATCTGGTGGCCGGCAAAATTGCCGAAGTCATGCAGGCCGAAAAACTCATCGTGCTGACCAATATCCGCGGTTTGCTGAACAAGCAGGGCGAATTGTTGAGCGGTTTGGGCGCCAGCGAAGTTGCCGCACTCATGGCCGACGGCACGATCAGTGGCGGCATGTTGCCTAAAATGGATGCCGTGCTGGACGCCGTGCAGGCGGGCGTACCGCGCGCGCATATTATCGATGGGCGAATTGAGCACGCGGTGCTGTTGGAACTGTTTACGGATAGCGGTATTGGTACGCTGATCGAACGCGGGTGAAAACCGGTCGCCGCCAGGAGATTCTCGAAGTACTGGCTCGCGAGCTCGAGTTGCGGCCGGGTTCGCGTATTACGACGGCCAACCTCGCTGCCGCCGTGGGGGTGTCGGAGGCGGCGTTGTATCGCCATTTCCCCAGCAAGGCAAAGATGTTCGACGCCTTGATCGACTTCGCCGAAGACGCCGTTTTTGGGCTAGTAAACCGTATTCTTGAAGAAGATCACGAGTGCCTAGCGCGTTGCGCACGGATTGCCAGCATGGTGCTGCTGTTTGCCGAGCGTAACCCGGGCATTACGCGGGTGTTGATGGGCGATATTTTGGTTGGCGAAAATGAGCGGCTGCGCGCTCGGGTGGCGCAGTTCTTTGACCGCTTGGAGACCCAGTTCAGGCAAATCTTGCGCGACGGTGTGCTGACCCGCGACCTCCAGCCGGACCGCGCGGAGATCCATAACGCGGCGAATCTGCTGTTGGTCGCGCTCAACGGGCGGCTAGGCCAGTTTGTGCGTAGCGGCTATCGAGTCTCGCCCTATGCCGGTTGGGACGGGCAATGGCCCGTGTTGGCGCGGGGTATTTTTAGTGTTCATCCTGGGCGGGAAGGTGCTGCCCCACAAGCGGTTATTTAGCCGCGTGGAGTTCGCGGAAACGCACTAACGCACTGGCAAACTTAGCTTTGATGGTCTCTTTTTCTGCCTGCTTTGCGGTAATAAACCCTTGTTCGTTCACAATCGCACGCCGCTGTTTGGCGATACTCTGTGCGAGGTCCTCGGGTACTGGGTGCGCGCTGCGTTCAAGGTCGGCGGCCTGACGAATCAGGTCGTCTAGGGTCTTGTTGAGCTTGACCACTTGGCTGGTGCTGACCTTGACTTGGGCATCGATGTTGGAGAGTTGCCCGGCGAGCGCGAGCGCGATGTCTTCTTCGGTGGAAAAAGTATCGAGGAGCACCTTGTCCGCGGCCAGCTGACGTTTGGCGGCACTGGCGATGGCCTGATCGCTTTCCGCCTTCGCCTTCTGCGCGATGCGATCGGCCACGACTTCCTCGGGCGTTTTGGCCTGTGTTTGCGTGCGTCGAGTGATGCCGTCGGCGCTTTTCTCGTCGTGCCCAGCTTGCGCATATTCAGCCGGTACGGTATTTCCGCACTCCCGAACACCATCGGCGTTGGTCCAACATTTAATGCCCGCCCACGCCGTCGGGGTCACGGCGAGGATCATGCTGAAGCAACAGCCCTGCAGAATTTTGCTCATTTTGTTTCTCACCCCTTGGCCAATCTAGGAGGAACGTCGTGGTTTACTCGCAGTTCGCAAGCCTGTCGGTGTTAGCGACTCCTGCGGGCGCGACTCAAGCCCCCTCAACACCATATTCTGCGCGATAGGCGCGGATGGCCGCTAAGGGTGCTGCGCTGTCTTGGCGTTCATGAAGGTAGGTCTCTAGGTGCGAGAGATTAACAATGGACAGCACGGGGATGCCGTGCTGCTGGCGCACTTCCTGAGCGGCCGATAACGGGCCGCCGCCCCGCTCTTGCCGATCGAGCGCGATCATGACGCCCGCTGGCGTTGCGTTGGCGGCGCGAATAATGCCCACCGACTCATTGACGGAGGTTCCGGCAGAGATCACGTCGTCCACGATGACGACCTCACCCGCCAGCGGCGCGCCCAGCGTGCTACCCCCTTCACCGTGGTCTTTGACTTCTTTGCGGTTGAAGCAAAATGGCACATCGCGGCCGTGTTCGCGGTCTAGCGCAATGGCAATAGCAGCACCCAGTGGAATGCCCTTGTACGCGGGGCCGAAGAGCATCTCAAAGCGCAGCCCGCTGGCGATGAGGGCGGCTGCGTAGTACTCACCTAGCGCGCGCACGGCGTGGCCTGAGTCAAATACGCCGGTATTAAAAAAATAGGGGCTCAGGCGTCCAGATTTCAACGTGAAGCTGCCGAAGCGCAGCGCGCCTCGCGCCACCGCAAATTCAATAAACGCACGTTGGTAGTCCTGCATGAGGGGCTCGTAGGTGAGGAAAGTAACGCTATGATAGTCAGCCGCAGTGGGACTTCCTACACCGTCTTTTTAGGGCAATTTTATGCGCATCATCACACTCAACTGTAACGGCATCCGCTCGGCCCATCGCAAAGGCATGCTGACGTGGATGGAAGCTCAAGATGCCGATGTGATTTGTTTCCAGGAAACCAAAGCCCAGTTGGCACAGCTCGAGGATTTACTGCGATCCCCCCCGGGTTGGCACACTTGGTTTGAGGACGCCGTTAAACCGGGTTACAGCGGCGTGGCGGTGTTTAGCCGCCACCAGCCCGACCGGGTGGTGAGGGGGCTGGACTGGCCGGACTTTGACCGCGAAGGCCGCTATCTGCAGTTGGATTTCGGTAGCTTGAGCGTGGCCTCGTTGTATTTGCCCTCGGGTTCTTCCAGTGACGAGCGCCAGGTCGCTAAGTTCGATTTTCTAGCGCGTTTGCTGCCGGTCTTGCGCGCGCGGCGGGCTAGCGCACAGCAGTACATTCTGTGCGGCGACTGGAATATTGCGCATCGGGAAATCGACCTCCGCAATTGGCGTGGCAATCAGAAGAATTCCGGTTTTTTGCCAGCCGAGCGCGCCTGGTTAGACCAGCTCTTTGACGAAGTAGGCTACGTGGATGCTTTCCGCGTGGTGAATCAAGCGGCCGACCAATACACGTGGTGGTCCAACCGTGGGCAGGCCCGGGCGAACAACGTGGGTTGGCGCATCGACTACCACATCGTGAGTCCGGGCCTGCGTGAACGGGTACTGGCGGCGGCTATTTATACGGGCGAGCGGTTTTCGGATCACGCGCCGTTGACGATCGATTACGCCGGGGCGATTGAGGATTTTCGCCAGCCTTAAGCCTAGCGGCGACGAAATCGATAGAGCGCGATTTCAGCCAGCAGATTGGGTAGCAGCCGCATCGCGGCAGTCGTGCGGTGCGCGCTATCCAGCGCCTCGCGCTCCAGAATCTCCAAGCCTTCGCTGGCACACAGCGCTTCGAAGTCCCGCACCGTGCACATGTGGATATTGGCTGTGTTGTACCAAGTGTTGGGCAGATGTCGGGTGACCGGCATGCGGCCAGTGAGCACTTGCAGCCGGCATTTCCAGTGGCCAAAGTTAGGGAAGGTCACGATGGCCTCGCGCCCCACCCGCAGCATCTCCCGCAAGAGCCGGTCTGGGTAGCGGGTAGCCTGCAGGGTCTGCGTCATGATGACGTAGTCAAACGAATCGTCGTCAAAATCTGACAGCCCGCGGTCCAAGTCCGATTGAATCACGTTTACACCGGCTTCTAGGCACCGCACGATGTTTTCGCTGTCGATTTCAATGCCGTAGCCAGAGACTCCGCGCGCGGATTTCAGGTGGGCCAGCAGTGCGCCGTCGCCGCAGCCCAGATCGAGCACTCGGCTGCCATTGCGGATCCACCGCGCGATGAGTGTTTGCTCCTCGCGCATGGTCACGCCGGCGCCCCTGCGATCGGCATTTGCTGAAAATAGGTGCGTAGCACCCGGTGGTAGAGCGGTACTTCGAGCAAGAAGGAGTCATGTCCCTGTTCCGACTCAATCTCGACGTAGCTGACGTCGCGATCGGCATCCAGCAGGGCCCGCACAATTTCCCGTGAGCGAGCGGGGGCGAACCGCCAATCGCTGCTGAAAGAGACCACCAAAAAGCGCGCGCTCGCGCCAGCCAGCGCTTTGCGCAGGTCGTGATCCGGGGCGTTTGCCGCGGGGTCGAAGTAGTCGAGCGATTTCGTCATCAGCAGATAGGTGTTGGCATCAAAGCGCTTAACGAAGGATTCGCCTTGATGCCGCAGATAACTTTCAATTTCAAACTCGACGTCGAAGCCGAAATTGAGTTTGCCGTCGCGTAACTCGCGCCCAAAGCGCGACATCAGGACATCGTCTGACAAATACGTGATGTGTCCCAGCATGCGCGCCAACATCAAACCATGCGCGGGCACCACGCCTTGCTCGAAATAGCGTCCCCCGTGGAAATTAGCATCAGAGCGAATGGCGTGCCGCGCCACCTCGTTAAAGGCGATGTTCTGCGTGGTGAGTTTGGCCGCCGCCGCGATCACGAGGGCATGCCGCACGCGATCGGGGAAATCCACCGCCCATTGCAGCGCCTGCATCCCGCCTAAGCTGCCACCCACGACTGCCGCCCAGCACTCGATGCCTAACGCATCGGCAAGTCGGGCTTGGGTTTTCACCCAGTCGCGCACGGTAACAAAGGGAAAATCTGGGCCATAAGGCTGGGCGGTTGCCGGATTGATACTCAAGGGCCCGGTCGAGCCGGCACAGCCTCCGAGATTATTGGGCGACACGACGAAGAATCGACGGGTGTCTAGCGGCTTGCCGGGGCCGATGAGATTGTCCCACCAGCCGGGTCGTTGTGATCCGGGCTCATGGTAGCCCGCCGCGTGGTGGTCACCGCTCAGCGCATGGCAAATAAGCACCGCGTTATCGCGGGCCGCGTTGAGTTCGCCATAGGTCTCAAAGACCAGTTCGTAGTGATCAAGCGTGGCGCCACTGTCGAGCTCAAGTGGCTCGGTGAAGGCGCGTCGCTGGGGAGTTACCAGTCCGACGCTGTCGTGAGGGAATCCGTTTGACATGAACTCTGGGCGAGGCTGCGGCGAGGGGCGCGGGGAGCCGAGTCTAAAGACTGGGGTTAGGGCACGCAACCGCGCCCCGCAGGTCGATAAACCAGTCCGGCAGCGCCGCCGGGCAAGGCAGGCTCACGGTTTTGTGATGGCTGTGCACGCCATGGGTAATGTGGATGCTTTGGCGCGGCACTTTGAACTCACGGGCCAGCAGGGTGAGCAACGCGGTGTTGGCTTTGTCGTCTACCGGTGGGGCGCTGAGCCGTACCTTAAGCCGCCCGCCATGGACGGCCTCGATCCCCTCCCGTTGGCTGCGCGGTTGCACGCGCAAACGCAGAATCAGGCCCTCTGCCCGTTGTTCGCACCAATCGCTGTGTTGGGTGCTCAGAGCAGCGAGAGTCCGAAGTCGCGCAGCGGCGTGACCCCCAACATGATGACCAACTGTAGCCCCATCAGGGCCGCCATCGGTGATAGGTCAAGACCTCCCAGCGCCGGCAAGCGCGCGCGCAGCGGCTGGAGCAGTGGCGCGGTGATCGAATCCGCCAGCGACAGCACAGGATTGCGGCCGCCTGGCGCCACCCAACTCGCGACCACCTGAATCAAAATGGCGAAGCTCAGCAGATAAATCATTTTTAACAACAGCCCGGCGAGGGCTACGACAAGTAGCCCACTGGGCCGGGTGCTGCCGCCGGCGAGCTGCACGGAAATGCCGATATTGAGCAGTTGCAGCACCAGCACCAGTACGACGCTGGCGGTGTCGATACGCCCCGCGGCCGGGATATAGCGGCGCAGTGGGCGCAGCAGGGGATTGGTCATTTTGACCACGGCCTGTGACAGCGGGTTATAGAAATCCGCGCGTGCCCACTGCAGCAACAACCGTAGCAGCACCGCACCGATGTATAAGCCGAAGAGGGTGTCGAGCACGAAAACCGCGGCGCCGGCGACATAACCGCCGCTCATGGGGCGCCAAATTCCTCGGCCAGCGTGCGTGAGCGGTCGCGCGCGGCACGCAGTGCACGCTGGAATAGCGCATCAAGGTTACCTTCGTCCAAGACTTGGAGCGCACGTTCGGTGGTGCCACCGGGTGAGGTGACCTGCACGCGCAAGACGGACGGTGGCAGCGGTGATCCCTGCGCGAGCGCGGCGGCGCCACCCACGGTTTCCAGCGCTAAGGCGCGTGCCAGCGGTGCTGGCAAACCCAAATCAACCCCAGCTTCTTCCAAACACTCGAGGAGTCTAAAGACGTAGGCTGGGCCGCTGCCGGAGAGCGCCGTGACGGCGTCCATTTGGGATTCGTCCTCCAGCCAATGCACTTGCCCAACGGCGCCCATAATGGTCGTTGCCAGCGCCCGCTGTGCGGTGCTGACTTCCGGTGTGGCGTACAGCGCTGCCGTGCCGCGTCGAATCAGTGCGGGCGTGTTTGGCATACTGCGAACGATGGCGGTGGCCGGGCCCAGCCAACCCGCGAGGGTGGTGGTGGTAATGCCTGCGGCAATCGACAACACCAACATCTGCGCGAGTCCGGGCACCTCGCTGAGTTCGCGAGTCAGGGCGCGCATCTGCTGGGGTTTGACGGCCAGTACGAGCACCGAGGCGCCCGCCAAGGCGGTTGCGTTGTCAGGGCACACGGTCACCCCGAGGGTATCGCCTAGGCGCTGAGCCGCGGCGTGGAGGGTGTCGGCGACGCGGATAGACCGCGGGGCATGGCCCCCCTTGACCAACCCACCCGCGAGTGCGAGGCCCATGTTGCCGGCGCCAATCAAGGCAATGGTGTCAGTCATAAAAATTGCTGCTACAGCTGGGGACTCACGCGCGAGTTTAGCACCTTCGCTGGCGTCTCAGTTCGCGCTGCGCGGGCCAAATAGCGCCGTGCCGATGCGCACCAGGGTGGCACCCTCGGCAATGGCCGCGGCGAAATCTGCAGAGGTGCCCATGGAGAGTTCCGCTAGTCCCGGACCACCCAGCGCATCACGTAGCTCTCTGAGCTGGCGAAAGGGTAGGCGCTGTTCACGCTCGGTGGCGGTTGGGGCCGGCAGACACATGAGGCCCCGCAGCGTGAGTTGCGGCAAGCTACGTACGAGGGCCACGAGTGCCGGCAACCCCGCGGGCTCAACCCCGGCTTTGGAGGCCTCACCGCTGACATTGACCTCGATGAGGCATTGCAGCGCCGGCTGCGTGGCGGGCCTTTGCGCGGAGAGGCGCGTGGCTATTTCGGCCCGATCCAAGGTATGCACCCAGTCAAAATTGGCGGCGATGTCGCGGGTTTTGTTGCGCTGTATCCGCCCAATAAAATGCCAACTTAAGTTGAGGTCGGCCAATGCCGCCATTTTAGGCAGCGCTTCTTGGACATAATTCTCGCCGAAGGCCGTTTGTCCCGCGGCGGCCAGTGCGCGCAGCGCCGCGGCCGGCTGCTGCTTGCTGACCGCCAGCAGGGTGGGTGGGCTTTCTGTGCGATTGGCTTGCGCCGCTGCCAACGCAATGTCAGCGCACACCAAGGCAAATGTTGCGTTGGCTTCACGCATGCGCGTGCCAAAATGCTTGCACCGGCAGGTCCCTCAGTCTGCCGCAGGGCAGAATTACAGATGGTGAATTAATTTGCTGTGGCGCTGGTTATTACGCCGTCGCTCGAACATTGTACCTAGGGTGCGCGTAGCATCATCCGGAATGAACGAAGGAGCTTTTGATGGATATCGGCGAACTCTTGGCTTTTAGCGTCAAGAACGGTGCTTCTGATCTGCACTTGTCGGCCGGCTTGCCGCCGATGATTCGGGTGGACGGCGATATTCGGCGCATTAATGTCCCGTCGATGCCCCACAAAGATGTCCACGATTTGGTCTACGACATCATGAACGACAAGCAGCGCAAGGATTACGAAGAATTTCTCGAATGCGATTTTTCCTTCGAAATCCCCGGTCTGGCACGCTTCCGGGTCAACGCGTTTAACCACAATCGTGGCTCGGGCGCCGTGTTTCGCACCATTCCTTCCAAAATTCTGTCGCTCGAAGATCTCAAAGCCCCCGCCATTTTCAAAGACATCTCGGATTTTCCGCGCGGCGTGGTGCTGGTCACCGGCCCGACAGGATCCGGTAAATCGACCACCTTGGCGGCCATGGTGAACCACAAGAATGAAACGGAATATGGGCATATTCTGACCATCGAAGACCCCATTGAATTCGTCCATCAAAGTAAGAAATGTCTGATCAACCAGCGTGAGGTGCATCGGGATACCTTAGGCTTCAACGAGGCCCTGCGCTCGGCGCTGCGCGAAGATCCGGACACCATCCTCGTGGGCGAAATGCGCGATCTCGAAACCATTCGGCTGGCGCTGACCGCCGCCGAGACCGGACATTTGGTGTTTGGCACCCTCCACACCAGCTCGGCGGCCAAAACTATCGATCGGATCGTTGATGTGTTCCCGGCCGATGAAAAAGACATGGTCAGGGCGATGCTGTCGGAGTCGTTGCGGGCGGTGATTTCGCAAAATTTGCTGAAGCGCAATGGTGGAGGGCGCATCGCGGCCCATGAGATCATGTTGGGCACGCCGGCGATTCGTAATCTCATCCGCGAGAACAAAATCGCGCAAATGTATTCGGCGATTCAAACCGGGCAACAGCATGGCATGCAGACGCTGGATCAATGCATGCAGCACATGGTCCAGAAAGGCCAGATTTCCCGCGCCGAAGCTAAACTAAAAGCCCAAAACAAAGACCTATTTTGAATTCCTTAACGCTGCAAAATCGGGCTACCCCCGAGCAGGAGATTACCCATGGAACGTGAACAAGCCATCAAGTACATGCGGGACCTGCTGAAGCTGATGGTCGACAAAAAGGGCTCTGACCTCTTCATTACCGTCGATTTTCCGCCGGCGATTAAAATGGACGGCAAAGTGATGCCGGTCTCCAAGACCAAGCTGACGGCTGAGAACACTAAAGCGCTCTCCTACGCCATCATGAACGACCGCCAACTCAAGGAATACGAGGGTACCAAAGAGTGTAATTTCGCGATTTCACCCGCCGGCATCGGTCGTTTCCGGGTGAACGCTTTTATTCAGCAGGGCCACAACGGGATGGTGTTGCGCGCCATTGAGACCACCGTGCCGACGCTGGACAACCTCGGCTTGCCCGCGGTGTTGAAAGAGGTTTGCATGAGCAAGCGCGGGCTGGTGATCATGGTGGGTGGGACGGGCTCGGGAAAATCCACTTCCCTTGCGGCGATGCTCAATCATCGCAACGAAAACAGCTTCGGCCACATCATTACCATCGAGGATCCCATTGAGTACATCCATGCGCACCGCAACTGTGTGATCACGCAACGCGAAGTGGGAGTGGATACCGATGACTGGGGCATCGCGCTCAAAAACACCTTGCGGCAGGCGCCCGATGTCATTTTGTTGGGTGAAATTCGTGACCGCGCGACCATGGAATTTGGCCTGGCCTTTGCCGAAACCGGCCATTTAGCGATGGCCACACTGCATGCCAACAGCGCGAATCAGGCGCTGGATCGCATCATTAACTTCTTTCCCGAGGAGCGGCATCAGCAGTTGTTTATGGATTTGTCGCTCAACATGAAAGCGATCATCTCGCAGCGGCTGCTGAAAAAAGTCGACGGACGCGGGCGCGCCGCCGCCATCGAGGTGATGCTGAACTCCCCACTCATTGCGGACCTCATTCTCAAGGGCGAAATTCACACCATCAAAGAAGTCATGGGCAAGTCCAACGAGCTCGGCATGAAGACCTTCGATCAAGCCTTGTTTGATCTGTATGAGGGCGATCATATTTCTTATGAGGATGCACTGCGTAACGCCGATTCGATGAATGAGCTGCGCTTGCAGATCAAGTTAAAGGGCAAGCACGCAAAAACGCAGGACCGGCTGGCCGGGTTGGAGCATCTCAGTCTGGAGAGCGACGAGGAAAACAAAGGCCTAATGATGCGCTAGGCGCGCGCCTTCGCACCGTAGGAAAAAATCATGGATATCACCCCTTATTTAAAGCTATTGCGCGACAAACTGGGTTCCGACCTTTTCTTTACGGCAGGATCGCCAGTGAAGATAAAAATCGAAGGCCAGCTTAGCTCGGTGGGCAAAACCCTCCTCAACGGCGAACTCATTCGCGCGGCGGCGATGGGCATCATGAGTACCCCCCAGTTCGCACGCTTTGAAGAAACCATGGAAAGCGATTTTGCAATCTCCTTAGAGGACAATTCCGCGCGTTTCCGCGTGAATGTGTTTCGTCAGCGTGGCGAGGTCGCCATGGTCCTGCGCCGCATTCCCTCCAAAATTCCAACGATCGAGGAACTCGCGTTACCCGAGATTTTAAAATCATTGGTGATGCACAAGCGTGGGCTGATTCTGATGGTGGGGGCGACGGGCTCGGGAAAATCCACCACCCTCGCTGCGATGGTGAACGAGCGTAACCAGAAAATGTCAGGTCATATTCTGACCATTGAAGACCCCATCGAGTTCTCCCATCCCAATCTACGGTCCATCGTGAATCAACGCGAGATCGGGGTGGATACCAGCTCCTATCGTGCCGCGTTGCGCTCGGCGCTGCGAGAAGCGCCAGATGTTATTCTGGTGGGCGAAATTCGCGATCGCGAAACGATGGAAACTGCGCTAGAACTCTGTAATACCGGGCATTTATGCCTGTCTACGCTGCATGCCAACAACGCCAATCAGGCGATGGAGCGGGTCATCAACCTGTTTCCACAGTCCCTCCATCAGCAACTTTTTCTCGACTTGTCGCTCAATGTGCGGGCGGTCATTTCACAGCGGCTGGTGCAGGGCATCGACGGTTTTCGAGTGGCAGCCATTGAGGTCATGCTCAACACGCCGCATATCGCGGATTTAATTTTTAAAGGACAGGTTGGGAGCATCAAGGAGGCCATGGAAGGCAGCGGGGCGAAAGGCATGCAAACCTTTGATGCGGCGCTGTTTGCTCTCTATAAAGACGAGCGAATTGATCTCGAAGAAGCTTTGTCGAATGCGGATTCCCGCACCAATTTGGAGGCCCGGGTTAACTTCGGCTAGGGGTTGGCTAGGTTTCCAGCCAGAAAGTCGCCGGGCCATCGTTCACGAGCGACACCTGCATATCGGCGCCAAAACGGCCCGCAGCAACCGATCCATAGCGCGCGCCGGCCTGCTCTTTGAGGTAATCAAACAGCTCCTCGGCGAGGGCCGGTGGGGCGGCAGAGGTAAAGCTAGGCCGTAAGCCGCGGGTGGTGTCGGCCGCCAGCGTGAACTGCGGGACCAACAGCAGGCCGCCTTGGATATCGCGCAGGCTTAAGTTCATGCGACCCGCCGCGTCGGCAAAAATACGATAGTCCAACACCCGCTCGAGGAGTATTGATGCCTCGCGCGGCGTATCGGCCGGCTGCACGCCCAACAAAACTAATAAACCGCGCCCGATCGCCCCAACGCTTAGGCCAGCCACCGAGACCTCTGCTCGACTGACCCGCTGCAGCAGGGCGATCACGGTCAGCCTGCGTCGCGCCGCGAGTCTCGCTTACGGTCGTTTTCACGCAGAAAGCGCTTGCGGATGCGAATCGCGGTGGGCGTGGCTTCTACCACCTCATCGTCACCAATAAATTCCAGCGCCTGCTCCAGATCAAACCGAATCGGTGGCACCAACAGCAAATTCTCGTCGTTGCCGGCGGCACGGATGTTGTTGAGTTGTTTGCCTTTAAGCGGATTGACCACTAAATCGTTGTCGCGCGAATGGATGCCGATGATCATCCCTTCGTAGACTTCTTCGGCATGGCCAATAAACAAGCGGCCTCGTTCTTGAAGGTTAAACAGCGCGTAGGCCAGCGCTTTGCCCACGCCGTTGGCGATCAGCACGCCGTTGGTTCGACCACCGATGGCGCCAGGCTTAACCGGCGCGTATTTATCGAAGCTGTGGTAGAGCAGGCCCGTGCCGGCGGTAGCCGTCAGAAATTCTGTGCGAAAGCCGATGAGCCCACGCGCCGGGATGGAGTAATCCAGACGCACGCGACCCCGTCCATCGGGTGCCATATTGGTGAGGGCACCGCGCCGGTTACCCAAGCGCTCCATCACCGCGCCTTGATAATCGCTTGGCACATCGACGGTGAGTTGCTCGAAAGGCTCGCAGGTTTGACCGTCGATTTCTTTCAAAATTACTTGTGGGCGCCCGACCGATAGCTCAAAACCTTCGCGACGCATGGTTTCAATCAGCACCGAAAGATGCAGCTCACCGCGTCCGGACACGAAAAAGCATTTCGGGTCATTCGTGGGATCTACCCGCAGCGCGACGTTATGGATGAGCTCGCGCTCTAGTCGCTCCGCGATTTGGCGGCTGGTGACAAATTTGCCGTCTCGACCTACAAACGGAGAATCCGAGACTTCAAAAGTCATGCTGACGGTGGGTTCGTCCACCGACAGTGGCGGCATGGCTTCCACCGCGCCGGGCGCGCACAGCGTATCGGAGATGCGCGGGGCATCGATGCCGGTTAGCGCGATGATGTCGCCGGCGGAGGCTATTTGCCGTGGCTCGCGGGTGAGTCCGTGAAAACCCAGCACTTCCATCACTTTCGCATTGCGGGTCGCGCCATCAGGGCCGATCACCGTGACTTGCATGGCGGGCGTCACGCTGCCGCGGGTGATGCGACCCACGCAGATCGCGCCAACATAACTGGAGTAATCCAGAGAACTCACCTGCATCTGAAACGGACCGTCCCTATCCACGTCGGGCGGGCGCACGTGCGACAAGATGGTCTGAAACAGCACATCCATGTTGGTGTCTTCGTCGTCGGGATTATGGCGCGCATAGCCCTGCGTGGCGGAGGTATATACCACGGGAAAATCGAGTTGCTCTTCGGTGGCCCCTAGGCGGTCGAACAGGTCGAAGGTTTGGTCGAGCACCCAAGCTGGGCGCGAACCTGGCCGGTCGATCTTGTTGATCACGACGACGGGCTTTAAGCCCTGCGCGAAGGCTTTCTGCGTGACGAAGCGCGTTTGAGGCATCGGGCCTTCCACCGCATCGACCAATAGCAGCACCGAGTCCACCATGGACAGAATACGCTCCACCTCGCCACCAAAATCGGCGTGGCCGGGGGTGTCGACGATATTGATGCGGTACTCGCCCCACATGATCGCGGTGTTTTTCGCCAGGATGGTGATCCCGCGTTCGCGCTCAAGTTCGTTGCTGTCCATGATTCGCTCGCCCATATCCTTACGGGAGGTGAATGTGCCGGACTGTTTGAGAAGCTGGTCGACGAGAGTTGTCTTGCCATGATCGACGTGAGCGATGATGGCGATATTGCGCAGATTAGCGATCACTTTGGAGGGGCCGGAGTCAGAAGGGGGTGCATTATAGGCACGGAACCGCTGAGTGGTGCACTGCACGCCTCACAAGGACGCTTGTTCGCTATACTCCGGGCGGCCTTGAATCCGCTTGCCGTGTCTGAAATTCGCCTTGAGCACCCACCCAATCACTATGCCGCATCGTCAGGAACCCGAGACCCTTGCCGCCCTTGATCTGGGCTCCAATAGCTTTCACATGGTGGTGGTTCACCCCGATGGTGGGCGTTTCAAGGTGGTGGACCGGATGCGCGAAGTCGTTCGTCTTGGCGCGGGCCTTGATGCCCAGCAGCGACTGACGCCAGAGGCCAGCGATCGCGCGTTGCGCTGCCTAGAGCGTTTTGGACAGCGCATTCGCCACCTGCCCAAAGACGCGGTGCGCGCGGTGGGCACCAATGCGTTGCGCATGGCGCGCAATGGCGAGCGTTTTCTGCGCGCGGCCGAACTAGCCTTGGGACACCCGATAGACGTGGTCTCGGGCTACGAAGAAGCGCGTCTGATCTACCTTGGCGTGTCTCATGGCTTGGGTGATGACGCCAATCTCCGCTTGGTGGCGGACATCGGTGGCGGTAGCACCGAACTCATCGTCGGGCGTCGTTTCGAGCCGCAAGTGATGCAAAGCCTGCATGTCGGGTGCGTCGGTCTGAGCCAGGCTTTTTTCAGTGATGGCCTAATAGACGCGCGCCGAATGCGCGCGGCGGTGATCACCGCCCGGCAGGAATTTGAGCCAGTGGAAGAAGAAATCGGGGCCACGGGTTGGGAGGTGGCAGTGGGTGCGTCGGGCACGTTGTTAGCCATCAATCGATTGCTGCAAGCCCACGGTTGGGCGGAGGACGGTATTACCCTCTCGGGGCTGCACCGTTTGGAGGCGGCCATGATTGCCGTGGGGCACGTGCAACGATTAGGGGAACTGGGGGTCAGCAACGACCGCGCGCCGGTGTTGCCTGGCGGCTTGGCGATCGCGCTGGGCCTTTTTGAAGAGCTGGGTATTTCGCGGATGCGTGTTTCCGACAGCGCGCTGCGCGAGGGGCTGCTCTACGACCTCATGGGTCGAATCAACGATGAAGACGTGCGCGAGCAGACGGTACTCAGCCTGATGCAGCGATTTGGCGTTGAGCGTGCGCAGGTGGCACGGGTCGCCGCAACCTGCGCCCATTTTTTGACGCAGGTTGGACGGCGTTGGCTACCGGCCGATGCAGAGTCCGCCAAACTGCTGGGGTGGGCGGCCTCGCTACACGAAATTGGCCACACTATTTCCCATTCGCAGTACCAGAAGCATGGCGCTTATCTGCTCCATCATCTGGATATGCCGGGGTTTTCACGCGGCGACCAAAACCGTCTGTCCAATTTGGTACGGGCCCATCGGCGCAAGCTCCCGGCAGCCGAGTTTGGCGAGGGCGTGGAGGCGCAAATGCCGCTGCGCTTTGCTTTGTTGTTGCGCTTAGCGGTTGTGCTGCACCGGGCGCGCGGGGCGATGGCCCCGGTTGAGGTGACCCTCAAAGCGGAAGATCACGTGCTGAGGCTCGCTTTCCCGCGCGGTTGGCTGGCCGCTCACGCCCTCACCACCGCCGATTTAGAGCAGGAAGCCGAGTATCTCCTCAGCGTGGGCTATAAGCTCAAATTCAAGTAGCGGGCTTAAGGTTCCCGGAACTGCTCTAACAGCTGCAGTTGGGCATCGCGTGGGCGTCCGTTGGTGGCGACCCGCGTGTAGGTGCCTTCACTGCCGAGCTCCCAAGCGCGGGTGTTGTCCTGAAGATAATTTTCCAAGCCTTCTTTAATGATGCGGTCGCGCACGCGCCGATCCTCGATGGGCAGGCAGGTTTCGATGCGGTTGAAGAAGTTTCGCCCCATCCAGTCTGCGCTTGATAGATAAACTTCTGGCGCGTCATCGTTTTGGAAATAAAACACCCGCGAGTGCTCCAAAAACCGTCCGATCACTGAACGCACGCGGATATTCTCCGATACCCCGGGAAGACCGGGCCGCAACGCACACACGCCGCGCACGATGAGTTCGATTTGCACCCCGGCGCTGGAAGCGGCGTACAGCGCGGTAATAATTTGCACCTCTACCAGCGCATTCATTTTGGCGACAATGCGCGCCGGCCGACCTTGGCGGGCGTTTTCGCTCTCGCGATGGATGAGTTCGAGCATGCCGGTGTGAAAACTGAACGGCGACTGCAGGATTTTTTTTAAGCGGCTCGCGCGACCCGGTGCCGTGAGTTGCTGGAAGATGCGCTGAACGTCGGTCGCAAGGGCGTTGTTGCAGGTAAACAGCCCGAAATCGGTGTAACTACGGGTTGTGCGCGGGTGGTAATTGCCGGTGGACAGATGCACATAGCGACGCAGTTGCTTGCCTTCACGCCGCACCACCAGCAACATTTTGGCGTGGGTTTTATAACCCACCACCCCATAGACCACGTGTGCGCCGGCTTCTTGCAACTGGGTGGCCAGTTCAATGTTGGCCTCTTCGTCGAAGCGAGCTTTTAACTCCACCACAACCGTCACTTCTTTACCGGCGCGGGCAGCTTCCACCAGTGTTTTGACGATGGGCGAGTCTGGCCCGCTGCGATAAAGCGTTTGCCTGATGACCAGCACCGCGGGGTCGGCCGCTGCTTGGCGGACGAATTCGATGACCGGCGCGAAGGACTGGAAGGGATGATGCAAGAGCAAGTCACCCCGCCGCAGCACCTCAAACATGTCGGTATTCAGCGCCAGCCGCCGGTGACGGCTAGGGGTGAAGGCGGGAAACTTGAGGTCTGGTCGGTCAATAAGGTCCGGGACCGTCATCAGTCGTTGCAGATTGACCGGCCCTTTACAGCGGTAGATGTCTTCTTCGCCTAAGCCGAATTCGTTCTGCAAGAGGTGGGTGAGTTGCACGGGGCATTCGTCCGCGACTTCCAGTCGAACCGCGTCACCAAAGCGGCGCTGGTGCAATTCGCCCTCCAGCGCTCGCAGCAGGTCTTCTACTTCTTCGTTTTCGACGAACAGTTCGCTGTTGCGGGTGACACGAAATTGATAACACCCGGTAACCTGCATCCCGGGGAAAAGATCCTCGACATGCGCCTGAATAATGGACGACAACAAGACAAATTCCAGCCGCCCATTCGCCAGTTCAGTGGGCATCTCGATAATGCGTGGCAGGGCTCGCGGCGCCTGCACGATGGCAATGCCGCTGTCGCGACCGAAGGCATCTGTGCCCTCCAGCGAGACTAAAAAATTAAGGCTCTTATTGAGGATGCGCGGAAATGGATGGGAGGGATCAAGCCCGATGGGCGAGAGCACGGGCATGAGCTCTCGATAAAAATGGCGTCGCACCCAGCTGCGCTGGCGCGCACTCCACTGGGCCTGATGCATAAAGCCGATGCGTTCCGAACTCAGTTCGGGCATCAGGACGTCATTGAGGATGCGGTATTGCTCGGCTACGAGCAGCTGGGCGGTCTCACCGATGCGCTTGAGTTGGTCCGCGGCACTGAGTTGGTCGGGGCCTAGTTGGACCGCCTGATACGCCGCTTGCTGCTTCAGACCGGCGACCCGAATTTCAAAAAATTCGTCCAGATTGCTGCTGGCAATGCACAGGAAGCGCAGGCGCTCCAGCAATGGATTGGTTTCATCTTTCGCTTGTTCAACTACCCGACGGTTAAATTCGAGTAACGAAAGTTCCCGGTTGATAAAGAGCGTTGGATCGGTCAAGTCGAGAGGTTTCGTGTTGATGATGTAACTGCTCCGGTAGTTGGCGCGGCGGTTTCGGTCGCCAAGGCTGTTAAAGTGCGCCGAAATTGTTTCACAAGTAAACAGGCAGCTTTTCATTTTCATGAGTCACCCCGCAACCCGGCCCGCCAAGTCTCGCCAGCGCGTCACGCTGGCCGCCAAAGCGGACCGCCAGCTGCTCTACGAGCAGTCGGTCCAAGATGTCGGCGCCGAAATTGATTTCGTCGACGCCAGTTTTCTGCAACTGCGTGGTCGCCGCGCGCGCAGTCTACGGGAAGATTTTTGCGGTACTGCGAAGGTGGCCTGCGAATGGGTTAAACGGCGTGACGATAATCGCGCGGTTGGGGTCGATCTCGATTCGTCGGTGCTGGCGTGGGCGCTGGCGCACAACGTGTCCCGCTTGAAACTAGCCCAACGGCCACGCCTACGGCTGCTGGAAGGCGATGTGCTGAGCACCCGATGCCGTCCGGTCGATATTCTGCTGGCCATGAATTTCAGTTATTGGTTGTTCAAACGGCGCGAAAATCTCCGGGATTATTTTCGCGCCGCCTACCGTCATTTAAAAGCCGATGGGGTGTTTTTTATCGATTGTTATGGGGGCTATGACGCTTTCAAAGTGCTGCGGGAGCGGCGCCAGCAGCTGGGTTTTACCTACGTTTGGGAGCAAGCGAGTTACAATCCCATCAGCGGGGACCTGACCTGCCACATCCACTTCAACTTTAGCGACGGTTCTAAATTGCCGCGGGCCTTTTCTTACGACTGGCGGTTGTGGACACTCCCCGAATTACAGGAATTGCTGGCGGAAGCCGGCTTTGCGCGCACGCTGGTGTACTGGCAAGGTTGGGATCCTGAAACCGGGGAAGGCAACGGGCAGTTTACGCCCACCGAAACCGCCGACGCCGACGCGGGTTGGCTCGCCTACGTGGCCGCAGTGAAATAGGGGCGCTGTCATCTACTTGTCACAATAGCCTGACCTAATTGGGGGCTCTAACACTCTCGTGGAGATCCCGGATGAAAGTCACCCCCTATTTGCTTGCCCCCTTGCTCGGCGCGATCTTGGCCGTGAACGTCAACGCTGAGACCCCCGGCGACGCCATCGACAGCGCCATGCCGGAATACGTCAAGACCAGTGGTGTTTCTGGCAGCCTGTCCAGCGTGGGCTCCGACACGCTCGCCAATCTCATGACCCTGTGGGGCGAAGAATTCAAGCGGCTCTATCCCAACGTGAGCATTCAAATTCAGGCCGCGGGTTCTAGCACCGCGCCGCCGGCGTTGACGGAAGGCACAGCGACCTTAGGGCCGATGAGCCGCCAAATGAAAAGCGAGGAAATTGAGGCCTTCGAAAGCAAGCACGGCTACAAGCCCACCGCCGTGCCGGTGGCCGTGGACGCGCTGGCCCTTTACGTGCACAAAGACAACCCGATCGCCGGCCTAACGCTACCGCAGGTCGACGCCATGTTCTCGGCCACCCGTGCCTGCGGCTATGATCAGGACATCAAGACGTGGGGCGAAGTGGGTGTCACGGGCGAATTGGCAACGCAGGTTGTGCAATTGTTTGGTCGGAATTCGGTCTCTGGTACCTATGGTTATTTTAAAGAATCCGCCCTGTGCAAAGGCGATTTTAAAAACTCTGTCAACGAACAGCCGGGCTCGGCATCGGTGGTACAGGGCGTGACAAAATCGCTTAACGGCATCGGCTACTCTGGGTCGGGCTACCGCACCTCCGGCGTGCGCCTGCTGCCCCTGGCCCGCAAAACGGGTGGGGAGTTTGTCGAGCCCAGCGCTGAGAATGCCTTGTCGGGTAAATATTCACTGGCGCGTTATTTGTATGTCTACGTAAACAAAAATCCCAATGCGCCGTTGGCGCCGCTGGAAGGGGAGTTTCTGCGCATGGTGTTGTCGAAGACGGGTCAGCTCGTGGTCGTGAAAGACGGCTACATTCCCTTGCCGTCCAAAATAGTCGACAAAGCCCTTGGCATGGTTGGCCCAGCGGCGCCATGAGTGACTCCAAGCCCCGTGCAATAGCTGCCCGGGGCTTGGCCGTGGATGGCGGCTGAGATGACAGTTGCCAAGGCGCTGGGCGGTTCAACGTCCGCCTCGCCACCTTCTGAGATCACTCGCGCCCTGCTCGCTCAGCGTGGCTGGCGGGTGCTCAAGGACCGTTTGTTCGGCTGGACGATGGCGGTGGGCGGCCTTGCCGTCATTGGCGCTCTGCTCACCCTATTTCTCTTTTTGCTGTGGGTGATTTTCCCGCTTTTTCGGCCCGCGAGCCTGGCGCCACTTAAAGCCGCCGCGCAGGCCGAGCCCGCCTTGCATCGCTCTCTCAACGAATACGGCGACTTGGTATTTGTGGTGACGGCCGATGGCCGCTACCGTTTTGTCGATGCTTTGACAGGCGCTGAGCGCGACGGCGGTTCGTTGTTAGCCCAAGACCGCGGCACCCTGCTGCCAGGGTTGACGGGTTACCGCAATCACGGCGTGCTAGCGCTCGGCCTCACCGATGGGCGGGCGCTGTTGGTAGCGCCTATTTACCGTTCGACCTTCATCAATAACATCCCCGGCGTGGCCGCCTCGCTGAGCTACCCCGTTGGCCGAGAGCCCATCCAGGTACTGCCCGTGGGGACGAAGCTGCGCGCGCTGGCAGCGGCCACGACTGCCGATTCCACCACAATCGTGGCGGTTAGCGACAACGACGAATTGACGATGGCCTACCTTGCCCCAGCCGCGGGGCTCGCGCTGGACCCAGATAATGCGCCGCTAGAAACCACGCTCACGGCGCTCGGCCGAGTGGCGGGGCCGGTGACGCAGGTGCTGGTAGATACTGACCAGCAGGAACTGTATACCGTGACCGCGAGCGGCGAAGTCAGCTTTTTTGATATTCGCGACAAGGCCGCACCGCGCCTCGTGGAGAACACGCGCGTGGTACCGGCTGGGGTCACCGTCACCGACGTGCGCTGGCTGGCGGGTGGTAATTCTTTGTTGGTGGGGGATAGTCGTGGCCGGGTGGCGCAGTGGTTCCCAGCGCGTGACCAGACCAACGCCCGGCATCTCACCAAGGTGCGGGAGTTCACGGCCCTCAGCGCACCCATTAGCCGGATAGAACCCGAGTATTTCCGCAAGGGCTTCGTGGCGAGCGACCTCACGGGTCAGGTCGCGCTTTATCATACGACCGCTGAGCGCACGCTCGTGGTGGCCGCGACCGGCCTGGGCGAACTCGCCTCGCTGGCCATCTCCCCACGGGCCGATGTGCTCATGGCCACGGACGCCCAGGGCCAAACCCGCCGGTGGCGGGTCAGTAATCGTCATCCCGAAGTCTCTTGGCACTCACTGTGGCAGAAAGTCTGGTATGAAGGGCGACAGCAGCCCGAATACATTTGGCAGTCGTCCTCGGCCAGCAGCGACTTTGAACCTAAGTTCAGCCTCACGCCTTTGGTTTTCGGCACCCTCAAAGCGGCGTTCTACTCCTTGCTGTTTGCCATTCCGATTGCCGTGATGGGGGCGATTTATACCGCCTACTTCATGCACGCCACGTTGCGGGCGTTTGTTAAACCCTCCATCGAAATCATGGCAGCACTCCCCACGGTAATTTTGGGCTTTCTCGCCGGCTTATGGCTGGCACCGATCATCGAAAGCCACCTCTTGGCGGTGCTGAGCTTGACCATCCTGTTACCGCTGAGCGTGCTGCTCGCCTCCCTACTCTGGAGCCTGTGCCCCTTGCGCCTGCGAGCGCTGCTGCGCCCGGGCCATGAAGTGCTGTTGCTGGTGCCCCTCATCTGCGTGGTATTAGCGCTCGCCATGGGCGCTAGCCAGCCCTTAGAGGAGCTCTGGTTTGGGGGCAGTCTGCCGCATTGGCTCACCCAAAAATTTGGCTTTACTTACGAGCAGCGCAACTCGCTGGTGGTCGGGATTGCGATGGGCTTTGCGGTCATCCCGACTATTTTTTCGATCAGCGAAGACGCTATTTTTGCCGTGCCCGGGGCGCTGACCACCGGCTCCTTGGCCTTGGGTGCGACACCCTGGCAGACCCTCAGCCGGGTGGTGGTACTCACCGCCAGCCCCGGCATTTTTGCGGCCGTCATGATCGGTCTCGGCCGCGCGGTGGGCGAAACCATGATCGTGCTCATGTCCACCGGCAATACGCCGGTGATGGATTTCAGTATTTTTCAGGGGTTCCGGGCGCTATCGGCCAATATCGCGGTAGAAATGCCAGAAGCAGAGGTCAATAGCACACATTTCCGTGTGCTTTTTCTGGCCGCTTTCGTTTTGTTCTTGACCACCTTTGTCTTCAACAGCGTGGCGGAAGTCGTCCGCCAACGTTTGCGCCGGCGCTATGGCAATCTTTAGCCCCAACCGCCTCAGCGGCACGCTCAAGACGTGGGCTAGGACCGGCAATCCGTGGGTTTGGCTGACCGCTGGCGCGGTTAGCCTTAGCCTCGTGATGGTTTTTGGCATCCTTTCCCTTATCGCCAGCAACGGTTTGCGGCATTTTCGCGCCGCGGCGGTCGCCCAGATTACTTTCGCTGAGGGGGCTGGGGCACCGTTGTTAGGTGAGATTGTGGATCGGGAGAGCGTGACGGCCGTGCGTGCGCGCGAAGCCGGCGGGCGGGTGCCGGCGGACGCCACCATGGTCGAACGTTTTCTGATCAAACGTGGCAACCGCGACATCGGTGGGGAGGATTTTCGTTGGATCAACGCACCCGATATCCAAACGCTGGACTATCCCGCCGATGCCTACACGGTCGAACGCCTAGAATGGGGCAATCTTTACGGCCGCATTAAAACCCTGCAGGAGGGCGGAACCAGCGTCCCCCTCGTTGAACTCCAGCCCCGTCTAGCGCGGGTGGTCGCCCTGCGCGCCGATATCGACCACCTTGAACGCATCGCCATTGGCGGGACCAATTACGCGCTTGATGCCCTGCATCGCCGCGAAAAAGCCCAACGAAAAGCGGGCGCAACACCCGCGACACTCGCGTCTTTGGCGGCCGAGGAAAAAGCGCTGGCGGCGCGCTACGCGGGGTTCACGGCGGAACTCGAAGCAAAAAATGTGGCCATTTCGCGCGATCGCTTGCGGCTAGAAACCATCGAAGGAGAAACCCGCGAAGTGCCACTGGCAAAAGTGGTGCGGGCGTATGCGCCCAATCAGATGTCGCTGCGTCAGCACGTAGTGCATTACGGCGCCTCGCTGTGGGAGTTCCTGAGCGCCCAGCCGCGCGAGGCGAATACCGAAGGCGGCGTGTTCCCGGCGATTTTCGGCACCGTGCTGATGGTCGTCATGATGTCTATTTTGGTCACCCCCTTGGGGGTCATTACCGCCGTGTATTTGCACGAATACGCTAAACCCGGTGCGGTCACGAGCGCCATTCGCATCGCCGTCAATAATCTCGCCGGCGTGCCCTCGGTGGTCTACGGCGTGTTTGGTTTTGGCTTCTTTGTGTATCTGGTGGGCGGCTCGGTGGACCGTGCTTTTTTTGCGGAGGCCCTGCCCTCCCCCACCTTTGGTACGCCGGGACTGCTGTGGTCTTCGCTCACACTCAGCCTGCTCACCGTGCCGGTTGTGATCGTCGCCACCGAAGAAGGGCTCAGCCGGATTCCCCGTGCAATCCGCGAAGGCAGTCTCGCGCTGGGTGCGACCAAAGCCGAAACCCTCTGGCGCATGGTGTTGCCTATGGCCACGCCGGCCATGATCACGGGCCTGATTTTGGCGGTGGCCCGCGCGGCCGGCGAAGTCGCACCCCTCATGTTGGTGGGGGTGGTAAAGCTGGCGCCGACGCTACCGCTGGATGGCAATTTCCCGTTCCTGCATCTCGACCGAAAATTTATGCATCTGGGCTTTCATATTTACGATGTAGGCTTTCAGAGTCCAAATGTGGAGGCGGCGCGCCCGTTGGTTTATTCCACCGCGTTACTGCTGGTGATCATCATCATGTCGTTAAACCTCGCAGCCATTCGGCTCCGAAACCGCCTGCGAGAGAAGTACCATGCAGCAGAATAGCCCGCAGCAAACGCCCGCTCAGCCAAGCCCCGTCCCGCCGGGCGCAACACCGCCGCCGGAGGGCCGGGACCCGCCGCCGCACCGGGTTACGCTGGCGGCGCGTGAGGTGCAACCGGCACGCGAGTGTTTTGGCATTGAGCATCTTTCGTTGTTCTATCGCGATAAGCAGGCGCTTTTCGATGTCAGCATGAGCATTCCAGAGAAGCAGGTTACGGCCTTTATTGGTCCGAGTGGCTGTGGCAAGTCCACGCTGCTGCGCTGCTGTAACCGGCTCAATGAACTGATCGATGGCGTGCGTACCGAAGGCGCTATCAATTTGCGGGGCGAGAATATTTATACGCGCGGGACGGATATTTCAAATCTGCGCCGACGAGTGGGCATGGTGTTTCAGAAACCCAATCCCTTTCCGAAATCGATTTACGAAAACGTGGCGTACGGCCTGCGCATTCAGGGCATTAAAAACCGGCGCCTGATCGACCGCACCGTGGAGGAAGCGCTACGCGGCGCGGCCTTGTGGGACGAGGTCCGCGACCGTTTACACGAAAACGCGTTGGGTCTTTCCGGTGGCCAACAGCAACGCTTGGTCATCGCGCGAGCGATCGCCATTGAACCCGAAGTGCTGTTGCTGGATGAACCGGCATCGGCCCTCGATCCCATCTCAACGCTAAAAATCGAAGAACTTATTTTTGAGTTGAAGGCGAGCTACACCATCGTTATTGTGACCCACAACATGCAGCAGGCCGCCCGGGTATCGGATTACACCGCCTTTATGTACATGGGGAACCTCGTGGAGTTTGGTGCAACCAATGAAGTGTTCACCACGCCCAAGAAAAAACAGACCGAAGACTACATCACCGGCCGTTACGGCTAAGGTCGCCGTCTAGTCCGCAGACAGGAGTACCTCAGCGATGCCTATCAGCCGTACCCAACACATCTCACAGCAGTTCGACAAAGAGCTAGAGGAGGTTCGTTCGCGCGTTTTAGCGATGGGCGGCCTAGTAGAAGAACAACTCTCGCACGTGTTGGACGCTCTCACGCGCCCTAATCTTGAGCTGGCCGAGTTGGTGGTCGCAAACGACACCTTGGTCAACACGATGGAAGTCGAAATCGACGCAGAATGCACCGCGATTCTCATGCGCCGTCAACCCGCGGCCGGTGACCTCAGACTGGTGCTGGCGATCAGCAAGGTCATTACCGATCTGGAGCGCATTGGTGACGAAACAAAAAAAGTCGCCCGGGTGATCATCAATATTATCGAGGCCGGCGCCCCCCGTTCTTATTACATCGGCGTCTTATCCCTCGGCCATCACGTCAAACGCACACTGCGCGCCGCGCTGGACGCCTTTGCGCGCATGAATTCTCAGGCGGCGCTGGCGGCCTCTCGGGAAGATCCCGAAGTTGACCGTGAGACCGAAGCGGTGATGCGCCAACTCATCACCTACATGATGGAGGACCCGCGCAGTATCCGCGGGGTGCTGGATGCGGTGATCGCGGTGCGGGCTTTTGAGCGCATTGGAGACCATGCCGCCAATATTTGCGAGAAAGCTATTTATTTGGTGGAAGGCCGAGATGTCCGGCACGTCGCGTTGGATAAAATAGCCGAGGAGCTGAATTTACGCAGTGCTGACGACGCCTAAATTGGGGTGACGGGTGACGGGCTTCCCGGCAAACTAGCGCGCGATGGGCACCGTGTCGATAATCGAACTGAGTGGGAAATCGCAGCGAAACAGACTGCCCTCGCCTAAGTTGCTGGTGACGTGCAACTGGGCGGAGTGGCGTAGCAGCACATGTTTGACGATCGCAAGCCCCAGCCCGGTGCCACCCTCTGTACGCGCCCGACCCTGATCAATCCGGTAGAAACGCTCCGTAATGCGGTCTAAATGTTCCGCGCTGATCCCGGTGCCGTTATCTTGAACTTCGAGGTGTGCGCCGGTCGCATCGGCGAACCAGCGGATTTGGATGACCCCCTTCGCTGGGGTGTAGTTCACCGCGTTAAACACCAGATTGGAGAAGGCGCTGTTGAGTTCACTGCGGGTGCCGGCGATCTGCAATTCCGCGTCTGCCGCTACCCTGATTTGGTGTTCGCGCGGACCACTGAGGGTCTGCGCTTGTTTCACGATGTCGACTAATAGTTCGGCCACCACCAGCGGGCGGGGATCCTTGATGAGGTCCTCGTGTTCCAGCTTGGAGAGCAGCAGCAATTCTTCAATGAGCAATTGCATCCGCTCGGCGTAGGTGCCCATTTGCTCTAGCGCCGGCAGCCAGCTGGGCGGCGCCAATTCTCGTTGGTCCAACAAGGCCTCGATAAACCCCTTGATGACCGTTGTGGGCGTGCGCAGCTCGTGGGATACGTTGGCCACAAAGTCGCTGTGGATTTGGGTTGCCCGGTGCAGCTGTGTGACGTCGCGTGCCACGAACAGCCAGCGGTCTTTGCCGTAGGGTGCAAGCAGCACGCTGAGGATATGGTTTTGGTTGGTGGGGGAGGCAATCTCGATGGTGGTGACCTCCGTCTGGCCAACGACGAAATCCTGCAGCTTCGGTAAGCGCAGGAGGTTCGTAATGCGTTGATTCATGTCCTCTGGCCAGCGGATTCCCAGCGCCTGGGCGGACGCTTCATTCGCCCACATCACCGCGCCGTTGACATCCAGCACCACCGTGGCATCTGGCAGCGCGCGCGTGGCCTGCTGAAATTGTCGCAGGTAGCTGGCCAGCTTTTTTTTGCGCTTTTTGTGGCGTTCGCGGAGGTAGTCAATTTCGAGCGTGATTTCTTCGAAGACCCCAGCGGGTTCCGCAGGGGCGTGGTTTTTGCTGTCGCGTAGCCAGTTGAGGAGATCGAACAGGTGATGGTGCAACCACGCCACATACCCCAGCAGACCCACGGCGAGTGCCGCCCAAAAGTGGCCCACCAGCAGTCCCACCGCAGCGGCGAGGCCCACTAGTAACAGCAGTCGCCAAATGTCCCTGGCGGTCATGGGTCAAATATCCAGATGGGATGTCACCCGCCTTGTCGGTGATTTTTGCCGCGACGCGACGTTGCGCCGCACGCCTATTAAGCCGCTTGGGTCGAGAAGCGGTAACCCACACTACGAACGGTTTGGATGAGATCATCGTAGCCGACTGGTTCGAGGATTTTACGTAACCGGCGAATATGCACATCGACCGTGCGTTCCTCGATGTAGGTTTCGTTACCCCACACCTCGTCCAATAGTTGGCTACGCGAATATACCCGCTCAGGATGGGTTAAGAAGAACTGCAACAGCCTAAATTCGGTCGGGCTGAGATCCAACGGTGCGTCGGCAATGGTTACCCGGTGGGTTTCACGGTCCAAACGTAACGCCTTCACCCCCAAGATATCGGATTCCTCACTGACCTTGGCGCGGCGCAAGATGGCGCGCACGCGCGCTAGTAACTCGCGGGTAGAAAATGGCTTGGTGATGTAATCGTCGGCCCCGCTATCGAGACCTCGGATTTTGTCAGGTTCTTCGGCCTTCGCCGTGAGCATGATCACCGGGACATCGCTGGTGCGGGGATTGCGCTTTAAGCGGCGAGCGAAGTCCAACCCACTGATGCCGGGCAGCATCCAGTCGAGGAGGACGAGGTCGGGTCGCCGCGCATCGACGGCTTTTTGCGCCTCTTCAATGTCGGCCGCTTCCACACAGGTGTAGCCGTCACCGGACAGCGTAAAGTTCAGCATCTGGCGGATGCCGGGTTCATCATCAACGATCAGAATACGGCCAGTCATATCAATTTTATATCTCACACCGGTGAGTCAAGCCAGAAGTAGACGCTCCAAATATGACAAATCTGTGAAATTAGCGGCGCCGAGGCGCGAATGCCTCTACGAGGGGAAAAACTCATGGTCTGGCCCAAGCCAACGACCTGATTTCCGCATGGTCGCCCAGCGCGCGCGCCTGTAAGCTTATTTCGGCCTGTCGAGCGTGTGTTGCGGCAGGTGTTCAAGGAAGAAACAGCAAACCAAAATGGAGAATGACCATGCATAAATTGACCCAATATCTGGGCGCACTGCTACTGGGTTGCGTCCTCAATGGGGCGGTGGCTGACCCCATCGACATCAACTCGGCGGACGCAAAGGTGCTCGCCGATACGATGATCGGTGTAGGCCCCGCGAAAGCGGACGCCATCGTGGCCTATCGCAAAGAAAATGGCCCGTTCAAAAGCGTCGACGACTTGGCTTTGATCAAGGGCATCGGCGAGGCCACCCTGGATAAGAACCGCACCAAACTGACGGTCGCAGCGCCGGCCAAATAATCGCACCTGCCTAGCGCAGGTTCGCGCTCACGCCGGCTCGGGCTTTCCGTTGCCGGCTTTTTTTTGCGCTCAAGCAGTGCCTACGGTATTCTCGAGTCGCGCTCCATTTTGCAAAAAAATCAGTTACCTATCCTTATCTAAACGCAACGTCAGCCGAAGGCTTGGCGCGCGTCCTATACCCGGTTGCCATGCAAGAACGATACAGTCCCGCCGAACTCGAACCCCAAGCCCAAGCCCGCTGGGCCGAGGGTCATGTTTTTGCCGCGCTAGAAGATCCCACCCGCGAGAAATTCTATTGCCTGTGCATGTTTCCCTACCCCAGTGGTCGTCTACACATGGGGCATGTGCGCAACTACACCATCGGGGATGTGATTGCTCGCTATCAGCGCATGTTGGGCAAGAACGTGTTGCACCCGATGGGCTGGGACGCCTTTGGCTTGCCGGCCGAAAACGCCGCGATCGAAAACAACATCCCACCGGCCCGTTGGACCCGCTCCAACATCGACTACATGCGCGCGCAACTGCAGCGTTTGGGGTTTTCTTACGACTGGGCGCGTGAATTGGCTACCTGCGATGCCGATTATTACCGCTGGGAACAGTGGTTCTTTCTGCAGCTTTACGAACGCGATCTGGTCTATCGCAAAACGGCAGTGGTCAACTGGGATCCCATCGATCAGACCGTATTGGCCAACGAGCAGGTGATCGATGGCCGCGGTTGGCGCTCCGGGGCCTTGGTTGAGCGCCGCGAAATTCCGCAGTGGTTTGTGCGTATCACGGCCTACGCGGAGGAATTGCTCCGCGATTTGGATGACCTGACGCAGTGGCCTGACGCTGTGAAGACCATGCAGCGGAACTGGATTGGGCGCTCCGAAGGCCTGCAAATTCGGTTCGCACTGGCCGATGGCAGCGGTGACCTCGAGGTTTTTACCACCCGCCCCGACACTCTGTTTGGCGCGACCTACATGGCCGTGGCACCCGAACACCCGGTGGCGCGCCGCGCGGCCGCGAGTAATCCGGCGCTGGCAGAGTTTTTGGCGTCGTGCGCGCAAATGTCCACCTCAGAAGCGGTCCTCGAAAAGCTCGAGAAACGTGGCATGCCGCTCGGCGTGACGGTACTCCACCCGCTGACCGGCGCGCAGTTGCCGGTGTGGGTCGCTAATTTCGTGCTCATGAGCTATGGCACCGGCGCTGTGATGTGCGTTCCCGGACACGATGACCGCGATTTCGAGTTCGCCCGGCTTTATGCGTTGCCCATTACGCAGGTCATTCAACCGGCTGATGGCCGCGTGATTACCCTTGAGCATGCCGCCTATCCTGAGAAAGGCGTGCTGTGTCATAGCGGGGAGTATGACGGTCTGGATTTCGCTGCGGCTTTCAACGCCATTGCGGCACGGTTGTCGGCTGATGGCCGTGCGGATCGGCATGTTCAATACCGCCTGCGCGACTGGCTGGTGTCCCGCCAGCGCTACTGGGGCTGCCCGATTCCCGTGCTTTATTCACCCGATGGCAGCCTGACGCCCGAAAGTGACGAACGCTTGCCGGTGCGCTTGCCCGAGGAGGTGGAATGGACCGGCGTGAGTTCGCCGCTCAAACGCATGCCGGCCTTTATGGAGGCCAGCCTGCCAGACTCCGGTCTGCCGGCGGCGCGCGAGACCGATACCTTCGATACATTTTTCGAGTCCTCTTGGTATTTCGCGCGTTTTTGCTGCCCGGACAGCGAGAACGCCATGGTGGATGAGCGCGCCCGCTATTGGATGCCGGTAGATATTTACATCGGTGGCATTGAACACGCCGTGCTGCACCTGCTGTACGCGCGTTTTTTCCACAAGCTGATGCGCGATACCGGCTTGGCCGTGGTAGATGAGCCCTTTAAACGCTTGCTCACGCAGGGCATGGTTTGCAAAGAGACTTATTTTCGTGAGGCCGCGAGCGGTAAGAAAACCTACTACAACCCTGAATCGGTGGACGTCGAAACCGACGAAAAGGGTCGCGCGATCCGCGCCAATCTGACGGCCGACGGTCAGCCGGTCGAGATCGGGCCGGTCGAAAAAATGTCGAAATCCAAGAACAACGGCATCGACCCACAAACGCTCATTGATCGTTATGGCGCCGATACCGTGCGCCTGTACACGATGTTTGCAGCCCCGCCCGAGCAAAGCCTCGAATGGTCAGACAGCGCAGTAGAAGGCGCTTTCCGCTTTCTGCGCGGCCTGTGGCGGCTCACCTACGAACACGTGAATTTGGGCCCGGTGACGCCAGTGGCCGTCGCTGATCTATCCCCCGAACTACAAGCGCTGCGCCGCAAGATCCACGAAACGATCGCCAAAGTGACCGATGATGTGGCCCGCCGCTACAAGTTCAACACCGCGATCGCGGCGGTGATGGAGCTGGTCAATGCGTTGGTGAAAGGTGGCCACGCAACCCCCGGCGCGCGCACGGTGATGCACGAAGGGCTGGAAGCCTGCACCTTGCTGCTCGCACCCATCGTGCCGCATTGCACCGAAGCGATGTGGGCAGCGTTAGGCCACGACGATGCCTTGGCCACCGCCCCGTGGCCGGTGGCGGATCCGGCCGCCTTGGTGCGGGTCACGGTAGAGGTGGTGGTGCAGGTGAATGGCCGCAAGCGTGCCAGCATCACCTTGCCAGCGGATGCCAGCAACGAGCTCGCCGAGAGCACGGCGCTGGCCGACGACAACGTGGCGCGCTTTTTGGCTGGCCAGACCGTGCGTAAGGTCATCGTGGTGCCTGGGCGCTTGGTCAACGTCGTCGTGAGCTGATGCCCATGCTTACCCGTCGCCAGCTGCTGGGTTTGGGTTTGTTGACCAGTGCGACGACCTGGCTGGCCGGGTGTGGTGGTTGGTATTTGCGCGGCGCCCGCAAAACAGCACTCACCGGCAAACGCTTTTTTGTGACGCCCCTGCCCACGGGCTATCTCTATAACTATTTTGTGACGGAACTCAGTTACGTGGGGATTATCGTGGTGGGTGACCGGGGGCAGGCGGATGCCGTGGTGACCCTGTCGCACGAAACCTTCGACCGCCGCACCTTGTCGGTGGACCCCAGTACCGGCAAGGTGCGCGAAATCGAGTTGGGTCTGCAAGTGCAGTTGGAAGTCCGCGCGGGCGATGGTTCGCTGCTCTTGGCCCCCGAAAAATTTACCTGGTATCAGGATTTCGTCTTCGACGAATTCTCGGTCCTCGGCACCGAGGAGGTGGAACTAAACTCCCGCATTCAGCTGGAAAAAGACGCCTCACGTTCACTCGCGCTCCGTATGGAGACCCTCAAATTTAAGGCGGCCCCGGGTGATCGTTAAACCCGAGCGCCTCGCCGCCGCGTTGGAGCGCCCGCCGCTCGCCAAGCTGTTTTTGATCTTCGGTGAGGAACCCCTGCAACGCATCGAAAGTGCGGACGCCATTCGCACTGCCGCACGGGCCGCGGGCGCGGCGGAGCGTTTGCGCTTTGACGCCACCACGGGCATCGATTGGGACTTCCTCCACGCTGAAACCCAGAGCCTTTCTTTGTTTTCTGCCCGGCGCGTGATTGAAATTGAGCTGGGTAAAAAAAAACCGGATGCCGCCGCCGAACGCTTTCTTAAAACCCTCGCCAACGGGCCGGATGGGGACGACATTTTTATCATCAGCGGGGACGCCCTAAGCCGCGAGGATGAAAAAAAAGCTTGGTTCGCAGAGCTCGCCGCACGTGGCGTGGTGGTGCCTTGCCGGCTGCCCGAAGGGGCGGCTTTTCACCAGTGGTTAGGGACGCGCGCGCGCGCTCGTGGCCGCGAACTCGCCGCCCCGGCCGCCGACCTGCTCGCGGCGCGCACCGAGGGTAATCTGCTGGCCGCAGCGCAGGAAATTGATTTGCTGCTGTTGTTGGTCGACTCGCCCCTCATTACTTTAGAGCACGCGCTGGCAGCGGTGACCGACAGCGCCCGTTATGATGTTTACAAGGTGGTCGATAGCGCGCTGGCCGGTGATGCGGCGCGAGCGGTGCGGATGCTGCGCGGGGTGCGTGAGGAAGGTGCCGAACCGGTCGTGATCAGTTGGTCGGCGGGGCGTGAACTGCGCGTGCTGTCGCGTGTGCAAGCGGCGCCCAGCGTGGATGCGGGTTTTGCGGCGGAGCGGATATGGCAGACCAGACAACCACTTTTGCGCCGTGCCCTGCAACGGTTGTCGACGCGGCAGGTGCAAACGCTGCTCCGCGATAGCGTGCGCATCGATTGGATGGTGAAGGGGATGGACACCGGTGAGCCTTGGGACGAACTGGAGTCCCTGTTGGTCGCAATGGCCGGCGGGCCGTGGCTCGGCGCGCTGGGTGAGGCTGTGAGGACTGTAAGGTAGGGCACATCGATGAATGAATCGCTGATTGTTGGCTATATGCAGGAGGTTGGCGCGGCTGCGCGTGCGGCAGCCGTCACGCTGGCGAGTGCGGCAACTGCGGCTAAAAATGCGGCATTGCGGGCGATTGCCGTGCGCATTGAGGCGGATGCCACCGGCATCTTGGCGGCTAATCAGCGCGATTTAGACGCAGCTTCCGCACTGGATGCCGCCTTGCGCGACCGCCTCACGCTGACCCCCGCGCGCATCGCCGCGATGGCGCTAGGCTTGCGTGAAGTGGCGGCGCTGGCCGATCCCATCGGCACGGTGACCGACCTTGCCTATCGACCCAGTGGTATTCAGGTGGGCCGGATGCGGGTGCCGCTTGGGGTGGTCGGGATCATTTATGAGGCACGACCTAACGTGACTGCCGATGCGGCGGCGCTGTGTCTGAAGTCTGGCAATGCGGCGGTCTTGCGCGGCGGCTCGGAGGCCCATCATGCGAATCAGGCGATTGCGGCCTGCGTGCAGGCGGGGCTGACGGACGCCGGTTTGCCCCCCACCGCGGTGCAGGTGATCGCCACGACGGATCGGGCGGCCGTGGGTGAGATGTTGACGCATCCCGAATATATCGACGTCATCGTCCCGCGCGGCGGCAAAGGGCTTATTGAGCGGGTGACGCGCGAGGCGCGTATGCCCGTCATCAAACACTTAGATGGCGTGTGCCACGTGTACATCGATGCTGATGCCGATATCGAGAAAGCCGTGGCGATCGCGCACAACGCCAAGTGCCAGCGCTATGGCACGTGCAACACGATGGAGACCTTGCTGGTCGACCAAGCGATTGCCGCCCGGGTGCTGCCGCCGCTGCTGGTGCGCTATCGGGCTTCGGGGGTTGAATTACGGGGCTGTCCCGCGACGCGGGCAATCGACGCCCAGGTGCTCATCGCCACGGAACAAGACTGGTACGAAGAATATTTGGCACCCATCCTCGCTATCCGCGTAGTGGAGGGGCTAGACCAAGCCATCGCCCACATTCGGCAATACGGCTCCCAACACACCGACGCCATCGTGACCGAGCACGTCTCGCGGGCGCGGCGCTTCATCACGGAAGTGGATTCCAGTTCGGTGATGATCAACGCCTCCACCCGGTTTGCGGACGGCTTTGAATACGGTCTGGGGGCCGAAATCGGGATCAGCACCGATAAATTCCACGCGCGCGGCCCGGTGGGCCTAGAAGGCCTGACCTCGCAAAAGTGGGTGGTTATCGGTGATGGTCACGTGCGCACCTGAGCGTGTGGCGCAGTTGGTGAGCGGCGCCATTGGCATTCTCGGCGGGACTTTCGATCCGGTGCATCACGGGCACTTACGGTTGGCCCTCGAAGTGCGCGAGGCGCTGGGGCTCACGGAAGTCAGGCTCATTCCCACTGCGAGCACTCACCTGCGCACAACCGCCACGGCCTCGCCCGAACAGCGTTTGACGATGCTCACACGGGCCGTTGCGCCGGGCTTGGTGGTCGACGATCGCGAGTTAGTCCGGGGCGGGCGCAGCTACACTATCGACACCCTCATTTCGTTGCGGCACGAGTTTCCCAGCGCACCGCTGTGCTTCATTTTGGGCGCAGACACTTGGAATGCCTTACCGCGCTGGCACCGTTGGCAGGAATTGCTGGATTACGCCCATTTGATCGTGGCCACCCGTCCAGGGGTGACCGTCAGCCAAATCCCTGAATTGCTGGACGCCCACACGACCGAGCGTGGTTTGCTAACCACGACGCCGGCGGGGTACGTTTGCCTGCTGTCTATCCCCTTGTTGCCCATCTCTGCCACCGATCTGCGGGCGCGCCGCAAGGCCGGTCGGTGTCTGGATGCCCTCACGCCGCCCGCGGTGGTCGAGTTTATTGAGGATCAGCGGCTTTATCTGGGCTGATCAGTGCGCGTTGCGGTTGTGTCGCGGCGCGCTGGCGACCACAATGCCGCGGATGGCAGTAACACCCCGCAAATTATTAGATGTCGTCACCGCAGCACTGGACGACGGCAAGGCCGAGGACGTCAAAGTTCTCGACGTTCGTAAACTCACCTCCATCGCCGATTTCATGGTGGTTGCTACCGGCCGCTCTTCGCGACAGGTAAAAGCCTTGGCCGATCGCGTGGTAGACGCCGCGCGTAAACGCAAAGTGCGGCCACTCGGCACCGAAGGCGAAGAAACTTCCGAGTGGGTGCTGGTGGATTTGGGCGATGTCATCGTCCACCTCATGCAACCAGAAACTCGCGGCTTCTATCAGCTCGAAAAGCTGTGGGAAATCCCTAAGCGCCTGCGCGCTGCTGAGCCCCCCGAAGCTTAAACGCCAACCAACGCGGTGCGTTTGCATCTGTATTGCGTGGCGCGACGGCCACCCGCCTGGGCGACTGAGGCCGGTGCGGAATATCTCAAACGCTTGACCGGCTCGCTGGATATCCGCGCGCGCGATTTCACCCCCCAAACGGGCGCCGCTGGCCTCGACCAGCAACGCGAACGCGAAGGCCAATCTTTGCTCAAGGCGCTGCCTAACGATGCGTGGTTGGTTGCGTTGGACGAACGCGGCGCGGACTGGTCGACGGCGCAATTGGCCGTGCGACTGGACGCGTGGCGCGCGCGCGGTGGCGATGTGGTGCTGGCGATTGGCGGCGCCGAGGGCCACGCGCCCACACTGCGCTCGGCGGCGCACGAAATATGGTCGCTCTCTAAACTCACCTTGCCGCACGCCTTGGTGCGGGTCATCGTGCTGGAACAACTCTACCGGGCATGGTCCGTGCTCCATCATCACCCTTATCACCGCGCATGACGGGCGCGACACTCTGGCTGGCCTCGCGTTCGCCCCGGCGGGCCGAACTGCTGCGCACGCTGGGGGTGTCTTTTCAGATTATCGACGGTGAAGTGGATGAGTCGCGGCGACTAGGTGAAGTGGCGCCGGACTATGTGGCGCGCTTAGCCCACGCGAAGGCGCTGGCCGGGCAGCGTGCCGCCCCACCCGGCGCCTGTGTGCTGGCCGCGGATACGACGGTGGCGCTGGGTGGTGAAGTGCTGGGTAAACCCCGTGACCGGGCGGAGGGTCTGCGCATGCTGGCCGCGCTCGCCGGTGGGTGGCACGAGGTGTATACGGGGGTGGTGGTGGTGCCACCGGTGGGTGCCGCCTACGCCTGCACCGTGGTGACCCGTGTGTGCTTTAGGGGCTTGAGCCCACGCGAAATGGCAGCCTATTGGGCGAGCGGCGAGCCGGCGGACAAAGCCGGCGGGTACGGTATTCAGGGCTTGGGTGGCGCGTTGATCGAGCGTATCGAGGGCAGTTACTCCAATGTCGTGGGTCTGCCGCTGGCCGAAACGCTCTCGTTATTGAACGCCGCCGGGGTGGTCCACGCGCTCGCTTGACGCGCGCTGGGGCACTTAGGTGTTGGGTTGCGGGAGGACGCCGGTCAGCGAGGCCCGCGCGGAGATTTCAAACCAGTTGCCGTCTGGATCGGCCACGAAGCCGTAACGGGCGACCGTCCCCAAACTGATGGGCGCTTGTACCATGCGCCCGCCGCGCGCCACGATGCCGGCGCAGGCCTCATCGGCATCAAAAATCTGGATCGTCAGATAGCGATAGCCGGGGGCGATGAAGTCATTGTAAAGCTGCCCGCCCGGCCCCTTTTCGATGACTAACAGGGTGTCGCCACAGCGAGCGGTGTTCGGCCCGGCTTCCTCAAATTCCATCGCGTGCAGATAAAAATCCAGCATCCGCGCGGGCTCCGGGGTGCTCACCGTGATGGCGATTCCCACCACCCCATCGTGGCCCGTGGGCACTAATTTCACCTTGCCGCCGCCGGGGTGCTGACCCTCCCAAGGGGTTTTCTCAGCGCGTGCAATCGTCACCCCGACATAGCCGGACGCCGGCCAGTTGGGCAGCGCGCCTTCAAAATGATTCACTTTGATCACCGAGTTATGCGCATCAAAGCGATGCTGTACCCAGCCTTTTCGCAACGTCAGTTCGTGGTCTAGCCGCAGGCCGACCACCTCGCCCCAGAAGGCGCGTTGGGCCGTGATATCTGCGGTGAAAAGCCCAATATCGAGGTGTTGTTTGGCGAGTTTCATCGGCGAGCCTCTTATTCCGGTAGAAAATCCACGGCATGGGTGTCCAGCGCCTGCAGGGCAGCACCACTGGTCATGTGCATCAGCATGGCGTCGCCACGATCGGTGCGTTTGACGATCAGCGTGGCGGCCAGGGCCACGGCAATCGCCGCAAAGCTGTAGTGACGATAGTCGTTCATCAGGTGCTCGAAGGTGTAGTGCTCTACCCCCCGGGCCAGTAGTTCGGTGTGATAGTCGCGCAGCAGCGCCTCCTCATGCTGCACCCGCACTTCTCGCGACAGTGCCCCGCCGAGAAAATACGCCAGATCCATGCCCGTGCCGAGGAAGCCGCAGGTCTGCCAGTCCACCACCGCCACCCGTTCGCCGGTGGTGCTGAACATCATGTTGTCCGGTCGAAAATCGTTGTGAGAAAAACATTTGGGGAACTCGCGCGGGCGATTCCACCACGCATGGTTGCGCACATACTTGGCACACACCGCCATGACCTCCGGGGTCAGCCAGCCTTGGTAGTTTTTTTGGACGTGATCCCAGCTTTGTTCGATGAGTTCGGTGGTGTAATAGCCTTGCGCCCCGGTGGGCACATAGCACCAGTCTTGCTGGCTGAGCTGTGTATCGTTCCAGAATGAGGCGTGCAGTCTGGCGGCTTCGCTCAAGGCGGTGCGGGCTTCGACCAGCGTGCAGCCGCGCATTTGATCACCCTGTTGGGCCGGGGCCAAATCTTCTAACAGCAGCGTGAAATCGTTGCTCACCGGATCGAGCTCTGCCACATACACCGCCGGGGTGCGAATGCCGGCGCGCTGCGCGAGTTCGCGATAAAACATGACTTCGGCTTTGTAAAAGCCCATTTCCCGCCCGGATTTGCGCGCCACCTCGTTGGGTGAGGCAAATTTACCCACCAGTGTGGCGGGTGCCTCGGGTGGCACAGTGCCGTGGTAGTGCAGAAAAAAACGCCGCGTTTCGCCGAGCTGTCCGGTGCCCACGTTCTCGCTGTCGAGATGGCTTACGCGCGCGTCGATGCCTTTTTGTTGCAGGGCCTGAGTGAGCCACGCCGGGGTGACCTCCGCAGGTGACACTATCGCCATTTCCTCACGCATATTCACCCGCTCCCCGTCGGGCAGATCAGTTGTCTGCCCGTTATTTTTTAATTTTATCTCACGAGATCTGCCGCCTCGCGGAGGCAATCTTAATCGCCTGTCGGGGTGATAAACAGAGCAGTGCAGCGGCCACTGTTACCTGATGGCCTAGGTTGAGGTGTGCTGCGCACGCGGCGCACTAACTGGCGGCCCAATGGCGGCGGCGTAACGCGCGGCGATGAGGCGCCAGTGGTGATGCTCATGCGTGTATTGGGCGGCGCGCGTGCCTAAGCGGTGGCGAGCCTGGGGATCGGCCAGCAGTTCATTGAGGGTGCTGACCCACAGGCTGGCCACGGCGGGGGCGACCAGCAGTCCGTTTTCTTGCGGTGCGATGGCGTCTAGCAAACCCTCCAACGCCGCCGCCACCACCGGGCGACCACAAACCGCGGCTTCGAGCACGGCGATCCCAAAACCTTCCATATCCCCGGGCACCGCAATATTGGGCTGCACGAACACATCCACGGTGTTGAGGAGGAGGTTACGCGTGGCGTCACTGACTTGCCCCAGCAGCAGCACTCGGTCTTGGAGCTGGGTATCACGGATGGCGGTCTGAATCTCGGCCAAGGCCGGGCCGGCGCCGGCGAGGACATACAGCGTATTGGGCGCGAGTTGGGGGAGCACTTCACGAATGAACCACGCCGCGCCTTTGCGCCGCGCGAGACGTCCGGCGGTCAGTAGCACCTGCGTGTGCGCGATATCTCGACCCAAGCACCGGGCCAAGTCTGCGCGCGCGTAGCTGCCGACCAGCGTTTCGGTATCGATGCCGTTTGGGATCACCGTGATCGAAGCGGCCGCCAAGCCGTGCGCCAACGCTTGGTGGCGGGTTGGTGCGCTGACCGCGATAAGCCCATCGAGCGCCGGCAGAAAACGCCGCACCCACAGGCGCTGATACCAGCGCGCAGGCCAGATCAAATCTAGCCCGTGGACCACGCACACGACCTTTTGGCGGGGTTGTAGGCGCTTGATAATCCAGCCGGTAATGGCCAGCACGCCGTCGCCAAGCAACACGACGTCATAACGTGGCCGGGCAAATAACGCAAAGAGTGTGGCGAACGGTAGGAACCAGGCCAGCGCGCGTTTGCCCCGGCGATTTGCGAGCGTCTTCACGGTGGCATAGTGCGGCAGCCACACGGACAGCGCGTGGTTGTGGTTTTCGATACCGCCCACCACTGGGGGAAAGGCGCGGGTAATGAAGAGCACTCTCATGGCATGGGGTCTGGGCTGCTGCGCGATGCGCGCCAGCTTGCCCGCGCCCTCAATCGCCCGCAAGCTGCGCGGGAGGTCGCGCCGGTTGCCGGGTTTTGCAACACGGTGCGCGCCCACAATAAAACACAAAAAAGGCACGGGGGTTTTATGCAATTTGGCATCGGCGTCAGCACACACATCAACAACTGGGACATCATTCGCTACGCAGAAGAGCTCGGCTACGACCGGGCATGGGTGGGCGATTCCCAGATGCTCTGGTCAGATTGCTACGCCACCATGGCGCTCGCGGCACATCACACCCGGCGCATCGCGATTGGTACGGGGGTGTCTATCACCGGCACGCGCATCGCACCGGTGACCGCGCATTCCATCGCCAGCATCAACGCGCTGGCGCCGGGACGGGTATTCCTGGGGCTGGGCACTGGGCATACGGCGATGCGGGTGATGGGCCAAGACCCGATGCGGGTTGGGGAATTTCGCGAATATCTGCGCGTAGTGCGGGCGCTGCTGGACGGCGAGGCCGTGGATTACACCTATCACGGCGAAACGCGCGAAATTCAGTTTTTGCACCGCGAGCGGCGCTTCATCGATTTGGACAACCGGATCCCCATCTACGTGGCGGCCAACGGGCCGAAAGCCCTAGAAGCCACCGGCGCTTTTGGCGATGGCTGGATCACGGTTGGCGGCGAGCCGGACGTCGTCGAACCCAAGCTCGCGGCGATTGAGCGCGGAGCGGCCAAAGCGGGCCGCACACTACCGCCCGATTTCCACACGGCGTTCATCGCCACCAGCTGTGTGCTGCGGCCTGGCGACCGCCTGAGTGACGAGCGCATCATCGATGAAACCGGCAGTTGGGTTGCCTGCGAGTTGCACTTTTTCTACGAGGTCTGGAAAGACAACGGCTGTAACGATGCCATCATTCCACCGCATTTTCAGGGAATTTGGCCCGAATACCTCGCCCATGTGCAGGCCATGAGCCTGCCGGAAAACGCGCGTTTCCGGCAGATTCATGATGGCCATCTGGTGTATTTGAACCCGGCCGAACGGCGCTTTATCACGCCAGCTGCCATCCAAGCCAGCGCACTGGTCGGTGAGCCCGACGAACTCATCGAACACATCCAACGCCTAGAAGCCGGCGGCATCAAAGAACTCGACCTGTGGCCACCGATGGACTGCGAGCGCAAAGTGCTGCGAGATTTTGCGGAGTACGTGATGCCAGCATTTCGCTGACCGGGGCGCGTGCCGTTGGCGGTGGTCTCGCTCGCCGCCAGCGGCCCTCAAAAAAGTGCTCGCGCGCGAGCGCGCGACGTCACTTCGTTCAAGCTAGCTGGCGCAGCGAGTCGGCCAAGCTGGCGAGCGTGCGCTCCACATTCTGCAGCTTGTCGAGACCAAAGAGACCAATCCTAAAACTGCGAAAATCGGCCGGCTCGTCAATTTGCAGCGGCACCCCGGCGGCGATTTGCAGCCCCGTGGCCATGAATTTTTTGCCATTGTGGATGTCTGGATCCGCGGTGTAGCTCACCACCACGCAGGGTGCTTGAAAGCCCGGGGCCGCCACGCTGGCGTAGCCTTGGCTCTCGAGCAGTGCCCGCACCCGCTCGCCAAGTGCGAGCTGCTGGGCCTTTAAACGCTCAAAACCATAAACCTCGGCCTCGTGCATGGCCGTCACTAACTGCCGTAGCCCATCGGTGGGCAGGGTGGCGTGATAGGCGTGGCCGCCGTTCTCGTAGGTTTCCATGATGGTCAGCCATTTGCGGAGATCGCCGGCGTAACTGGTGCTGGTGGTGGCGTCGATGCGGGTGCGGGCGCGCTCGCTCAACATCACGAGTCCTGCGCAGGGTGTGCTGCTCCAGCCTTTTTGCGGCGCGCTGATGAGGACATCTACGGCGCACGCCTCCATGTCGACCCACAGCGCGCCGGAGGCGATGCAATCCAACACAAACAAACCGCCCACTTCGCGTACGGCGGTGCCCACTGCCTGTAGATAGTCGGGCGGCAGCAACATACCGGCCGAGGTTTCCACGTGCGGTGCGCAGACGATTTCAGGTTTGTGCGCGTGGATGGCGGCCACTACTTCCTCGATCGGAGGCGGGGCGAACGGCGCGCGTGTCCCACCGGCACCGACCTGCCGGGCCTTGAGCACAGTGCAGTCTGCAGGGATATTTCCCATTTCAAAAATCTGCGTCCAGCGATAGCTGAACCAGCCATTGCGGATCACGAGACAGCGGCGTCCGGTGGCGAACTGGCGCGCCACGGCCTCCATCCCAAAAGTCCCGCTGCCCGGCACCACCACCGCACTGTGGGCGTGATAAACCGTCTTGAGTACGCGGGAGACTTCTTGCATCACCCCCTGAAAATTGCGCGACATGTGATTCATCGCACGGTCGGTGTAGACGACGGAATATTCGAGCAGGCCGCCGGGGTCGATCGCAGAGTACAGCGCAGTCATGGGTTTTTCTGCCTCAATGGAACATCAGAACGGGAGGGTGAGCCGCAAGGCGGGAGTGGCGCGACGCTAGCATTTTCGGCGTCGCGCGCCTAGGCGTCGGTGGCGCGGGTAACGCAAAAAAAAGCCCCGCACAGGGCGGGGCTTTTAAAGTTTGCGCTGAGCGCGAGATGCTTAGAGCAGCGGCACCAACAGCAGGGCCACGATATTCATGATTTTGATCAGCGGATTGATGGCTGGGCCGGCGGTGTCCTTGTAGGGATCGCCAACGGTGTCGCCGGTTACCGCGGCTTTGTGCGCGTCTGAACCTTTGCCGCCGTGGTGGCCTTCCTCAATGTATTTTTTGGCGTTATCCCATGCCCCGCCACCGGTGCACATGGAGATGGCGACAAACAGGCCGGTCACAATCGTGCCCATCAACATCCCGCCGATGGCCATCCGCGCAGCCTCAGGGCCCATCGCGAAACGCATGATGTAAGCCAGTGCCACTGGCGTGAGCACGGGCAGCAGGGAGGGGATGATCATTTCGCGAATTGCAGATTGGGTGAGCAGGTCGACCGCGCGGCTGTAATCCGGCTTGGTCGTGCCCTCCATGATCCCTTTGATTTCACGAAATTGGCGACGAACTTCCACCACTACCGAACCCGCTGCGCGACCCACCGCCTCCATCGCCATCGCGGCGAAGAGGTAGGGAATCAGACCGCCCACGAATAGCCCGATGATGACCGCAGGCTGGTCTAGCCCGAAGGTTACCAGTTTGCCCTGCGCATCGAGGCTGTGGGTGAAGTCAGCAAACAGCACGAGGGCCGCCAGGCCAGCAGACCCAATGGCGTAGCCCTTGGTAACGGCCTTGGTGGTGTTACCCACGGCGTCTAGCGGATCCGTGATATTGCGGATTTCCGGGCCTAGTTTCGCCATTTCAGCGATGCCGCCGGCGTTGTCGGTAATCGGGCCGTAAGCGTCGAGGGCCACAATGATGCCCGCCATGGACAACATGGAGGTGGCCGCAACCGCAATGCCAAACAGGCCGCTCAAGGTGTAGGACGCCCAGATGGCGACACACACGAACAGCACGGGCCAAGCGGTAGATTTCATCGACACCGCGATGCCGGCAATGATATTGGTGGCGTGCCCCGTTTCTGAGGCGGCGGCCACGTACTGTACCGGCTTGAATTCTGTGCCAGTGTAGTACTCGGTGATCCACACCAAGGCTGCCGTGAGGCCTAAGCCCACGAGCGCACAGCCAAAGATGTTCATGACCGAAACGCCTTCAATACCACCGAACATCCAGTTGGTGACCGGATAGAAAGCCACCCCGGCGAGCACGCCCGCCACGATGAGGCCACGGTACAGGGCGTTCATGATTTTGCCGCCATCGTAGGCTTTCACGAACATCGAACCGATCACCGAAGCAATGATGGACACCCCGCCCAGCACCAACGGATAGAGCACCGCATTCACGCCCACGTTTTTCATCACCAAGTCGGCCAAGAGCATGGTGGCGATGATGGTCACTGCGTAGGTTTCGAACAGGTCGGCGGCCATGCCGGCGCAGTCGCCTACGTTGTCACCCACGTTGTCGGCGATAACGGCTGGGTTACGCGGGTCATCCTCAGGAATGCCGGCTTCGACTTTACCCACGAGGTCGGCGCCAACGTCCGCACCTTTCGTGAAAATACCACCACCCAGACGGGCGAAAATCGAAATTAACGAACTACCGAACGCCAGTCCTACCAGCGGGTGCAAGTTCACCGATTCGCCGGCGGGCGTGATGGAGGTGAGGTAGGCGTAGTAACCGGCGACGCCGAGCAGCCCTAGGCCGACCACCAGCATGCCGGTGATGGCGCCACCGCGAAAGGCAACCTGCAGGGCGGCGTTGAGGCCGTTACGAGCCGCTTCGGCCGTGCGCAAATTGGCCCGCACTGAGATATTCATCCCGATGAAGCCCGCCGCGCCCGACAGTACCGCGCCGATCACAAAGCCAATCGCCGTGTTGAGGTCGAGAAACTTAGCGATGATGGCGGTCAGAATGACGCCAACGATGGCGATGGTCCGGTATTGGCGATTGAGATAGGCCGAAGCCCCTTGCTGAATCGCCGCAGCAATTTCACGCATGCGCTCGTTGCCTTGCGGCTGGCTAAGAATCCAGCTGCGAGACCATAGCCCATAGGCAATTGCGAAGAGCGCGCAGCCCAATGCAATGATGAGATGCACCGACATTATTAATTTCCCCTCTTGATGTTGAATGCCGGCATTGCCGGCGATGGCTGACGGACGCCCTAGCCATGGGCCGTCTTCGAGCTTTTTGAGATGCCGCACGCACGCCAGACAGCCGCTCTAGGGTGAACGACCGTCGGCGGGGCGCCGCTAACGGGGGGGATTCTACTGGCTCGCTACCTCAGTGCAAACGTTGTCGCCGCTCGGCGGGGCACGCCGAGGTTACGCAGCTGCACATAAGCGGGTAGACCCTCGCGATAAGGCGGGTAGTCTTCGCCCTGAATGAGCGGTAACAGGTAACGACGCCCGGCCTCAGAAATGCCAAATCCATCCGCGCTGATGAACTCCCGGGGCAGCTTGCGCTCCTGATTTGCGACGTCCGCTAAGGCGGCCTCGCCAATGCTCCAGGTGTAGGGCTCATCCGTGTGCCGCACAATAATCGGCATCACCGAATGACGCCCCGCTAACGCCAGCTCAACCGCCGCCCGGCCCAGTGCATAGGCTTGGTCGACGTCGGTTTTAGAGGCGATATGGCGCGCGGCGCGCTGCAGATAATCAGCCACTGCCCAGTGATATTTGAGCTTCAGCTCGGCGCGAATCAAGTTGGCGATGACGGGTGCAACACCGCCCAGTTGGGCATGCCCAAAGGCATCGCGCAGCCCTTGATCCGCCAAAAACTGGCCGTCGGCGTTTTTCACGCCCTCGGATACCACGACCGAACAATAGCCGTGGGTGTTCACGAGTTCGTCGACGCGGGCTAGGAAGCGTGCCGGTTCAAAGGGTAGTTCCGGGAACAGGATGATGAGGGGTAGGGGGCAACCAGCGTCACTGGCCAGCCCACCCGCGGCGGCAATCCAACCCGCATGGCGGCCCATGACTTCCATCACGAAGACTTTGGTCGATGTTTTAGCCATGGAGGCAACATCAAAGCTGGCCTCGCGTACCGACACGGCGACGTATTTAGCGACTGAGCCAAAGCCGGGGCAGACATCGGTGAATGGCAGGTCGTTGTCCACGGTTTTCGGTACGTGAATCGCCTGGACGGGGTAGCCCAGGGTGGCGGAGATTTGCGAGACTTTTAGGCAGGTGTCGGCGGAATCTCCGCCACCGTTATAAAAGAAATAGCCGATATCGTGGGCGCGAAAGACCTCGATGAGGCGGGCGTATTCGGCACGGTTGTCTTCGAGGCTTTTGAGCTTGTAACGACACGAGCCAAAAGCGCCCGCAGGGGTGTAGCGTAGGGCTGCGATCGCCTCCGATGACTCGAGGCTGGTATCGATGAGGTCCTCGGTGAGCGCCCCAATAATGCCATTGCGACCGGCCAATACACGGCCGATCTGCTGCGGGTGCTGGCGTGCGGTTTCGATTAACCCACAGGCGGAGGCGTTGATGACCGCGGTCACCCCACCCGATTGGGCGTAAAAAGCGTTCTTGCTGCTCATGGGCATGCCCCACTGGAATGTTTAAATCGGTGGCTATCTTAAGTCTCACGCGAAGCTCTCGGAAAGGGCGCTTGGTGAACCGAACGCTCGGCGCGCGGTCGCAGTCAATGACGTTCACTGCGCGTATCGCTCGCGAGTCGCCAAATCCCCCTGTTAGAATCGGGCCATCTATGAGGTTATGCCATTCCCCTATTGTTCAGGTTCCTCGCCGGAGGTGGCGCGGCTGGGCCTGTGGTGCGCTGCTCGGTCTTACCTGCGCCGCTGCGGCCGCACAAACGGGTGAGCTAGAAGACCTGCCCGATTTTGGCGATTCAGCCGGCGCGGTTATTTCGCCCGAGCAAGAAGTCCAACTGGGTTTGGCGACCATGCGCCAAATTCGGCGTTATGCGCCGATCATCACCGATGAAGAAGTAGAAGATTACATCCAGAAGCTCGGTAAGGAGCTGGGTGACCAGAGCCACTACTACGGCGATTTTCATTTTTTTGTGATTCAAAGCGATGTGGTCAACGCCTTCGCCGTGCCGGGCGGGTACATCGGGATGCATTCTGGGCTGATTTTGGGTTCGAAAAGCGAAAGCGAAGTCGCTTCCGTGTTAGCCCATGAGATTTCTCATCTCACCCAACGGCATGGCGCGCGGATGATCGAGGCGGCCAAAAACATGAGCATCCCGACGATGGCCGCGTTCATCGGCGCCATCGCCTTGGCGGCCGTCGCACCACAAGTCGGTTTGGGTGCCATTGCCGGGGTGGCCGCAGCCCAACAGCAGTATCAAATCGATTTCACGCGGGCCAACGAGAAAGAGGCCGACCGTATCGGCATCGAGCTGTTAAGCAAGTCGGGTTTTCGCACGCTGTCGATGGCCGATTTTTTTGAGCGTCTGCAACTCGCTAACCGCTACTCCGACCCCCGCATGATCCCGGAGTTTCTCCGTACTCATCCGGTCACCGTTAACCGTATTGCCGAAGCGCGCGAACGCGCTGAACGCCTGCCTTCCAAAGTGGTGCGTGAGGACAGCTACGATTTTCTGCTCATCTGGCAGAAGCTCAATGTGATGAGCATGTCCGACCCGGCGCAGGCCAGAAATTACTACGAAGCGGTGTTACGCGATAAAAATTACACCAACGAAGCCGTGGTGCGTTACGGTTATGTGCTGGCGCTGACCGAGGGCAGTGAATTTGTCCGTGCGCGCCGCGAATTGGCTGGACTGCTGCGTGACAACCCCAATCTGACGGCCTTCCGGATGGCCCAGGCACGCATTGAGGAACGCGCGGGCAATCGCTTGCTGGCCTTAGATCTCTACCGTCAGTTGCACAAGCTGGATCCCACGAGCCGGGCCGCCGCCTACAGCTACGTTGCGCTCCTGAACCACACCCGCAACGGGGCGGCGGCCAAAGAACTCTTGCGTGGCTTTGGTAGCGCGGAGCAGCGTGAACCCCGGTTCTATAAGTTACTGGCGGAGGCGGAGCTGTTGCTGGGCGAAAAGGCGAACTCCCATTACGACCTCGCTGAGTACTACCGCGCGTTGGGTGAGATTGAACTGTCCGCGGAGCAACTGCGCTTGGGGCAGGTGGTGCCCGGCTTGACCCACTATCAGCGCCTGCGTCTGGATGCCCGCCTGGAGGAGCTGGAAAGAGAGCTCAATCGACTCGACCAAGACCGTGCAAAGCGGCGCGAGCGCGAGGAACGGCGACGCCAAGGTTGAACCTCCCGTCTCGGGCGGGGGCGCTGAGGCGCCTCGGTTAGGCTGAGACTTGGCCACTTTGGGACGCGCAGCGTTAAGCGGCGCGCCCGGCCGCACGAGAACTAGCGCGAAACCCCCTACACACAGATTTTTTGTCGCCTGCGTCCATCGCCGCTGGGATGCCGCGTGCCTTTGTCGGACCCCACCTGCTGCCCCCTTCGATATCAACGCCTCCCGCACGCAAGCCGCACCGCGCCCTTTGGGGCGCGAGACCTAGCCTCGTTGCGGTGAGGCGAGCCGTGAGGCTTTGCGCCGAGTTCGCCACTGCTGGGTCGATGCATCGGGCGGTGCTGGTTCGCTCGCTAGACCCTCCGGCACACAGTCGGCGCGTTGCGTGGTCTGTGCAGCGTCTTGGGGCATTTCGGCGGTCTGAAACATCGCGCGGTGGACGAGTTTGGCTAGCTATCAGCGGCTCGCCGTGGGGGAACGACGCCCTTGGCGCGAAATTCGTCCGTCTTTGCCCAAAAAATTTGTGAACAATTGTCAATTCTCGTTTGGGCTTCCGTTTTCGTGAATCACGTCACAGTTTGTTTACTTCGACCCTCTAGGATGCATACCACAAGCGGTGCGGTTCCGACCCCACGAGGAACCACGCTAAAACTTTTGGTCACCTTTATTGCGGAAGTACCCACAATGAAATTACAAAGAACCCTTACAGCGACACTCGATAGCCTTGGCGGCCTCGCCCTGCTCGGTAGCGCGCTGGCGCTGAGCGAGAGTTGGTCGACCTTTGGCGTGTTGGCAGAGGCACACGCGCTACAGGCCTTTGGCATCTGTTTCACGCTGACACTGGCGGCCTTCGCCAGCGCGCGCATGGTGCAACTCGTCGCCATCGTGCTGCTGGGCCCGAAAGCTAACCAACGGCGCGCGCCCAACGGCAGCCATGCCTACGCAGCAACCCCAGTTGCCACCCTCGACACTGCGGTGGAGAGTGTGCTGCAGCGAGCCGCCTGAGAGCGGTTTTCGGTACGCAACCCATCACGCAAGCCGATTGTTGAAAAATTACCTCTCCAGCCCGCTGACTGTTTCTTTTTTCTCTTAGGCTACGCGCCATAGCTCAGGCAATAATGCGGTCTCATTAGTTGCGTCGACCTCCGCGGCGTTCTGCGGGCGGGCGGTGCTCGAGGAGTCGCCGATGAATCGCACAGACATGCCAGCCGACAAGCGTTACGTCAGCCGCCTCACGCGCGAAACACTTGCGCTCATTCTGGCCGGCGGGCGTGGCGATCGCCTACAAGGGCTGACCCGCTGGCGCGCCAAGCCGGCGGTACCCTTTGGTGGCAAATTTCGAATTATCGATTTTCCACTGTCCAACTGCGTCAATTCAGGCGTGCGCCGTATCGGTGTGCTAACGCAGTACAAAGCGCATTCGCTGTTGCGTCACCTGTCCCGCGGCTGGGGGTTTTTGCGTAGCGAGCTGGATGAATTCGTTGAAATTCTCCCCGCCTCGCAGCGCATCGACAACGAGTGGTATGCGGGCACGGCGGACGCGGTTTACCAAAATATCGACATCCTGCGGGCCCACGCCCCGACCTATGTGCTGCTATTGGCCGGCGATCACCTCTACAAAATGGACTACGGTCAGATGATCGCTTTCCACTACGAACAAAAGGCTGATATGACCATCGGCTGCATTGAAGTGCCCGTGGCGGAAGCCTCTGCCTTTGGGGTGATGAGCATCGATGAGACTTACCGCATCCGCGAATTCGCCGAAAAGCCCTCGACGCCCCAAACCCTGCCTGGACGCAGTGACTTGGCACTGGCGTCCATGGGTATTTATATTTTCAACACGCAGTTTCTCTACGAGCAACTGATTAAGGATCGCGATACCCCAGGCTCTAGCCACGATTTTGGCAAAGACATCATTCCAGCGGTGATCGGCCCGCATCGCGTGGTTGCCTATCCTTTCCGCAATCCCGCCGACGACGGTGCGGCTTACTGGCGGGATGTTGGCACCGTGGATGCCTATTACCGCGCCAACATGGAGTTATTGGCGGTCACCCCGCCGCTGGATCTCTACGACCGCAACTGGCCTATCTGGACTTTCCAAGAGCAGGTTCCGCCGGCGAAGTTCGTGTTCAACGACGATGGTCGGCGGGGCCACGCGGTGGACTCGATGGTGTCGGGAGGCTGCATTATTTCTGGGGCTCAGGTGGTGCAATCGCTGCTGTTTTCGAACGTGCGGGTTGAGCTCGGCAGCGAACTCCACGGCTGTGTGGTATTGCCCAACGTCCGGATTGCGAAGGGTTGTCGCATCCGCCGGGCGGTGCTCGACCGCGGTTGTGACCTCGGCGCCGATACCATCATCGGTTTTGATCCCAAGGACGATGAACGGCGTTTCCACGTCAGCCCCGAAGGGGTGGTGCTAGTCACCCCCGAATCGCTCGGTCAAGCACGGCATTTGGTGCGCTGACGCTCGGGGCTCATAACCAGCGCATGCAGCCCATTTCGAAGCGATGCGCAAGCCCTGAATGGGCGGGGAATGCGCGCAAACGCAGCGCTGCCAGTCCCGATAGCCGCGGCTGCAGGGTCAGTGCATAGATCATTTCTGGCGTTGCTTCGCCATCAAGGGGCGCAAGAGGGTGGGTTTCCAGCGCCGTAAATTCGCCGTCGGCCCCCATGCTGCCGAGCTGACATTCCAGCGTGATGTCCTCGGGCTGGAGTTGCGCCAAGCCAACCGCCACCGTTAACCGAAACGAGCCGCCGGTAGAGAGGGCGGCCGGCGGCCCCTCGACCAGACGTAAGGTGACCTCAGGCCAAGCCGCGCGGATGCGCTGTTTCCAGGCGGCGAGTGCCCGTGCCTGAGCGTAGTCATTGGCCACTAGCGAACGTGCGTGACGTGCTGCCGGCGCATAAAAATTCTCGGTGTACTGCAGCACTTGGCGCTCGGCGTTGAAACGCGGTAGCACGGTGCGTTGCGAGGCTTTGGCCAGCCGCACCCAAGACTCTGAATGACCGCGCCAGCCGCGATCGAAATAGCTGGGCTTGGCGACCTCAAATAGCACCCGACAAATTTCCTCGGCCTCCAGCCGATTGCGCTCGTGTTCGGGTAGTTGGTGACCCATCGGCGCAATGCCGTAGCCGTTATCGCCGGTGTAACCTTCGGCCCACCAGCCATCCAGAATAGACAGATGCACGGCCCCGTTCATGGCTGCTTTCATGCCCGAGGTGCCACTGGCTTCCAGCGGGTATTCCGGGTTGTTGAGCCAGATATCCACCCCGGTCACCAAGTGCCGTGCGAGCGCGATGTCGTAGTTTTCAATCAGAAATAAGCGGCCGCTGAAACGCGGCTGGAGGGAGAATTCGTGGAGTGCGCGGATGAGGTCCTGACCGCCGGTATCGCGCGGATGCGCTTTGCCTGCAAACAGCAGAATGACTGGGCGCTCTTCGTCGTCGAGCAGGCGCGCCAGGCGATCGGGATCGGTCAGCAACAACGTGGCGCGTTTGTAGGTGGCGAAGCGCCGTGCAAAACCCACCAACAGGGGATCGTGCGTGGGCGACAGCCGCCGCAAGCGCTGCGCGATATTGGCTGGGGCGAGCCCATAACGCGTGTACTGGCGGGTTAGCCGCTCGCGGAGGTGTTCCATTAAATCGAGTTTCAGCAGCTGCCGTACGCTCCACCAAGTGTGGTCGGGGAGTTCCTCGATACGCTGCCAATACGCCGTATTGCACAGTTCGTTGCGCCACTGACGACCAAAGCGCAGGTCGAACAGATTCATCCACGAAGCGGCCAGAAAAGTGTGGGTATGGACGCCGTTGGTCACATGGGAGATGGGGTTCTCCGATGGGCTGATTTCCGGCCAGATAAAGCATTCGTTGCGCGAGGCCACGGTGCCGTGAACGGCGCTCACCCCATTGTGGAAGCGCGAACCACGGATGGCCAATGAGGTCTGGTTGAAGCCCCCAGCATTGAGAGGGGTTTCGCCCAGTGCGAAGACGCCTTGTTCACCGACGCCTAAATCTTCGATGAGCTTAGGAAAATAGCGCCGCATGAGGTCGTGTGAGAAAACATCGTGGCCGGCCGGTACGGGCGTGTGGGTGGTGAATACCGTGGCGGCGGCGACGACCTCCAACGCGCTGTCAAAATCGAGCCCGGTTCTGAGCAATTCGCGCACCCGCTCCAACACCATAAACGCGGCGTGCCCCTCATTGATGTGCCAGACGCTGGGGGCGAGGCCCAGTGCGTTTAAGGCGCGTACGCCGCCTATGCCCAACACAATTTCTTGGGCAATGCGCATTTCCGCCTCGCCCCCATAGAGTTCATGGGTGATGTGGCGGTCATCTGCGGAATTGGTGTCCAAGTCGGTGTCGAGGAGAATGATCTGCAGTTCGCCGAGTGTGCCTACCCAGGCGCGGATGGCGACATCTCGGCCTAGCAGATCCACGTGCAGGCGCAGTGGGGCGCCAGCGGGATCCTGCGCCTCGGTAAAGGCCAGATCTTGACTCTGCACCGGCAGATACTGCATGTGCTGCCGACCTTCCGCATCAATTTCCTGGCGCAAATAACCGGCGCGATAAAACAAACCCACGGCCACAAACGGCAGCCGCAGATCGCTGGCCGCCTTACAATGGTCGCCAGCCAGCACACCCAAGCCGCCGGCATACAGCGGCAGACTTTCGTGCAGGCCATATTCGGCGCAGAAATACGCCACCAGATCGTGCTCGGGATCTAATTGCTTGAGCACCCGTGCGTCGCGGGGCTTGTGCAAATAGCTGCCGTACGCCGACAGTACGGCTTCGTAATCTTGCAAATACACCGGGTTGGTCGCCGCGACGGCGAGCCGCTCGGGCGACACGCGGCGCAAAAACATTTTGGGGTTGTGACCACAGGCGTTCCAGAGTTCGCGGTCTAAGTTCGCGAACAGATCCTGAATACGCCGGTCCCAAGTGTAGGAAAGGTCTTCTGCCAGTGTGGTCAAACGCGCCAGCGAGCTTGGGATGACGGGCTGAATTTCAAACTGAAAGCAGGTGGGGGGCTGGTGCTGCATGGTCTTTAATCTCGGGGTCGACGCCGTCGGTTCTCGCATCCTTCGAGCCACTCGGGCTACGCCGCGCGAGTGACTTATCCCACAGTCTACGCAAGGGGCGGCTGGCTGGCAGCCGGTGCGACGCAATTTTTGAGTATTCTGCGACCATGAAACGGGTTCTTTTTGTCGCCAGCGAAGCCTCACCCTTCGCCCACACTGGCGGGCTAGGTGAGGTTTGCGGCAGTTTGCCCAAAAGCCTTGCGCAACGTGGGTGCGAGGTACGGCTGGTGCTGCCAGCTTATCGCGCCATCAAGGCCGCCTATCCCAATCTCCCGGTCTACCGCACGCTGCCCTTACCGGGTCAGCCCAGCGAGTGTGCCATCTTGCGTCTGCCGCTCGCCCCCAGACTCGACTTGTGGCTGGTCGACGCGCCCGTTTTTTTCGATCGGCCCGGTGGTCCGTATGCGGATGCCGCGGGACGGGAGTGGCACGATAATCCTCACCGCTTTGCCTGCTTTGCGCGCGCCGTGGTGGAGCTCGCCGAAGATCCGGCGTGGCGGCCAGATGTCGTCCATTGCAACGACTGGCCGACGGGTCTGGTGCCTGCGTTGCTGTCCACCCGCCCGCAGGCGCCGCCCAGCGTGTTTACCCTCCACAATCTCGCGTTCGCCGGGCTCTGCGATCGCGAGACTTTCGAGCAACTGCAATTGCCGCCGGCATGGTGGCATTACGAGCATTTAGAATTTCACGGCAGCTGTTCATTCCTAAAAGGTGGCTTAGCGTTTGCCGAACGTTTGACCACCGTTAGCCCCACTTACGCGCAGGAGATCCTCACGCCTGCGTTGGGACAGGGTTTGGATGGTTTGTTGCGTCATCGGGCGAATGCGCTGAGCGGTATTCTCAATGGCATCGACACCGACAGCTGGAACCCGGCGACCGATCCCTTGCTGGTGGCAAATTTCAGCGCCGCCGAGTTGGCGGCTCGCGCACCCAATAAAGCGGCGCTGCAAGCGTGTTTCGGCTTGGCCGAGGGACCGGATGCGCTGCTGTTGGGCATGGTGAGCCGGTTGACGGATCAAAAGGGTATCGATTTGCTGCTAGCGGTTTTGCCGGCGCTGGTGGGAGAAGGTTTCCAATGCGTGATATTGGGCAGCGGCGAGCCGGCGCTCGAAGCGGCTGTGAGCACGCTCGCCGCGCGCTATCCACAGGCCGTCGGGGCCCGTTTCGGCTATGACACCGCGCTTGCGCATCAGATTTTTGCCGGGGCTGACGCGGTGCTGATGCCCTCGCGCTTTGAACCCTGTGGGTTGTCCCAACTCTATAGTCAACGCTATGGCGCGCTACCGATAGTTCGCCGCACCGGGGGGCTGCACGACAGCGTGCGCGATGGCCAGACCGGCTTTTTGTTTGAGGAGGCCAGTCCAGCGGCGCTGCTGGCGGCACTGCGCCGCGCCGCCGCCGTGTGGCGCGAGCCCCAGCGCTGGCGAACACTGCAATTGGCGGGGATGGCCGAAGATTTTTCTTGGGATCGCAGCGCTGGGGAATATCTGGCGCTGTATCACACGCTCGAACACCGCGGTGACTAGGGAGCTGTTATGCACTTACCCACGCTTCTGGAAATAGAAGCCGCGGCCGAGGTCATTCGGCCTTACTGCCCGCCAACCCCCCAATATGCTTGGCCGTTACTCGCTGCCCGCGCGGGCCGGGAGGTCTGGGTCAAACACGAGAATCACACGCCTATCGGTGCCTTTAAAGTGCGCGGTGGACTTTATTATTTACATTGCTTACGGGCAGCGGGGGGCGCCAGCGAGGGCTTGGTGAGCGCGACGCGGGGTAATCATGGGCAGAGTCTGGCGTTAGCAGGGCGGGTTTTCGATTGCCCGGTGACGATCGTGGTGCCCCACGGAAACAGTCTTGAAAAGAACGCGGCGATGCGCGCGTTAGGGGCGCAACTCATCGAGGCGGGCAGCGATTTTGAGGACGCCCGCCAGGTCGCCAGTGAACTCGCCCGCACGCAGGGCCTGACGATGGTCTCACCCTTTGAGCGTGACTTAGTCTGTGGGGTCGCCACTTATGGACTGGAATTTTTTCGTCACGCGCCACCCTTGGCGGCGGTTTACGTTGGCGTTGGAATGGGGTCGGGTGCCTGCGGCCTGATTGCCGCGCGCGATGCCTTGGGATTAACGACCGACATTGTGGGGGTGGTGGCGGCCGGCGCGCCCTCCTATGCCCTGTCTTTTAGCGCCGGCGAGGTGGTGTGTACGCCGCGCGCCGAGACGCTGGCGGATGGTCTGGCGTGCCGCACGCCCGCACCGGCGGCCTTGGCCATTCTGCGGGCCGGTGCGGCGCGCATCGTCCAAGTGAGCGAAACCGACATCACTCATGCCATGCGGGCCTATTACACGGACACGCATAATCTCGCCGAAGGTGCCGGCGCGGCGGGTCTCGCCGGCTTGCTGCTGGAGGGGGGCCGGTACGGTGACCAGCCGGTGGGCGTGGTGCTGAGCGGCGGCAATGTGGATGCCGCGGTTTTCGCGGCCATCCTCAGCGCCGCTTAACGTCAGCCGTTTAGGGCGCTGGCTGTTTCGCTAGCGCCGCTTTGAGTTCTGCCTTGAGCCGAGACTCGCCCTCACGTTCCATTTGGTCGGCTTCTTTGGAGCAGTAGTCCAAACCTTTCGCGCCGGTGGCCTTACAGTAATTGCGCTTGGCTTCCACGCGCGACTCCAACATGCTGAGCTTGGCTTCATAGACATCTTGGGGCGAGCTGGTGTGGACCACGGGGCGACCATCCTGTAGGGCGTCATCCTTTTCTTCGTCCTCGGCCCACGCATTAGACAGGGTCAGAAAAACGGTCGCCAGGATCGCGAGGCTGAGCACTTTGTGCATGGGAGTGTCCACTGATTGAGTAGCGCCTAGTCTACTGCGCTCGCCCCTAAAACGGGGGTTGGTTGTGTTTGCAAAGGTTGCCGCGCATCCCCGGTGCTGCATCGCGTAGGATGCCGGCTTAATGATGGCAACCCACATTCTTTATTCACCGCGGCGCGGCGTAGCGGCCAGCGCGCAAATCGCCGCGTGCGGCGTGAGTACCCACCTGCCCCGCGCGCGCCGGGATCCGCTGGACTGCCCCAACGTCCACCGTGTCTTGCCCTGACATGCAAGACCCCGCGGTACTGATTGAAGCGGCCGTTGCGGCCTTGGTGCGCGGCGAACTCGTGGCGTTCCCTACCGAGACCGTTTATGGCTTGGGCGCTGATGCAGCAAACCCTACCGCCATCGCGCGCCTGTATGCCACCAAAGGTCGGCCTGCGGATCACCCGGTGATTGTCCATATTGCCACCCCGGCGGGGCTGGCCTATTGGGTGCGTGAGATCCCCCCGGCGGCACGCGCCTTGGCGGCAGCCTGTTGGCCCGGTCCGCTCACCCTGGTGCTGCCGCGTGCCGAGCATGTGCTGGACGCGGTGACCGGCGGCCAAAATACCGTGGCGGTTCGCTGCCCCGCGCACCCCTTGGCGCAGGCGTTGCTGGCCGCTTGTGCGGCGCGCGGAATTTACGGACTGGTGGCCCCCTCGGCTAATCGCTTTGGGCGGATCAGTCCGACGCAGGCCGCGCACGTGCACGCCGAGTTTGGCTCGGCGCTCGAGATAGTGTTGGATGGCGGGGCGTGCGCGGTGGGTATTGAATCCACCATCGTCGACGTCGTGGGCGTCACCCCGCGCGTATTGCGCCCCGGCATGCTATCTGCGGCGCAGATTGCCCGGATTCTCGGTGGTGCGCTGGGTGCGGCTGACGCGCATTCGCCGCGCGTTTCGGGGGCGCTGCCGGCGCACTATGCGCCGCGCACGCCGTTGGTGTTGTGTGTGGCAGCCGAGTGTATTGAGCGCGCCGCCGATTTGCTGGCGCGTCACGCCCGTCCCGCGCTATTTGCCAGAGCCGCCACGCTGGCACAAATTACTGCGCCGCAAGCCGTGGGGCTGGTGGCGCCAGCCACCGCGAGCGCCTACGCCCGGGTTCTCTATGCCAGTCTGCGCGCGTTAGACGCCGCTGGGTGTGTGCAGATTATGGTTGAAATGCCGCCTGCAAGCGGGGCTTGGCGCGGTATCCACGACCGTTTGGCACGCGCAGCACACGGCGCGCCGGCCACCCGTTAAACCGTGACCGCGGCGCTGTCCTCAGCGCCGAATGCGCCTTAAGGTCGTGTGAAGTTCGGCGTTTGAAGTTCGGCGTTTAAAGTGAAGTTAACCCGCCAAGGTCGCTAGGTTTTGCAGTGCGAGCGTTGCCTGTTTCCGTCAGAATTTCACCCAGCAAAGCGCGTAGTTCTACGACCGGGATGGGCTTGGGGAGAATGCTGAAGATGCCCACCTCGCGCGCCCCTTCGGCGTTGGTGATTTCATCGGCCCCAGTGCACAACACAATGGGGATGTCCGGACGGCGAAGGTGAATCTCTGCGGCAAGCTCCAGGCCGCTCATGTGCGGCATGGTGAGGTCGGTGATGACCGCCGTATAGTCATGGGGTGCTGCCTCAATGGCCGCAAGTGCTGCGCGGCTGTCGGTGAAAACACTCACGGAGTACCCCTCCTCGCGGAGGAACTCGCGCAAAAAAGTGCCGATCCAAATTTCATCGTCCACCACCATGAGATGGTGGTGGGCATTGTCGACGCGCCAATTTTTTTCGGTGGGTGATGCCAAGCTCTCCGTAAATCCACGCTCAGCAGTTGGCGCGGCGGGGAACAACAACCGGATCTCGGTGCCGCGGTTCTCCGCGGTCTCCACCAGAATGTGCCCGCCCAGACGATGAACAATACCTTCCACCACGGCCAGTCCGATGCCGGTGCCCGAGCCGACCGGTTTGGTCGTAAAAAAAGGATCAAAAATGCGGTCCAGCAGCGCGCTACTCATGCCACTCCCGTTGTCCCGGACACTGATGGCGATATAGCTGTCTGCGGTCGTGCGATGGCAGCTCGCGCAAGCTTGTCCATATGGCGCAAGTGGGTGCAGAACAATTGCAATCTCGCCGCTCCCCTGCATGGCATCGCGACTATTGAGCACCATGTTAACCACGGCCTGATGCAGTTCCGTGGGATCGATCGCCAGGGCGGGACAAGTGTCGGGCACTTCTAACGACAGTGAGATGCTGGAGGGAATCAGGGACTTTAGAATTTGAAAGGCGTCTTTGAGGGCCGGGATAGGATCTTGTGCGACGGTCGGCTGGTCACTTGAGCGGCGGCTAAAGGCCAGCATTTTTTGCACGAGATCGCGACCACGCTCGCCGGCGGCACTGATTACCTCAAGGTACTCCACCATTTTAGGGTTGGTGGCTTCGTTCGTTTGCTGTAAGCCCAACCAGGCGTAGCCCAAAATACTGGCCAGAATATTATTAAAATCGTGTGCGACCCCGCCGGTGAGCTGGCCGAGGGCATCCATTTTTTGTGCTTGCTGAAGCTGCTTGACGACCTGCAAATGGGCCTGCTGCTCCGTCTGCCGTTGGGTGACGTCGCGAATCATGGTGAGCGTTTGTTGTGGCCCGTGCGGCACCATGCGGAACTCCCGAAACCGCGGGCCCAGCTTGGGGTCGAGCACGCGGTATTCACCTTGCAGCATGCTTTGCTGGGCGAGCACCTTTTGCTGGGCCCGCAAAAAAGCGGAGGCCAATTCAGGTGGCAGCACCTGCGTAATATTCAAGCCCACCGGGTGTTCTGGTGGAAAGCCCCAGTCTTTCAGGCTGGCCGCATGCACATCGGTAAACTTGCCATCAGTATCGTTAATGACGATGAGGTCGGGCAGGGCCAAGAGTATGGAGCGATGGCGTAACTCACTGTCGGCCAGCGCTATTTGTGAGGATTTATGCTGGTGGATATCGAGATGGATGCCGCTGCCTTCGAGCGGGAGACCCTGCTCATCCCGCCGCGTGACGAGGCCACGGTCGAGCACCCAGCGCCAGCTACCATCCTGTGCTTTGAGGCGATATTCGTTGTCCCACGTGCCAATTTCCCCGGCGCGCACCTGCGCAAACAGCGAGCTTAGCCGCGTCATATCTTCCGGATGGATGAAGGACGCCCAGACCGCCGTGTTGAGCGAGAATGAGTTTGGGGTATAGCCGAGCAACCTCCACCAACGATGGTCCGCCCACACCTTTTCACTCGGCAGTTCCCAGCCAAAGGTGGCCACTTCGGCGCTGTCTAACGTGCGCTCGGTGCGGGCTTGGTTCTCCTTCAGCGCCGCTTCGGATTCTGCAATGCGTTGCTCGCTGAGATCGTAGAGTGTCAGCAAGGCGCGTGGCTGGCGCGTGGCGGTGAGGACTTGGCGTAGTTCGCAGCGGAACACGCGGCTGCCGCGCTCAGTAATTAACTGAGTTTCGAACTGTAGTTGGCTCTGCTCGGCAATCGTACTGGCCCAGTGCGTGAATTCTGGGTTGGCCGGCAAGATGCTCGTGAGCGTGGTCAGCGGTTGGTAGGCCGCAATTTTGACGAATGCCGGGTTGCCACTCACGAAACGGCCATCGATTTCGTACAAGCCAATGGTGAGCGCGTAGTTCGACGCCAGCGCTAGCATTTCTTCCACCGGCGGCTCGGCCTGCGCCTCGATGAGCAGCGCGCGACGGCCATCCAAGAGGGTGACGAGGTGATGGCTTTGGTAGTGGCGACGAGTCGTGCCGCGGGGGTCTAGCGTGACCCATACCGCAATTTTTTCGCCCCGCTCGACCCGCAATAGATAGTCGTTTAGGAGCGTGTAGACCGCCTCAGACTGCGTTGCAGCGATATCTCGGGCCTGCAGCGATGCGACGCTGTCGGCCTTCCAGACTTCGAGCCCGGTCGGGTTTGCCCACAGGCACTGGCAACGTTCGGTATCGAACAGCCACACTGGGGTGTCCACCAGCGTGAGGCCCGCAAGCTGGCGTTCTATGTCTTCTAGGACCGCGCAGTCAGCGGGGTTTTCACGCTGGTAACGACGCCCAGTTCGCCAGTTCCCATCGACTTCCGCGCTAGGCGGAGCGGTCATGCGAGGTTCCGGTGTATCCGTAGTGCGTGCACTCGCGCATGCCATGCGCTCAGCGTTGGGAAAGCTGCTAGGGCATCCGTGTGCAGCCCAGACAGGCTGCCGTTGATGAGTTTGTCGATCAAGTGCAGGGCTTTTAGATCGGCAATGCTCAGGGCCGCGCCCACCAGCCAACCGTGCCCGGCTGCCGCAAGCCGCCGCTCCAAGAGGGCGAACCATTCGGGCAGCCAGCGTTGGGCCAGTTCCGCGCGCAGTTGGGCGCGCAGTTCGTCATCTACCACCCGGATGCTCATGCTCACGCGCGCGCCGTAGTCCTCGATATTGTCGAGGAGGTCGTCTACCCGCAACGCATCGCCAGGGTTGGGTGGCGTCAGGCCCGCTAGCGCACCGGCCCAACGTAGAATGGCATTGCTTTGTCCCAAGACGGTGCCGTCTGGCAATTCCACGACCGGCAGGGTGTCCCAAGGCAATTCGCCTGCGGCCCGTCGGGCGCAAAAATCGGGGTAACTGATGCGGACGTCTTCGAACGGCACGTTGCCTAATCGGAGGGCATCGCGGATCGCCGCACCGCGGCCAGCGAAGTCGAAATAAAGGAGACGCATGGAGGAGATCCTTGCCAAAAAGGGGCCATGCTGCACAGCCCTCAGGGATGATTTTATGCCTAGGCACGTCGCGATTCCGACACTATAGCGCTGCGGGTATTTTCGCTAGCCTGCCTGCCAAATCGGTGGTGGCTAACCGGGGTTGATCAGCACGCTGACCGGCGCTGCGACGCGCTGCTGCGTGCCGGTCGGTACCCAGCCGACAGTGGCCATAAGGACTGCAAAACCGACCACATAAGCCAGTGCCACATGCCAACCGTGGCGCAACCACAAGCCCGCGGAACGCGTCTCGGGATACAGGTTGGACAGCGCCACCCCGGCGCTTGAACCAAACCATAACATCGACCCGCCAAAGCCCACGGCATAGGCCAACACGCCCCAGTCGTAGCCGCCCTGTTTCAGCGCCAGCGCGGTCAAGGGGATGTTGTCGAATAAAGCCGAGATAAAGCCCAGTCCCAGTGCGGTTGTCCAGGCAGCGGCCGGTAACGCTTCGACCGGCATCAACGAGGCGCAAGTGACCAGCGAGATGAGAAACAAAGAGCCCAGCGCGGTTTGCGGCAAGAGTTCCCAGTTGTGTCGCCGCACTTTGCTGGTGAGCACGATGGCCCCCCAGAGCGCCGCACCCAACCAAGGGAACGCGTTGGCGTACTGTACATAGTGGGAGTTAACGGTGATGTTCGTCACCATCGCAGCGAGCAGCATGAATAACACAATGCCCAAGCGACCCCAGTCGATGTGGGTATCGACGTGGGTGTCGCGGAGGATGGGGGAGTAGCGGTGCTGTTGCAGGGAGGCTGGGATGCCGCACACCACGAGGGCTACCACCGCGCCGGCGTATGCGTGGAAGACGTCTAGCGGGTGGACACCGGCGATCCACATCATGGTGGTCGTGGTGTCGCCCACCACGCTACCGGAACCTCCCGCATTGGAGGCCGCCACGATGCCGGCGAGATAGCCGATGTGTACTTTCCCCCGAAACAACTGATGCGCCATGGCCCCACCGATCATGGCCGCGGCAATGTTGTCCAGAAAACTCGACAGCACAAACACCATCACCAACATCAAGAAAGCACCTTTCCAGTCGTCGGGTAGGAACTTAGGCAGGAGCATCGGCACCAGGCTTTTTTCAAAATGGGAGGCCAGCAGCGCAAAACCCATGAGCAGCCCGAATAAGTTGGTGAGGGTTACCCATTCGTGTTGCAGATGGGCCAACAGCCCGGCGACACCGGGCCCGGCGTGAAAGCCGACAAACAGCAGTTTGTATCCGATCACCGTCGCCAAGCCGATGAGCGCGACGCTTAGGGTGTGGTGATGTAGCACTGCTACACCTAACAGCGTGCCCGCGAACAACAAAAATTCCAGCGGCACGCCGAATGGCGCAATTCCCGT
>CAMAXW010000015.1 GCA_945862315.1 Klebsiella pneumoniae
GGTAGCGCTGAAGCCCTGCTGATCGCCGCAGATATCGACGCGCCTTGGCCGCCGGTGGTGTAAACCCCTAGTCGAAATGCCGTGCGGCGTCAGGGTGTTTGATAGCCCTCTGGGTACTGGATGAATTCAAAAAGAATGCCCAGAATCGAGGCGGGATGCGAAAACGCAAACTGGATGTCATCGCAATAGCGCCGCCCGGCATAGTCAACAAAATCCAGTTGTTTGCAGACGGGGCTAGGATCGACAAAACGCACGGCCTTACTGCGCAGGGTATTAAGGGTATCGGCAATGTCATCCACGGCGAAGGCGATATGGTGCAAACCTTCGCCGCGTTTGGCGAGAAAATCGGCAATGACGCCGCTCTCACCCGTGGGCTCCATGAGCTCGAAATCCACTTTACCAACCCGACACATGCGATAGCGCATGGCATATTCGGCCACCTCAGTGACCTCGCTGGCGGTTGCGTTAAACAGCGTCACCATTAACTGGGTGGCGGCCTCCAGATTGCGCACCGCCACGCCAACTTCCGTAATGCGTCGAATATCCATCTGTACGGCTCCTCGGTTTCGGGCCCCGATGATGCCACGCCTGCCGGGGCCCGATCGATCCCGGTGGCGCGCTGGGATAGTTTCGATATTCTCTGAGTAGGATGGCCTCAAAACCAAACGCCTAACGCCCGGGCGACCCACGCACGCTGGCTGGTCAGTCGTGCACCGTTGAAAATTTTTAACCGCGAGATTCCCCCTTATGAATGCTCACAGTCTTTATTCGCAACCGGGCCGCCGTTGGCAAGAACCACAACATTTGGCGGCGTTGCTGCCCCATATCGGCGCGCAGGCGGCGGCGGCCGACCGCTCGCGATCCGTCGCCCCCGAAGTCATCCAAGCGCTAAAAAACAACGACATCATGCGGCTATCTGGCAGCCCGGAATTGGGTGGTCTCAATGCGAGCGTGCTGGATATTGGCAACGAGCTACGCGGGGCTGCTGTGGCCTGTACCTCAACGGCGTGGTGCTTGTGGAATCACCTTTGCACTTTTCACCATTTCGCCGGCATTCTGGGGCCACAGCACGTTGATCTTTTAGGTGACATTGTCACCAAACAAGAATGGGTGTGTTTCCCAGCGGGCGCTTCGACCAAAATTCAGGCCACCGTTGCGGGTGATCAAACGCTCCTGAACGGCGTGGCGGCGTTTGGCTCTGGGGCACGTTACGCCGACTGGGCCGGGGTAGTTTTTAACGACGACGACCCCCACGCGCCGCGTTTCACGATGGCTAATTTGCGGGATCCCGGCGTGCGCATCGATGCCACTTGGGAGGCCATGAGCCTGCGCGCATCCGCTACCGACCACATCTATTACGAGCAATTCGCGGTGCCCAGCGCACGGGTGGTAGCGTGGACGCCGATGTATCGGGTGTTATTTCGCGACCCTCAACATGCGGTCATCCATCGGCGTTATCGCGAGGATTGGGTGGCGCTGTCGGTCTTGTGGCTGGGGGCGATGGCCACCGGTGTCGCGGAAGTTTGTTTCGAAGAAACTGCCGGCGGTATTCGCGAGCGGGTTGCCATTTTTGGCGCCAAAATGGCCGAGCGGCCGACTATCCATGTGAATCTTGGCCGCGCGCGCGCGTTAATCAATGCGGCCACCGATACCGTGTATGCGGCGCTGGCCGAAACCGATGCGCGTATTCAGGCGCAGGTGATGCCCACCGAAGGGGATTATTTTCGGCAAACCGCGGCCGGCATGCAGGCCGTATTGCTGTGCGAGGAGGCAATGGGCCTGGTACTGCGCGTGCTGGGTGGAAACGGCCTGCGCGAAGGCACGGACTTCGAGCGGCGCTATCGCGATTTTCTCGCCATGCCCTTACACATCAACGGGCACGTGGATCGCATCACCGAACAACTGGGGCGGATTAGTCTGGGGCTGCCAGCGCAGAATCCCATTTAACGCCGGCGACCGGGGCATTTTTTTCCGGTGCTCTATGAGTTTGGGCCTAGTGGTTTGCACCGCTTAAGCCAGCGCGCGTTAGCCGCGGGTGCTTGGCTGGCACGGCAGTCATAGCGTGCAAACGGCCAGGCTGGCCGTGGATAGCTGGGCCGCCGCGAGCTCGACTAAATGTTGATGATGGGTAAAAAACAGCACTTGTGTTTTGGTGCCCAATTCGGCCAGCACCTCAAGAGTCGCCAGCGCGCGGGCGTCGTCGAATTGCACTAGGAGGTCATCGACAATAACCGGGAAAGGGCCACGGCTGGCAATATGTTGCTCAATGGCGGCCAGCCGCAGCGATAGAAAAAGCTGATCACGGGTGCCTTGGCTCATGCCGGCCACTGGTACCCGATCCCCATCGGCGCGTACGCCTAGCAAGACCTGACGCTCTTGGGCGTAGTCAACGGTGAGGCTGGCAAAGCTACCCAAGGTAATCCGCGCGAACACCTCGGCTGCGCGCTGCAGTAACGGGCCTTGATGCTCTTGCTCGTAGCGTTTAATCACCTTCTGCAACACCGCACCGGCGATCCGCGCGGCGGCATAGGCGCGCGCGTTTTGGTCGATGTTCGCGGCCAACCCCGCCAGCGCCTGCTCGGCGTCGGCCGCCGCCGAACTGCCATCCATGCGATCCAGTTCCGCGCGAGTCTTAAAGATGTCGTCCTGAGATTGCACACGTTGCTGCTCAAGGGCCTCGATCTGCTGCGCCAAGTCAGCCCGGTGGCGTTCTATTTCCTCTAACGTGCGCCCGGCAGCAGCGGCGAAGATGGCGGTCAGCGGCTCGGCATTTTGCTGCACGAGTTGGCTTTCGATGAGGGGAATTCGCTGCTGCAGCTGCCATTTTTCAGCGGCGTGTGCCTCAATCTGCGGCAATCTCGCCAAGCTCTCACACCCAGCATCGCGCAGCAGTTCGGCGAGCTGCGCGCGCGCCTGCGCGGTGCTGATACTGGCTTCTAAAGAAATTTTAGTTTCGTGCTCCAAACTATTTTTAAGCGTGCGACGCAGTGCTTGCGCCTCGCGTGCCTCACCTAACGCCGCATAAAGTGCTTCGGCCAGCAGGTCGGCGGCGGGTGGGTTGTCGCCCGCACCCACGGCGAGCCGCAGCGCCTCTATTTGTGCGCTGAATGCAGCACCGCAAGCGCTATGGGCAGCGGCTTCGTGGTCTAACTGGCGCAGTGCGTTGAGATGCTCGGCGAGGCGTGCAAATTGCGCCAGCCGGGTGCGCGCTTCTGCGGGCATAGCGTCGGGCTCTAGCCGCAAGCTGGCCGTGACCGCCTGCCATTGCGGTGCCAGCGCCTGCTGCGCCAAGGTCACCGCCTGACGCGCATCCTGCAACTCGGCTATCTCAAGCGCCCGTTTGCGCAGTTGTTCCCCGTAGCGCTCGCGGCAGAGTTCGGTGTGGCGAACTGCAGCGACTGCGTCACGCGCCCGCTGCAACGCCAACGTAGGCGTATTGGCGAAGTCTGGGTTGACCCCGCAGCGCTGAAAAATGCTCGCCAGCACGCGCTGGGCTTGGTCGATTTCTGCCTGCACGCTCAGTTGTTCGCGCCCCAGCCGCTCCCAGTCCCCTACCCGTTCGACCAGCCGCTGTTGTTGTGTCAGCCAGTCACGCAATGCGGCGGGCAACAACTGCGTTTGGCGCACCGGTGCCGCCACCTCGTGCCAGCGGGTTTGCCAGTCACCCCGGCGGGCCGCACATAAGACCTGCTGCTGCGTGAGCTGCTGTTGTGCCGCCTCCATTTCCATAATTCGCTGGCGAGTGGTTTCCCAGCGGGTAGCGCGCTCGGTGTCCGCGTGCAGTTCGTCGGCCAGGCGATCCGCTTCGCGTAGAGAGGATTCAAACAGCTCCACCTGCGGCAACGCGGGCAGCGGTGGCACCGGGGAATCGCTAAAGACGGCGCGCAGGGGTTGCCAACGGGTATCGCGGTCCAGACGTGCGCGAACAATGTCGTGTGGGGTAACCACCACCCCCGCCACGCGCAGGGCCGCCAGATCGCGGTGGCGGTCTGTGAGGTCGCGGGTCAGGTTCTTGAATTGCTTGTCGAGGTCGGCCTCTTGGCTCGCCAATGTGGCGAGTTCTGCGGCAAACAGGTTGAGTGTTTCGATGAGGGGCAGGCGCAGTTGCAGGAGTTCCTCGCGCGAGCCGCCCCAAATGGCCGCCATGTCGCGCTGCAGACGCTGGTCTAGTTCGGCTATTTCGCTCTCCAGCGCACGCTGGCGCAGGTCTAGGTCTGGCAGGGTGTTAACCCCCAGCAGTGCCTGTTCTAGCTCGTTGACCGGCAGCGCGGGCGGCAAGGCTGCGAGGTCTCGCAAACAATGTTCCTGTTCGCGTTCAAGCGGGCGTAGGCGGGTAAGCAGCTGGGCCTGCGCCGCCTGCAGCCGGGTGTGTTCGTCTATCAGCGTCTGCACTCGGGCAATCAATACCTGGGTGGGCAGGAGCGGCGCAATTTCGCTTAGATTTTCCGTCATGCCCATTTCGGCGAGCAACGCTTGGCCTTGGCTCAGGACCTCGGCACGCTGAGCCTGTACCCGTGGCAGTGCGGCACGCGCCGCCCGGACGGGACCCACCGCGTGGTAGGCGAGTTCAATTTCGGCGGCCTGCACCAGTACGGCATCACGTACCTCCAACGCCTGGAGGTCCTGAGTGCATTTGGCCAGCCGCGATTGGGCCGCAGCCAGCGTTTCTTCGCCCCCGCGCAGGCGTTCTTGGGCTGCTGCCCGCCGCGTGCCGGCGTCTGCTGCTAACAATGGCATGTCGGCGAGCGCCGCGAGGGCCGCCTGTTGGTTTTGCAGTTCGGCTATTTGCGGCAGATTTTGCGCAACCCGCGCGAGGCGTTGCAGCTCGCTGCGGCGCTCGCCCAGCGACGCCTGCAGATCGGCATGACTGGCCACCGCTTGATGGTGAGCACGCTCGACACTTTCCCAAGCCGAATGGCGCACGGTGGCGGCGCGTAGCGTGCGCTTTTGGTCTTCAAATTCTTTTAGCGTGCGGTTAAGTGGCAAGGTGGTTGCGCGGGGTTTGAACAGCGCGCCGGCGCGCTCCTCTAAGGTGCGGCTCAAACCACGCAGGTCTAGCAGGCCAGATGCTGCCTGAAAAAGGCTGCGGCCCAGTTCGCCCTCGCCCGACAGCAAGGCGGCGCTGCCCGCCACCAAGCCATCGAGATCCAGCCCGAACAAACTTTTATAGAGCGCCCGGTCGAGACCCGCCAAGGCATTCGCCATGGCGTTATCCGGCAAGGGTTGATCGGTACGCTCGGTGCCCGTGGTGGGGTCGATAGCAAAAAGTTTGTTTTTGTTGGCCTTGCGCCGCATGAAAGAAGCGCAGGTGCCGTCCGTTAGCTGCAAGGTGGCACCCACCCGCAAAGCCGAATAGCCTGCTAGCGAATAGGCGTCGTCGGTACTGGTGGGAAAGTCGAACAACAAGTTGGTGACCGCGCGCAGCGTTGTGGACTTGCCAGCCTCATTCGGGCCAAAAATGAGATGCAGGTCGCCACCGGTACGGGCCGGAAAATTGACCACGCGATCGCGAAACGCGCCATACGCCGTGAGATACAGGCGTAGAAATCTCATGGCGCACCCCCCGCACCGGCGAGGGCATCCAGTAGCTCAGCTTGGGCCTGTGCTAACAACTCTTGCAGGAGGTCAGGATTGTTGACACGAAAAGCATCGCGGTCGTCGGCTTCCGTTGGCAGCTTGGACACCAAGTCGGCTAACACCTCGCTGCTCAAGGCCGCGAGTTCGGCGGGGTTAGTGGCCAGTTGGGCGAGCTCCTGCAACAGCAGGCCCACGGGATCATTGCCGCTCGCCAGCCGGGCCAGATCGAGCGTGGGGCGCACCACATTTTGAATTTTCTCCAGCCACACCTCGCCGTTCCCAGCCGCCACGACACAGGCGCGCAGTTCCTCGGCCACCATCGCCGCGCGGGCGCTTAGCTGGGCCTGCAAGGGGCTAACACCGTACAGCTGCAAGCGCAGTCCTAAAATGCGGCCATCGGCTTGGGTACGCGCGGTGCGCACGGCAGTCGTTACGTGATCCAGCAAAGCGTCGAGATTCGCCAGCCCCGTGACATCCACCGCGAGTTCGCGCCAGCGCAGCACATCGAGTGCCAGCGGCGTGGTGGCAATGTGGCCGTCTACCACACTGACCAGTTCGCAACCTTTAACGCCCGCCTCGCGGATGTGACGCCCCTGCAGATTGCCCGGATACACCACCCAGGGTTCCCGCGTGACAATTTCGCGCGCATGCACATGGCCCAGCGCCCAGTAGTCGTAGCCCTTGGTGCGCAACACCGCCTCATTGGTGGGCGCGTAGGGATCGTGACCGGCCCGGCCAGTGAGCGCCGTGTGGAGTATGCCGAGGTTGAACAAACCCGGCACCGCGCCCGGATACCCCGCCGCCAGATCCGTTAAGACCACCGGTGTCGCAAAACTTTGGCCGTGCACCGCCAAGCCTAGGTCGTCGTTAGTGAGGGTGCCGGGGGCGAGATCTGGCAGAAAATGAACGTTCTTGGGCTGCCGCAACGTGCGGGTGATTTGACTGGTCGCGTCGTGATTGCCGCGCACGCCGTAGACCGCGATGCCCGATTCCCCTAATTCCGCCATGCCTTTGGCGAAAAAAAGCCCAGTGTTGAAATCCGGCCAATTGCCATCGTAGAGGTCCCCGGCGATCACCACAAAATCCACGCGTTCGCGCAGCGCCGTATCGATAAGGTTCCTGAAAGCGCGCCGGGTGGCGCCCCGTACTTCATCAACCGGGGCACCCTCGTAACGCTCCAAGCCGCGCAACGGGCTGTCGAGGTGAATGTCGGCGCAGTGTAAAAATTGCATGGCAGTTCGCTTTTAGTCGCAGTGTGGCGTGAGCCCGGTAGTTTATCGCCAGTGGCGGCTCAATCGCGGCACCTAAACCGCACTTAGCGGGCGTGTTGAGAGCGGTCAAACACTTCCGTGTTAATCGTCACGAGGGCGTTAAACCACTGCGCCATCTGTTGCACGTTCATGCCTGACCAATCCGGGATGTCGCGCACCAAAGCCTGGCCCAACTGATTGCCAAACTGGACCAAGCGATTACCGATAGCGGTTTGGCTAAGGCTCCACGCCGTGAGGGCCGTTTCCAAATCTTCTCCACCCGTCAGCGCCGTCCGCAGCGCAATCGCGTCGTTCATGCCTTTGATGGCACCCGCCCCGCTGTGGGGCCGCGCAAAAGCGCCGGCGTCACCGGCCAAACAAAGGCGACCCACCCGATAAGCCGGCACCTCGCAGTCGTAAATCGCGTAGACGTAGGTGTCGTGGCTGGCTTGCACGACATCGGCGTAATACCCCGGCAAACGCGCGCGCGCCTCAGCCTTTAGCCGCGCCTCGGTCGCCATGGGCATGGCACCCGGCGGTAGCGAACCCACGTGCAGCCGCCCGGCACGGTCAACCATCAACTCGGCGAGATTGGGCGCGGGCAAATACATGCCCCAGTTCACCAAGCGCTGGCCCGCGGCCGTTGCGCCATCCACCCCCGGCACGAAGTAAAAAATGCCATGCCCGCCGGGATAACCCAGCGCGGAAATACCCGACTCTAGCGGGCCTGGTGCGGCCGGTAGCGCGGACTCGGGCAAACTGCCCCGCCACAGCACATAGCCAGCGTAGGTGGCCTCCACCGCCGGAAACAGCGTGCGGCGCCCTAGCGAGGCGTAACCATCCGCGCACACCACCAGGTCAAAAGTTTGCACGGCGCCGTTAGCCAGCGTGACTTCGGCGTAGTCGTCAACATTACGCAGGGCCACCACCCGTTGGTCGGCGCGATAAACCCCAGCCGGCACGCGCTCGCGCAAATTGCGATACAGCGCGCCCCAATTCAACAGCGCCATATTGGTGGGCTGCGCCCAAGCCAAATAGCCACTGACCGGCTGCGCTTCGGTACGCCAAATGCGCTTAAAACTGTCGGCGTTAAAAAACGGCACATCGGGGGCGATTAACCCCCGCGTGATATAGGCCTCAATGCCCGAAGACGGTACCCCAATACCCGCGCCGCGATCTTTGAGTTCCTCGCCGCTACGCTCAAACAACACCACCTCACAACCAGCCCGAGTGAGTTCAATGGCAGCGGTACAACCGGTGATCGAACCGCCTATCACCGCCACCCGCAGAGCCGGTGGGTTTTTTGCGAGCATGGTGAACTCCTCAAAACGTGCGCTATTAGGGGCCACCCGATCCTGTCACCGCCAGACTTACTGGGAGGATCGGCGCCCCAGTTGGGGCCAACAGCACTGTGGCACAACCACTAAGGCCCACCAAGGGCCGGACTTTAGCGGGGTGGGAGTGCTGCGGCACGCCGTAGCCGATGCCGGTCAAGAGGGTTTTAGGTCGCGGGCGATTAGGCGCGTTAGCTTTTTTATGGGAAAGCCGGCTTGGTTGAGTGTGGTTCGTGAGGGTTGCTGCGCGACCACGGGCTGTGGGAGGTAAGCGGGCCTGAAATTTGCGGCACGGCGGGGGGTCGGTTGATGGTCTATCTAGTGCTGGTGCGCTGAGAGTCGGGGTTTGGTATTTATCAATCGAGTCTGACCCCTTAGATTATCTTACGTGTGGCATGCAGGAACTGGGGCTGCAGGGGTTTCTTGAACCTGGTCTACCCAGCTACTGAACTCGTCCAAGGTAACGTGAAGCCCCGTCTCCTTGTAGTGCTCGAAGGAGGAGTCGGCAACGGCGATGAAGTTTTGCCGCGCTTCTTCCTTCTTTACATAGTCGAGGATGGCTTCTTTCATCAGGTAGTGCGGCGTGCGCTTTTTGGCCGTGGCCAGCGAGGCAATGCGATCCCGATCGGCGTTGTCCAGATTGATGGTGACAGATCCAGTGCGCGGCTTTTCGATGGAAGAAGGTTTCATGGTGTCACCAATGAATACGAAGTAACACCCAATGTCACGACACCGCGTTTTATGTCAAGGGCCCTCGGCCGCTCACCCCTCAACCTGCCCAGCCCGAGGCTGGGCGGGGTCTCATGCTGAAGCGCTTAAGCCATTATTTTTTAATGGCTTAGCTGTAAGCCTAACAAAAATCTCTGAGGTCCAATTTGCTTGATAAAGGGTATGGCGCGCAAAAAATCCCTTCTTCCTGCTTAGCGCAGAGTGGCGGCTAAGCGAGCCTGGTCCGCTGAATGGCTCTTCGCGAAGAAATCGCGGTAAGGGGGCTATCAGTGGGCGTGCTATCTACTGGTTAGACGCCGCACGCCGGGGCAGCAGCTATTTATCAATCGAGTCTGACCCCATTGATATGTGAGTCTGACCCCATTGATATGTGACCCCATTGATATGACCCCATTGATACGGCCTTACGGGCTACCGATATCGGTGGGCGTCTTATCTAGACGCTGACACACTGAACACCAGGGCCGCCATTGATCAATCGAGTCTGACCCCATCGATATCACGTGACCTTTCCCAGGGCGTTGCCCTGGGCTATCACATGGCGCCCCTTCGGGGCTTTTAGAGGATGGTTCATCGTCCCAACGAAAAACACGGCCATCGTCCCAACCACACGCACGATCATCGCCCCAACGGTACGGCAGGCGATTCACCAACCTGACCGTGCCAGGCCCCAACGGGGCCAAATGTGATAGCCCAGGGCAACGCCCTGGGTCCAATGGTCACAAATATCCCCAGCCCTGAAGGGGCGGAATAATGGCATGAAGTTCACGCCCACACGGCGGCGCGGCAACCCATTCACCGGCGCGCGCAGGTTCGTCGGTTTCGCCCTTTCAGGGCTCGACATATCACGTGACCTTTCCCAGGGCGTTGCCCTGGGCTATCACAGGGCGCCCCTTTGGGGCTTTTAGAGGATGGTTCATCGTCCCGACGAAACACACGGCCATCGTCGCAACGGGGCGCACGAGCCATCGTCGAAACGGTACCAATGGGGTCAGGTACCAATGGGGTCAGACTCCATTGATATAGATAGATCAAGGGCCCCGCAGGGCCCTTGACTCACCGTGACAGCGCGCACTTGCGCCGTGATTTAGATCTGGCGCCGACGTGCTCGCAGCGTGCCGATGCGCATTAACGCCGAGCCTAACAACCACACGGCGGCCGGCAATGGCACCGCACCCGTGGCCGACCAGAATGGTATCAATGGGGTCATGGTATCAATGGGGTCAGACTCCATTGATATAGATAGATCAAGGGCCCCGCAGGGCCCTTGACTCACCGTGACAGCGCGCAGTTGCGCCGTGATTTAGATCTGGCGCCGACGTGCTCGCAGCGTGCCGATGCCCATTAACGCCGAGCCTAACAACCACACGGCGGCCGGCAATGGCACTGCACCCGGGGAACCCACTAGCGGACTCGCGCTAAAAGCGCCGTTGACGCCCGCCACGCTCAGCAAAGAGATGGCCGTATTATCGAGGCGTTGTGCGTTGTCAAAGGTATTGGTGGCAGACGCCGTTCCAAAAGAAACCTTGGCCATTTGGGCGTTAGCACTATTAAAAATGACCACCCCGTCGCCACTCGCACCTAAACCCACGCCGCTGCCGGTATAAGCGCCCATGGTGAATCCCACTGGGGCGCTGCCGGCAAACCAGGCCGAAATAAACGCCGTTCTGGTGGTCGCTAAATTACTGCTTTCGGCGAACACCACGGACTGCCCGGGATTGATACTCGTGACGCCCGACAACGCCACCGCGTTGGCTGTCGAAAAACTGCTGTCGTCCATTTTCCAGCCGGTGATGTCTACCGCGAGGAGGCCAATATTGGTTAACTCGAACCAGTCGGCGGCGTAGCTGTGGCTGTTGCCAGTAGGCGCGACCTCGGTAATGCGGATGTCGTTTGTTGGCACCGCGGAGGCACTCGACATGCCAAAAATAGTCGCGGCCAAAATGCCCACTGCAAGCGTGGGTTTGAATTTTTTCTGCATGTGCGGTGCCTCGTTAATCGTTGCAAGATGCGCCGGACAGTCACCTACCAAGGCGCGCGTAGGGTGCTAGGTTGCATCGCATTAATGACGGTAGCGTGTCGTTGCCTGCACTACGGCCCGTCGCTCGCGCGGCTTATGTCGCTGGCGGCCAACGCCCCTCATGAGCCAGCAGCCATTGTTTGCGCGGGAGCCCACCGGCATAACCGGTGAGCGTGCCATTGGCCCCGATCACCCGATGACAAGGCACCACAATAGCGATGGGATTAGCGCCGTTGGCCAGCCCAACCGCACGCACCGCGCTAGGCCGGCCAATAGCAGCAGCCAGCCCGCCGTAGGTTTGTGTGGTGCCGGCAGGGATTGTGCGTAGCCCCGCCCAGACTTCTCGTTGAAATGGCGTGCCCCCCAATTCGACCGGGAGGTTGTCGAGAGCGGTGAGTTGCCCGGCGAAATAAGCCGCCAACGCCCCCTCGATCGCGTTGGGCACCACGGCGTTTTGTAAGGAAATCTCCTGGCGGTACTGCAGTCGCAAGAGCCGCTGCAAGCGCGCCTCGTGGTCCGCCCAATCCAGCGCGCGCAAACGTTGCGCGGTGTCGCTGACCACCAACAACGTGCCAACGGGGGTTGCTAGGCGTCCCAGCAACCAAAACTCAGCAACAAGGGCCATCAATTGTCTCCTCGCGCGAGAACTTTTTAGTGCGACCCAGCGTCGCTAGCAAAAGCACCAGCTGCCAAGTTGCGCGGCAGCCTCAGCCTCAGCCTCGCTTTAGCTCACAGCGCGTACGCGCGGGGACCGGCGTTCGGCCTTGGGACGCCGTATCCGTGAAACCGGTTTATGGCGCGCGCCGCGCTAGGGCAAGCCGCCACCAAAATAAACATGCTCAATGAGAATTTTTAGACCCAAGCCGATGAGGATTAAGCCGCCAGCAATGTCGAGCTTGGTGCCCAGAACAGCACCAAAGCGATGCCCCGCAAACAAGCCAACCACACTCAGCAGGGCCGTGGTAAGCCCAATGGTGACCAGCGATAACAGCAGCGGCGCGCCCAGCATCGGCAAGGTGATGCCGGCAGCCAGCGCGTCGATGCTGGTAGCGATGGCCAGCAGCGCCAGCGTGCGTAAGCGAAGATCGGCGGTGCGCGTGGTGCCTGTCAGATCCGATTGGGCTTGATAGGCCTCCCAGAGCATTTTCACCCCCAGAAAACTCAACAAGACAAAGGCAATCCAGTGATCCCAAGCTTCCACCAACGGCCCCAGCTTGGCGCCGATCAACCACCCCGCCCACGGCATGAGTGCTTGCGCGCCACCAAAAAAGCAGGCCACCAGTAGTACCTGCGGCAGGCGAATTTTGGGCAAAGCAACGCCGCGCGCCGCCGCCGCGGCACCCGAGTCCATCGACAGACCCAGCGAAAGAACCAAAATGTCGCCAAATGCCATGCGGCGATTCTACCGGAAGCAGCAACCGGCGCGGGAGAACATAGTGCACCGCAGCGAAGAGAGGCACGCGGCCTGATGACACGCCGCCGCGTGCTGGCCAAATCGCAGCACGCGGGTAAGCCTGCCTGTAGATCAGTGGGGCGCTCGCACGATGAACCTCGTACGCCCCGTCGAGCGGCGCGCCCAGATAGCGGCGGCAAGCGAGCACGCGTTCGGCGTATGGCCACGCGGCGGCACACGCGCCGCGGGATTCTTTTAGGCTACTAGGTGCCAACGCGCGCACGGGCCTGCCGCCTGCGATGACGCGGGTCGCGCATCGCAGGCGGGGGCTGTGCTACTTAGGTCGCGGGTGCGGACGCCCGCCGCGTGAAACGAATAGGGAACTCTTTCAAAGGTCGGAAATTTAAGCTGTAGACGTAGGCGGGATCAGGCAGTACCCGCGTCAGCTCGAAATTTTCCAAACGCTCCAACAGCGCTTGAATGCCGCTATAAATTTCCTGCTTCGCCAATTGCTGACCCAGACAGGCGTGAATGCCGGCACCAAATGCCAAATGCGAACCGGCATTCGTGCGTTCAATATCGAAGGTGCGCGGGTTGGGGAATTTTTCTGGATCTTGATTAGCCGCGCCAAAGCGCAGGATCAGCGTGGAGCCTGCCGGAATTGGCGTGCCGCTGAGTTCGGTGTCTTTGGTGACGCTGCGCATAATGCCCTGCACCGGGCTTTCTATCCGCAACACCTCCTCCACAAAACGCCGCAGCAACGAGGGGTTTTCGCGCAGTTTTGCGTATTGCTCGGGGTGGGTCATCAATAGCCACAACCCGTGGGTGATGGCACTGGTGGTGGTTTCGTAGCCGCCGGTAATCAGCTGATTCAGCAGATTTTGCAGCTCGTGCATGGTGAACGGCTCTTCGCCTTCACCCGCCGCGTGCACGAGATCGGAAATTAAATCACCGGTCGGGTTCTTCTGGCGGCTTTCAAAGATGGCCGCCAGATAATGCTGAGCGTCGAGTTCGATGTCGGCGACTTCACGCAGACGCTGTTCGTCCATGATTTCGTTGCTGGTCGACAGCATGGCCAACGCCCAGCCCTGAAAGCGTGCGAACTCGTTGCGGTCCAAGCCCAATTGCTCGCCTAAAATCATGCCCGGCAGCGGCAGTGCAAAATCTTTAATGAGATCGCATTCGCCACGCTCGATGAATTGATCGATCAGCGTATGCGCCAACGCATCAACCTGCGGCACCAGCGCGCGCACCCGCTGCGCGGTGAACACCCGGTCGACCAGTTTGCGATGCGCTACATGCGTAGGCGGATCTGCCCGGTGCAGCACGTGCACGTGGGCCCAACCCTTCTCGCGCAGCATCTCCTGATAGCGGCGCCCGCCTTCCCCTTGCAGGGCTTCCATGGCGAGAATGACGTTTGAATAAGTGACCGGATCGCGAATGACTTTCAGGATGTCGTCGTAGCGCGTGATCACATAAATGCCGGTCTCGGGCATTTGATAAACCGGGCTCTCCGCGTGCAGCTTCGCGTAGAAATCCCAAGGCGAGGCTAGTAGATCGGCATCCAACAGGCTGTAGTCGGCGAGCCCCTTCATGGGGCAGCCAGAGGGTTCAGTACTCATTGCGCATCTCCTTGCGTCACGCCATCGGCTTGCCATGCGGGGGTACGCAACACCCGACCCGGCAACGCGCCGGTGCAAACGCCATCAACAAAAGTCACCACGCCGTTGACGATCATGTAACGATAGCCCTCGGATTTTTCGATCAGGCGCTTACCCCCGCCGATGATCGGGTCGAAGTAGGGTCGATCGGGCGTCACTTTAAGCGCCGCTTGATCATAAACCATGATGTCGGCCGGTAGGCCGCGCTCTAGCGTACCCAAGTGCTCTAGCCCGATCGAGGCCGCCGACATTTTAGACAGGCGGAAATGGGCTTCTTCCAGCGACAGAATGGCGTCATCCCTGACCATCTTAGACAGCACCACAGTGGCATATTTGCCCATGGATAAAAACTGTCCGTGCGCGCCGCCATCGGATGCGCCGGGTATCACATAGGGGTTCTTCATGATTTCGCCATTGGCGTAGTCGTCATCACCCAGCTGGTCTTCAATGTAGAAAAAAGTCGCCAGCTCTTCGGCAATCGCCACATCGCAAAAAGCTTCTAACGGGGTCTTGCCCTCGGCACTCGCAATCTCGGTGATATAGCGGCCGGCGTATTGGGGCTGGTTGGTCTCGTAGACTTTCATGCGGTCCCAACGCCCAGACCAAACCCGCACCAGATGGTGGTCTACATCGTGCTGCAATTTCGCCCGGACCTCAGGGTTCTGGAGATTAGCAATGCGTTGCGCCACCGGGCAGGCCAAGGCGGCGTTCCACGCGGGCATATCGTCGAACAGGTTGTACTCGAGCAAGTTAAACAACGAGCCAATGCGATGCACCGCCGCCAAGCCCAAAATTCGGTTGCCGCGACGGTTGGACTCTTCGATCAAATCGAGCGAATTGCGCCATTTATCCGGAATGTGATTGGAGTGAATGATGATGCTATGGATGACCGGACGACCGCTGGCCGCCGCGTAGCGCTCGAGCAACGCCAGTTCTTCTTCGCCCAGATGCAGGTTGTAGGGCGTGACTTCGCAGGAGCCCACGTTGAACTCACGCGCCACCGATAACAACGCCAGCAGTTCTTCTTCTTGGGCGATGGCACTGGGTAGCAAACTGCCGTCGTGGTCGCGGTCAATCAGGTTATGGTCGGTCGACAAACCCAAGGCGCCGGCACGGTAGCCATCGCGCATCAGCTCTTTCATTTGTTCCAGTTCGGCCGGGGTGAGCTGCGCACGTTTGGAATCTTCTTCACCCAAGACATAAGCACGCAGTGCGGAGTGGGGAATGTAGGAGGCCACATTCACGCCCAGTCCGTGACGCTCCAGCGACGCCAAATAATCGCGCTGAGAAACCCAGTCCCAACGCATGCCTTCTTTCATCGAGGCGTAGGGAATGGCTTCCACACGTGTCATGCGCAGCATGGCGCGTTCGCGGTCTTCGGGGCGACAGGGCGCGAACCCAAAACCACACAAGCTCACCACGACACTGGTCACCCCGTGCCAACATGACTGCGAAGCGTAGGGGTCCCAGTTGAGCTGGGCGTCGTAGTGGGTATGCACATCGACCACGCCCGGTGCCACGATGAGGCCAGTGGCGTCGATTTCCTCGCGGCCACGGCCGAGCACGCTGCCGGTTTGCGCAATTTTTCCGTCCCTAATGGCCACATCGCCGATGAACGATGGCACCCGTGTGCCATCTACCACTCGACCACCCCGGATCACGAGATCAAACTCAAACTCTGCAGACATTGGTATTCCCCTATTGAACGACCCTGGAGCGGGTTCTACGGATTAAGGGGCGAGGCTACGACAGTTAATTTCGCGAGACGCGGCTGGGAATACCTGCCGCAATGGTCTGGCGCTACACTGCGTTGGCCGGTCGCTAGGCGCCCCTTATTTTGCTGCGCCGCACATAAAAAACAGCCGGCCGACACGACCTGCGCGCCCCTTGTGGTGCTGACCCAACCAAGCACGAGCAAAGACTCCATGGAAGTATTCCCGCTGCACGCCGCGCGTCCAACGCATGGCTTAACTGGCTACGAGTCGGCAATCAATCAGCTTTACGCACCGATGGTGATCGAACCCGAGGTACCGGGCGCGCACTACGAGTGGTCGGTCACCGGCCAGCGCTGCGGCATGCTGGGGATGTCCGCCATCTTTGCGAATGGCGAAATCCGCGCGCGCGTCGCCGAGGCCACGGACCACCCGCCAGCACGGGAAATTATTCTCACTTTTGTCGAGCGCGGTTGTTTTGAATTTATCCAAGCGGGCCGCCACACGGTGTGTCCGGCCAATAGCGTGGTGCTCATGGATGTGGGCGTGCCACTGGATGCCTACCAGCAGGGGCTGTTGGAAATACTGTCTTTCAGACTGCCAGAAATTTTTTTGCGCCAGCGAATTGCGGGCCTCTCCGGCTTGCTCACCCGCGCACAGTCTGCCCACCAGGGTGCGGCGGCAATATTGCGCGATCTGATGCACAGCAGTTGGCGCGAGAGCGCGCATTTGGGCCCCGACGAAGGACAAGTGCTGCCGGGAATGTTTGCCTCGCTCATCGATGCGGCGTTCACGCAAGGCAAGCCGGCGCTAGAAAACGACAGCCACATGGCCAGCATTCACCGGCGTCTACAGACGGTGATCGAGGCCGAAGCGCACAACCCTTTTTTATCACCCGCGCTGATTGCCGCACGCTTAGGCATTTCGGTCAGTTATCTTTTCACCGTGGCCCGTCGCTACGGCAAAAGCGTGCGCGAGTCGGTTATTGAGCGACGGCTAGAAGGCTGCCGCAGCCTACTCATCGACCCCAGCTGGGCACGCCGTTCCATCACGGAAATTGCCTTTCACTGGGGGTTTCAGGACAGCTCGCATTTTAGTCGACGCTTTCGCGAACGCTTTGGCGAGTCACCGCGGGCGTATCGGGTGTTAAACACCTCACGCGGTTACCGGGACGCCCATGGCGAGGCGGGATAACCCGCTATAACGGCGTGGGGCACGACTGCCAGCGGCAGCCCCACCCCACTTCACCCGGGTCTTTAGGCTAGCGCCACACTCTCGAAGGCATCGGCGTCGCTGCGCGCGGTCTCGGCGCTGAAGGCGTCCATCGACTTCGGCCATTGCGTCACAAAACGGCCACTGGCAGAGCGATAGTAGTACTCGCTGCCACACTCGGCCTGCCACACATCGACAGCGCGAATTTCCCGCTGAATGTCATCGTTGAAGGCATTCATGACGTCGGGCCGCACGTCAATCCACGCAATGCGCTCGGCGGCCATGCGTTTAATCTGGCGCACGATGTAACCAACCTGCTGTTCAATCATGTACAGAATGCAACCCTGATTGGTGTTGGGGCCATAAAGCATAAACAGGTTGGGAAAGCCCGCCGTGGTGATCCCTAAATACGCCTGCGCGCCATCGCTCCACGCATCCTCGAGGCGGCGGGCAGCGCGCCCCACCACATCAATCGCGGCCAAGTATTTAGTGGTTTTGAAACCGGTGGAATACACAATGGTATCGACTTCGCGCAGGGTGCCATCTGCGGTGACAATACCGGTGCTCGTCACCCGTTCGATGTCCTCGGTAATCAGCGCCACATTGGCGCGGTTGAATACCGGATAGTAGACATCCGAAAACAACGGGCGCCGGCAGCCAAACGGGTGGTTTGGTGTCAGCTTGCGGCGGGTTTCCAAATCGTCAACCCCAGCCAAGCGCTCCAAACCCGCACGCTCTATCCCGGCCAGCACTTCTTTGTCGTTGAAAGTGCACAGGGTGTTCCAGGTTTTATAAATATCATCGCGGCTGCGCTGCACAGCACCCGGGTCCTCGCGAAAGCGTTGTAGTTCGGCCGCGTTATAGGGGGTGTTGCCTTTAGGCACTACCCAGTTCGCCGTGCGCTGATAGAGATCCAAACTGCCTACTTTGGGCGCAATTTCCGGCACGAATTGAATCGCGCTGGCGGCAATGCCGATCACACCCACGCGCTGACCGGTGAGGTCGTGGTCGTGGTTCCAACGCGCCGAATGGAACGTCGTGCCTTTGAAATCCTCCATGCCGGGAATCTTTGGCCACACGATTTCGTTGAACATCCCCAGCGCGCTCACCACGAAGCGGGCGTGGATGACGTCCCCTTCTTGGGTCGTCAGCCGCCACTCACCGGTGGTTTCTTGCCAAGCGAGTGCCGCCACCCCAGTGTTAAAACGCATATGCGAACGCAGTTCGTATTTGTCGGCACAGTGATTGAGATAGTCCCGAATTTCCGCATGCCCCGCGAACGGCTGGGTCCAGTGCGGATTGGGCTCGAAGGAAAAAGAATACAGGTGCGATTGCACATCGCATTCGGCGCCCGGATATTGGTTATGCCACCACGTGCCGCCCACGCCCGCGGCCTTCTCCAAAATAATGAAATCATTAATGCCGGCCTGTTTCAGTTGGATGGCCATGCACAGCCCACCACCGCCGGCACCGATGATAACGATCTGCTGGTGCTTATTTTCTGGTTGATTCATGACGCCTCTCTCTCTTTTATAATTTCAACCGGATCCAACCTCAGGGGTTGCGATCGTCCCTTGCCAATGCTTATTCGCCACAGCCCGCGTGCGGGGAGGCTTAAAGCCCTTGTTCGTCTGCCGCCTGTGCCATTTCTACCGACCACCGCGCTTCTTCTTCGCGAAAAAACAAGGCCTCGCGACGGGGCCGCGCCAGCGTCGTCGCCCACGCGGCGTAACTCGCCGACACGGCCTGCAGGCTGCTCAGCAACGGGGCGCGGGCAGCGCGGGGCAGGTCCTGATATTCCGTCGCCGCGATGTAGCGCTGTTCTAGCACGGCGTTCGCCAGTTCCACGCGCACCTCTGCTCCAAGCTCGGCGCTAAGCGCCACCGCCAACATGGCCTGCCAGTCAGCAAGCGCCACTGCTAACGCGGCCTGCTCATTGGCGCGCACCATGGCGAGCGCTTCAGCTAAGCGCTCGCGGGCCAAACTCACGGCGAGTCTCATGCGCAGCGCCGGATCGCGCGCCGCGGCCACCGATCGTTGATCCCACCAACGCTCAGCCCCATAAAAAACGTGGTCCGGCGTCAGACCCGGAGCCGGCAACCACTCGATGCCGGCGAATGAGTTGATCAGACCATGGCCGGCACCGGCCAAACTGGCCCAACTGAGCGCACACCAGAATACGCTGAGTCGGCGCATTAGGTCGACGGCACGATGCTGTGCAGCAAAGGCACATCCCCGCCCGGATCGGCTTGCACGTCCAACATAAACCGAAACACGCTGGGGGTTCCACCCGGCGCCAGCTGCAAAAAAATGACATAGATCCCGGCACTGGGGAAAGTATGCCGCAGCGGCACAGACGGCCCCGGGTAGACCAACTTTGCCGGCAACGACATCATCTGCAACATCATCGCGGCCGAGTGACCGGCCATCGGCGTGGCCCCGTGCATGCCGGTCATTAACGCGGCCATTTGCGGCGTAAAACTATGGGCGTGGCTAAACGATTCACCATCTATACGCCAAATGGCGGCGTGCACTTCAGCGCCTAGCAGCAGCTGCAGATTGGTCACTGGCAAGCCGTGACGGGTGAGCGTGATCACCAGTTCTACCTCATGGCCTGCCAGCGGGCGCTCGGGCGACACGGTCAACTGGGCCTGCACATCGCCCACGGTGTGCTCGCGGGCTAAATCCACGCTGACGTTCGGCGCGGGCAGCGGCTGGCCAACGGTCACCTCGAAGCGTTTTTGCCAACTGCGGTCGCGATGCGTGAACTCGCTTTGTATGCGGTACGCCCCACGCGTGGGGAAACGATAAACAAATTGAAACCGACCCGCGGCCAGATCGGCCGCCGTGAGCGGCGCAAAATCTTCGTGATGAAGGTGTGCAAAGTGGGTGAAATCGCGGGCCACGATGAAGGTATGAATGCGCCGCTCGTGCACGATTTGCAAATCGCTCACCGGTGCCTCATCGGCACCATGTGAGAGCGCAAAACTTAGCGTGGTGTCAACCTCAGGCGCGGGCGCCGCAGGGCTGAGCGTGAGCGCCAAGCGGTAGGGGCCGGCGGGCGTCCCCAACAGCGGCGCCGCTGGCCGCTCGCAGGCACTCAGACATAACACCGCCAGCAGTCCCCAAACGACGCGCCCCAGAGGTTCCACTCTATGTTCTCCATCACCCGCGAGGGCGGGCTATTTGCTGGGCTCGGCGGCCGCGCCAAACACCAAATGCCCCGCCGCCTCCTGCGCCTTCACACGTTCTAGCAAGTCCGCCGGGAGCGCGATTTTCCGCAAGTCGGGGAAGCGCCCTTCATACAGTTGCGGGCGCAAAAAATATTGCTTGGGGTCGTCGATGAGGGTCTGCGATTTAATAGGCTCTACCAGCCACTGTCGGCGCATAAATTCCGGGGTGAAAATCATGCCTGATTGCTCAGCAGTCCAAGGGTGCGGCCGCACCCCATCGTGCAGGCTGTAGCTCATGATGTCGTGTTCCAAGTCCCAGTACAGGGTGATCAGCGCCGCATAACCGAAGCCATCAGGCAGTGCGGTGTTGCTGCGTTTGGCATCGCGTACCTCGATCATAATCAGCTCGCCCTTGGCGTTGTATTTCTCCATGCGCACGGGATAAAAATAATGTTTATCCAGCCAGTAAATGAGCGTCTTTTCGTTGTAGTCCGGCAGCAGATCCTCGCGCGTCGTGGCCTTCACAACCCAGCAATCAATACCACCATCGGGTCGATAAAAAGGATAGTCATCCCCCATCGGCTTGATTGCCCCAGTGGGTACTTCCACGAAGCCCTTGTCGGCCACATTAAACGTGATCGTCGGTCGAGTATCCGGAAAGCGGACGGTTTGGTGGACCACATCGGTGCCCACCAGCTGCCACTGAAACTCCCACGGATCGCGCCCAATGACGTCATCGAAAGTTTGCGCGTTATCCGGAAAGCGTTGGTCGCGGCGCGGCTGGGGCTGACGCCGCACGCGCCGCAGTTCGGGCGAGTAAATGAAAAAATCCATCTTCGTGCGATGCGTCGCATCGGTGCGATAGGGAATCCACAGCTGCTGCTCGGCTTCGCTTTGCGGCGGGAAGGTGCTGTAGATCACCCAGCGGGAGTACTCTTGGCCCGCCGGCAGATCGTAGAGATAACTCGCCAAGCCTGGCGCCGTGGATTGCCACACATACGACACCCCAACACCTTGGTTGATATAGCCCGAGCCGGTGATGACCCCAAAAACGTCCACCAGGCTCTGCGGCCAGCGTCCCATATGCACGAACTCCGCCGCACGATAGCCCATTTCCTCCGCCGTATAGGGTGCTTGGAATGGATAAGGCTCGGCCGGCAGATAGGCCACTTTGGCGTCGCGCGGGGTGTCGGTGGCGGGATCAAGCGCCGCCCGCTCGTCCGCGCTGAGTTGGTCCAGCGTGCGCCAAGTCGGCTCCTCAGCGTAAGTCCATGGGCTATTCAATGCCGCCAGCAGCAGGCCCCCACAGCACCACCCGAACCCCCGCTTGCGGCGCGATGCAGCGTCAGAATTCATAGTTTAGCTCCCAGCCAAAGTTATCCCATTTGTCGTATTGACCGTAGAAACCGGTCGACTCGCCGCCGTCGTAGCTGTTGTAAACCAACTGCGTGTTGATGAACTGGGAAATTTTGTATTTCACCCGCAGTTTGGTCTTCACCCCCTGCCAGACATTTACTGGCCCACTGAGCATGGGGAATACGGTCAGTTGAGCGCTTAGGCGGTCACGGCTAAAGGCAAACGGTCGGGACAAATAGACCAACGGAATGAGCGTCCACTCATCGGAAATGCCACCACCAAAGCCGTAGCCCAGCGAGGAATTCCAGTCAAAAGTCTGGTAGTACGCCGCCTGAAAAATCAGCGTGGTGTTAGCCGGCATACCAAACTCAGCGGCCACCGCCGCGCGCAGCGTGTCGCGCTCGAGGGTGGCGTCGGTGTTGGCCCCCAAGCGTGCCGCGGCCTGTTTTGAATAATCCACAAAGACCACACCTTTGGTCAGCAACGCCTCAACCCTGAGCACCACCGGCAGCGCACCCACCACCGGCATTTGGGCCAAGGTGGTGGCGTAGTCGGCGGTCGCCCCGAAGTGATGCAAGCGCGCATGTTCACCTTCTAAGCGCAGCGCCGCCTGCCCGTTCACCAGTTGCGTGCCTAGCACGTGGTCAACGGCATTGCGGTCCCACAGATAGGCGTAGATGAAACCGTAGGTCAGTGCGCCCATCGCGCGGTCAAAACGCACGCCGTATTCGTGATCTTTAAAGTCGCCACCGCGCGGGGTGCGGGTTGCCAGTCGGATATCGTTACCCGGCGGCGGGATTTGCGGTGAATACCATGGCGATCCCGGCTGCGCCTGGCGGTCTGATTCAAAATCAAAGATATAGAGGAACTGTAATGAATTGTTGCCGAAGTGGAACGTCGTGTTGACCATCCACATGGGCAGGCGTCGCCATTCGTAGTCTTCGCTTTCGAGCTGCGCGCTTTCGCTGCGATCCATCGCATTGATAATATCGATGAACTGCCCGTCCATTTTGCCCCACGACACCTGTTGCTTACCCACGAGCAGATCGAAACTCGGCGTGCGGTAGCTGACGTAGAGTTCGCGCAGCACTTGTTCGGCGCTGTTGTAGAGTTTTACGGAGGAGTCGTGGCGGTCGGCATAAAGACCCTGCGAGCTCTGCCAGTCGTAGGCACCGTCATACATGCCATACACGACCGAATTCAGGTCCAGGCCGTCGGCCACATGGTAGGTGGATTCCAGCTGCAGCAAGGTTTGCAGTTGCAGAAACCGGAAGTCTTGATTGCGATAGCCCACTTTCTCGTGCGGCTGGATTAAGACGTCGATGGATTCGCGCAGATAACCTTTGAAAGTTAAACGCGGCGAGAGGCGCTCAACCGGTTTGCGCACGTAAGTGCCCAGCGGATTGAAGGTGGCCATGGTGCGATCGAAACTCGATAGCGCATCATAAAAGGCCCCGGCTCGCGCCATGCTGGGCAGCGCGCCCAGCCATAGGCCCAGGAGCGCGATGGACCAACGAAATCTGGTGTGCGTCATGGCTGCCTCTATCACTTGTCAAAGGAGCATAGGGTGTTCGCTGATGGCGCGCATTCTTGCAGTGCGATAACGCCCTTTTTTAATTCAAACGGAGGGGTTTTTAGGCGCAAAAACCGAGATCTGGTTGCCCTCCGCGGCGCATCAGTCCTCGGCGTGAGCTCAACCCAAGCCTTAGGCTACGCGTGGCGGCAGCGTGCAGGCGCCAAACTGACGTTGGCCGCGCGGGTAAAAAAAGCGCCGCCGTACGCGCCAGCCACACGCCCGTTGCACCGGCTGGCAACCAGCGATTGCCGCCCCGCGCAAGTCAGCACAGGGGTGCTGGCGGCCGCCCATTTACACCACTCGGCGCGCGCGCAAACCGGCAATTTCGGTCTCGTCATAACCCAACTCGCCGAGAATCTCGGCGGTGTGTTCGCCCAGCGTTGGCGCACGACGCCGAATTTGGCCAGGACTGCCGGAGAGATCAACGGGCAAAGTAGCCACCGGTGCGGGCATGGGTAAGCCCGGATAGTCCACCGGCGTCAGGAAGCCGGCCGCCTGAATATGCGGGTCGTCTAAAGTTTGCTGCGGCGAGTACACCGGTGCGGCGGGAATGGCTGCCGCCTCAAGTTCAGCCAGCGCCTCCAGCGTGGTGCGCGCGCCGGTCCATTCGTTCATGCGCGCAGAAATGAGTTCGCCGTGCTCGGCGCGGCGCTCATCCGTTGAAAAACGGGGATCGCTCAGCCAGTGGTCTTCGCCCATGAGTTTGGTCCAGCGCTTAAACATCGGATTACCCAGCGCATAGGCCACCAGCCAACCATCGCGCGTACGGAACATGTCGGAAGGTGCACCTGCCACGCCGCGATTAAGGGTCGCCACGCGGTTGATTTGCGTCAGCTGCTGTTCCACCAACAGGGCGTTATTGAAGGCCACGGCGGTGCGCAACAACGCACCTTCCACTTTTTGACCCTCACCGGTTTGCGCACGACTCATCAGCGCCGCCAAAGTGCCAAACGCCGCCATCGTCGCACTCCCAAAATCCACCCAACTGGCCACCGCACGCACCGGTTGCTCCGGCGTGCCGCTTAAATAGGTGGAACCGCACATCGCCTGACCCACGCCGTCAAAACCATGTTTATGGCTCCACGGCCCGCCCGCCCCAAAGGCGGTCACGGTGGTGAGAATAATGTCGGGTTTGATCTGCCGCAGGCTTTCCAAGTCCAGCCCAAGCGCCCGCAACACATCGGGCGGCAGATTGGCCACCACCACATCGGCGCGGGCCACCAGTTGCGCCACGATTTGGCGACCTTCGACGGAAGCCGGGTCGAGCGTCATGCCGCGCTTGTTGCGATTGCAGGGCAAGTACAGCGCGCCGGTGCCGTCGAGACCCACGGGCGTGAGCCAACGATCCTCGCCCCCACTCAGGCGCTCGACACGAATCACATCCGCGCCCAGATCGCCCAGCAGCGCAGCGCAGTACGGGCCAGCAATATAACGGCCAAAATCGAGCACCCGGATCCCAGCAAGCACATCGGTCATGTTGTTGTCCTCTCAGACTGGTGAGCGCCGCGCGCTCGCAAGGGGGAAATAATAACAGCGTGGGCAAATGACTCGACGCTTGGCCCATAGCGGCCCCATCATCGGGCTTGCTCCGATCATAAGGCTAGCCCGATGCACGCCATCAACGAACTGCTCACTCAGACCATCACCCAAGTGGCGCCACTGCTGGCGCGCGGCGAAGTATCGCCGGTCGAATTAGTCGAGGCCCAACTAGCGCGCATTGCCGCACTCGACGGTGAACTGCACAGCTATGTCCTCGTCACCGCCGAACTGGCCCGCACCCAGGCGCGCACCGCCGAGCAGGAAATTCGCGCCGGCCGCTATCTGGGCCCGCTGCACGGCATGCCCCTAGGGCTGAAAGATTTAATTTGCACCCAAGGCATACCCACCACCTGCGCATCGAGCATTCTGCGGGACTTCAAACCGCTATTTGATGCCGCGCTGGTGGAGCGCTTCAACGCCGCGGGCGCGGTGTGTCTGGGCAAGCTCAACCTCACCGAATTCGCGCTCTATGGTTACCACCCAGCGTTGACCTATCCGCGTAATCCCTGGCATGTCGAGCATTCCGCGGGCGTGTCGTCGAGTGGCTCCGGGGTCGCTACGGCGGCGTCTTTATGCTTTGGTGCCGTCGGCACCGATACCGGGGGATCGATCCGGTTTCCAGCGGCCGCGTGCGGCATCGTGGGCCTCAAACCTACGTTTGGGAAAGTCTCACGCCACGGGGTTTTTCCGCTCGCCGACACCCTCGACCACATCGGCCCCATGACCCGCAGCGTGGCCGACTGCGCGTTAATGCTCAGCGTGATGGAAGGTCGTGACGAGCGCGATCCCGCCACGCGCAGCGACCCCAAGGTCGACTATTGCGCCGAAATCGCGCGCGGCGCCGCCGGCTTGCGGGTTGGCATCGACCGTGACTACTGCACCCAAGACACTGACTCGGCCATGACGGATGCCACGTTCCGCGCCTGCTTCATCCTGCATGGCCAACAGCTGGCAGTGCAGGACATCGACTTGAGCGGACTGACCCAAGTCTGCGACTACTGGCTGCCAACTTGTGCCGTGGACGCCCTACTGCGGCACCGCGAATGGTTCCCGGCGCGCGCTGCCGAATACGGCCCGGTGTTCCGGGCGTTGTTGGAATATGGCCTGACGGTGAGCGCAGAAGACTATGCGCGCGGACAAAAATTGCGGCAGATTACCACCGCTTTATTAGCGCAAGCCTTCCAGCACGTAGACGTCATTCTGTGCCCCGCCGCACCCGCGCCAGCGCTGCTCCAAAGTCTATTCCCACCCCAGCAAGTGGCCCCGCCGGAGGCCGTGGCACGCCTGGTGCGCTACAGCGCGCCGACCAATTTCAGCGGCCATCCTGCCCTCACCCTACCGAATGGATTTACGCCGGAAGGCCTGCCCACCGCGATGCAGTTTATCGGCCGCCACGGTGAGGAAGCGACGCTGTTTCGGGTGGCCGCCGCCTATGAGCGCGCCACCAGTTGGCAGCAACGGCGCCCGCCTCTCGGCGTGACGGCCTAAGCGCCACGGCGCGGTTCCCCGCCATAACGCCACCCGGATAGCGTTAAACCAAGCACACCGGCAAGCGCACAAAGCCACGAAAGAACGGCAGCTCGCGCCGCGTGGGCGGCGCGCTGCCTGCGCGCAACTGAGGGAAATGCTCGATAAAAGCCTGCAAGCAGATTTCCCCCTCCAAGCGGGCCAGCGGCGCGCCCAGACACACATGCGAGCCGCTGCCAAAAGCCAAGTGGGCCGTGGCGTCGCGTTCGATGTCAAAAACATGCGGGTCGGCAAACTGCGCGGCATCGTGATTAGCGGCCGCCAACGCCACCGTGAGGGTGTCACCATGCGCCACCGGGCAGCCGCCCACGCGGGTCTCGGTGAGCGCAATCCGGCCGGTCTCGGTGAGCGGACAGTCGTAACGCAGCATTTCATCTACAGCCTGCGTGATGAGCTCGGGCCGCGCGCGCAATTTCGCACACTGCTTGGGATGCTGCAGTAAGGCGTGCAGGCCGTTGCCCATGAGGTCCGTTGTGGTGACATTGCCCGCCACCAACAGCTGCGTGCACAAGCTGATGATTTCGAGATCGCTCAGTCGATCGCGCGACTCCTGCGCGCGCACCATCGCCGAGATGAGATCCTCACGAGGGGCGCGCCGGCGAGCGGCGAGCGTGTCGCGAAACAGTCCGCTCATCGCGATATAGCCCTCGCGCAGCAGGCGTTGGGTGGTGGCATCCCGCTCGGGATCATAGCCTTGGAGAATGGCGTCCGACCAACGCTTGAGATCCGGGCAATCAGCGGCGGGCAGCCCCATCATCTCGGCGATGATACGAGTCGGTAGGGGCCCCGCGTAGCGCTCGATAAAATCGATGTCGGTTTCACCGGCCAAGGACGCGAGTTGCTGGTGGGTAATCGCCACAATGCGCGGGCGCATGGCCTCGATAGCGCGCGGCGTGAAAGCTTTACTCATTAATTGCCGCACGCGGCGATGCGCGGGGTCGTCCAGCAGTACCAGCGGCGGTTCATAAGCACCCTCACCCGCACCCGGCGCCACCCCAGTGCCCGCCAGCCGGCGCAGGTAGGAGTCTTCGCGGGACTGGCGCGCATCCACGCTGAACTCACGTTGGCGCAAGACCTGACGCGCATCCGCATGGCGCGTCACCAAATACCGGCCGTAAGCCGCGTCCCAATACAGCGGCGCGGCGTTGCGCAGTTGGTCGTAGCAGGCGTCGGGATCTGCGCGAAAATCTGGGTCGCGTGCGGTCAACGCAGCACCTTCGCGCAGCGGGTCTAGCTCCGGTGCGGCGGCCATCAGTCGCCCAAACGCGCAAATTTCGGTGGGCGGGCCTCCAAGAACGAGCGGACGCCCTCGCGAAAATCTGGGCGCTGCAGACTCTCATCCATCTGGCGGTTGGTTTCCGCCATCGCCGGCCCCAGCGTCATCATGAGCTGGCGATACACCTGCTGCTTGATGACTTTGATGGAGGTGGGCGAGACGTTCTGCGCTAAATCCACGAGGTACTCGCGCGCCACCGCAACCGTGGTGCCAGGTTCACACAGGCGATCGGCCAGCCCTAACTGGGCGGCTTCTTCACCGTCGAAACGGCGCGCGCTCCACAGTAAATCTAGCGACTTAGAAGGACCTATCAGGCGCGGCAGCAACCAGCTCGCACCATGCTCGGCAACTAAGCCACGCCGCGAGAAAGCCGTGCTGAACTTCGCGGTGCGATCCACAAAGCGCAGATCGCACAACAACGCGAAGCAAAACCCCAGCCCGGCGCAAGCCCCGTTCACCGCCGCGATCACCGGCTTTCGGAGCTTCAAGAAATAGTGATAGATACCCACGAAATCTGCGCCCATCTCGGCGTCACCCGGATCGGCGGCCAAGGCTGGCGGCACGGTGCGCGGCACCTCGCCACTGGCTGAGATGTCGTCGAGCGCCGCGAGATCCATGCCGGCACAGAAACCGCGGCCAGCCCCGGTGAGAATAATGCCGATGACGCGGGGGTCGGCCTCAGCGGCGGCACTCGCGTGGCGAATCTCCGCCAACATTTGAGTGGTCATGGCGTTCAGGCGCTCAGGCCGGTTGAGCGTGATGAACGCCACCGGGTCTTCCACGTGATAGACGATATCTTGGTAGGTCATTGGCGGCTCCCCAGCTTGGCGTTATGGTCAGTCAATATCCTAACAGCCTGCAGCAATTTAGCGCCCGCAGGATGCGCTGCGGCGTGCGCTCTGGAATGATGACGCTAGCGGCCCTTCTGGCCCTAAGGAAATCCCATGGAAAAAGTGCTCTTTGAAGCTCGTGGGCAAGTGGCCTACGTGACCTACAACCGGCCCGAACGGCTGAATGCCTGCGACGCCGAAACCTATGCCCTGCTGGCGCAACTGTGGCGGCGCTTTGATGCCGATCCAACCCTGCGCGTGGCCATTCTGTCGGGGAGTGGCGAGCGCGCTTTCTGCGCCGGCAGCGACATCAAAGGCGAGGGTTTTGGCAATCGCGCGGTGCCGGCCGGTAATGGCTTATTCGAAGTCTTGGGCTTTCAGCGCAAGCCCATCATCGCGGCCATTCACGGCCACTGTAACGGCGGTGGGCTAGAACAGGCGATGGCCTGCGATATCCGCGTGGCCAGCCCACAGGCCATCTTCGGACTGGGTGAAGTTCGCCTGGGCGTACTGCCAGGTGGTGGGGGCACGCAACGCCTGCCGCGACTCATTCCACGGGGACGCGCCTTGGAGATGCTCTACACCGGCAATCGTATCGGGGCCGACGAAGCCCTGCGTCTGGGCCTTGTGGATCACGTCGTGCCACACGCCCAACTGATGGAGAAATGCGCGGCTATCGCTATGGAAATCTGCTTGAGCCCGCCCTTGGCGGTGGAGCATATTCGCGCCGCGGTGATGCGTGGCATGGAGTTACCGCTGGTGGAAGGCTTACAGGTTGAACGTGAGCACTTCGACTTTCTGCGCGGCACCGCCGATGCTGCGGAAGGCGCCAGCGCTTTTGCGCAGAAACGCGTGCCGCAGTGGCAGGGGCGCTAGCGCCAGCCACCAGTCAAGACAGAATACCGGCGTTCGGTTAGGCTGCGCCGGGTAGCAGGCGAGGTTAGGCCGGCCAGCAAAAATTAAAAAAAACGGGCGCAACCGCCCCAGAGAGGTCCTCAGTCATGGAAATAGGCGTCATTATTTTTCCCACAGATAAGGCTATTCAGCCGATCCCACTGGCCAAAGAAGTGGAGTCCCGTGGGTTTGAATCCTTGTGGTTTCCGGAACACAGTCATATTCCTTCCAGCCGCGAAACCCCATGGGGCGGCATGAAGAACGCGCCACCCCTCCCCGAAGAATACTGGCGCTCCCACGACCAGTTCGTGGCACTGGCTGCGTGTGCTGCGGCGACCAGCAAACTGCGCGTGGGCACCGGCATCACCTTGGTCGCGCAGCGCGATCCCATCTGGCTGGCCAAGGAAATTGCCAGCCTCGACATGATTTCCAACGGTCGCTTCGATTTTGGTATCGGCTATGGCTGGAACGTCGAAGAAATGCGCAACCACAAGCTGGACTTCACCAAGCGTCGCGACATTCTGCGCGAGCACATCCTGCTCATGAAAGAACTGTGGACTAAAGAAGAAGCCAGTTTTCACGGCGAGCACGTGCAGTTTGAGAAAAGCTGGGCGTGGCCGAAGCCGGTTCAGAAACCGCATCCGCCGATCATCATGGGTGGCGCTGCCGGTCCCAAAACTGCCGCCCACGTCGCGGAGTTCTGTGACGGCTGGATGCCCATTGGCGGCATGTATGACTTCGAGGGTGGCTTGAAGCAAATTCACGCCGCGTGCGAAAAAATAGGACGCGATCCGGCCAGCATTGAAATCGGCATGTTCTTCGCCATGGCACCCACCGAAGATGCCATTGCCAAACTCGCTGACCTCAACATCAAGCGGGCAATCCTGCCGTTGCCGCCAGCCGGCGCCGACACGGTACTGCCAATCCTCGACACCTACGCCAAGCATATTAAATAATTCGGCGGCCCAGCCATTGCACCCCGCGGCTAACGCCGTGCGGTGCAGTGCACCCCCTAGGGCTAGGGATTGCGGCGGGTCAACTCCACCGGTACGAGGTGGTCGCCGCTCAAAATCTGCGCCTCGCCATCCGCGATCAGACATTGCAGCGTCATGTTGCGGTCGGCCAAGGCGGCCAGCGCCGCGGTGGTCTGCGGGGCAACCTCGAAGACTCGCAAATTATGCTGTTTAGCCAGACTCGGGCTAGCCTTCTCCCACCAATGCGTCACGGTCCGCCCACCGTAGGTGTACACCACCACTTCGCGTGCCCGCCCACAAGCACGGCGCAACAGCTGCTCATCGGGCAAGCCCAATTCGATGATGAGTTCGATGAGTCCGGTCGCGTCGCGCTGCCATAGCGCGGGTTCCTCAGAGCTAATCCCTTTGCCAAATTCCAGATCCGGACCTGCATGCAGCGCGAAGGCGAGCACCCGCACCATCAGGCGTTCGTCGGTCTCAGAGGGGTGACGGGCCAGTGTTAAGGCGTGTTGTTGATAGTAATGGCGGTCCAGATCGTTGACCTGGAGCGCGGCTTTAAAAATAGTTGCTTTGAGAGCCATAAAATCTTGCCACCCACAGGCTCAGTAGTGAGGCGGCCGCTCGGCCGCCGGATCGATCCCCGAATCCTCAGCGCTCGCGACCGTGAGCAGTGATTCCAAGCGGTCCGACATCATCCCCACGCGCTCGCGCAGCGCGTCGATTTCGCGTTGTTGGCGGTAGACCACATCGCTCAGTGCCTGATTCGCACTCTCCAGATACGCTATTTTTAGTTCAATGCGTTCGCGGGATTCGTCACTCATAGCGCTCAACACGACACCTCAGAGGGCATTGCGATGGCTTCGGCGATGGCTTCGGCAATCGCCCGCCCCAGTTCCACCGTGGTTGCCCGGCCGCCTAAATCGGGGGTCAAGGGGGCGTGGCCGGGACCCGCGGCAAGCACCGCTTTGATGGCATCCACCATGGCGTCGTGCGCCGCACGGTGGCCGAGAAAATCTAGCATCAAGGCGCCCGACCAAATTTGCCCGATGGGGTTGGCAATACCCCGCCCGGCGATATCCGGCGCCGAGCCGTGCACGGGTTCAAACAAACTGGGATAGCGGCGCTCCGGATTAAGATTGGCCGAGGGCGCAATGCCGATGGTGCCGGTACACGCAGGCCCAAGGTCCGAGAGGATGTCGCCAAATAAATTGCTGGCAACCACCACATCAAACCAGTCGGGATGTTGCACAAAATGCGCGGTCAGAATATCGATGTGGTACTGGTCCACCCGCACCTGCGGATAGTGCAGCGCCATCGCCGCAAACCGCTCATCCCAAAAAGGCATGCTGATCGACAGCCCGTTGGACTTGGTGGCAGAGGTTAAATGTTGGCGTGGGCGGCGCGCCGCGAGTTCAAAGGCGTACTTCAACACGCGGTCCACACCGATGCGTGTCATCACGGTTTCTTGGATAACGAGTTCGCGCTCCGTGCCGGCAAACATCCGGCCGCCCATGTGGCTGTATTCCCCTTCGGTGTTTTCGCGCACCACCAGAAAGTCGATATCGCCGGGCGCTCGATTGGCCAGCGGCGAGGGCACGCCGGGCATCAACTGCACCGGGCGTAGATTGACGTATTGGTCGAACTCACGGCGGAAGGCGAGGATCGACCCCCACACCGAGATGTGGTCGGGCACGCTGGCGGGCCAACCCACCGCGCCAAAGAACAGCGCGTCGTGGCCGCCGATTTGGTCTTTCCAGTCGGCCGGCAACATGCTCCCGTGGCGGAGGTAGTAGTCGCAAGAGGCGAAATCGAAATAATCAAAATGCAAATCTAGCCCATAGCGGCTGGCCACGGCGTCTAGTACCCGCAACCCCTCGGGCACGACTTCGCGCCCGATCCCGTCGCCGGCAATCACAGCAATGCGGTGTCGGGTCACGTGGGCAAGGTGACTTTGTACAATTTGGCGGCGTTTTCCCACAGAATTTTGTGCCGGGTGAGGTTGTCGCAGTCGCCCAAGCCGGCGGTGATGCGGCGCCCCACTTCCTCGCCGTAGAGCGACGTGGGATGCGGAAAATCGGTCTCAAAAAGGATGTTATCTACCCCCACCGAGTCGAGCAAACGGCGCGGCGCGATTTGCTCAAACCAGTAACAGGCAAACACATTGCGGGTGAAATAAGCGGAGGGCAGCCGGTCGAATTCTGGCCGATCTTCGGCCACCCGATTACCCGTGAATTGATAGTCGAGAGCCTCCAACACAAAAGGAATCCAGCCGATGCCGCTTTCTACCGACACAAATTGTATGGTTGGGTAACGCGCCAGCACCCCGCTCATGAGCAAATCGCACAGCTGTCGGCCGTTGCCGAGAAAAAGATCCACGGAGAGTTCGGCGAACGCGGCCATGCGCCCGTAGGCTTTGACTTTGTCACGCAGCAGCCCGCCTTCCATGTTGCCGGATCCAATGTGGAAGCTGATGGGCAAGCCAAATTCTACCGCCGCTTCCCACAGTGGGTTCCAGTGCGCGTCGCCAAGCACCGGCATGCCGAACGACTGCGGGTCGCCGGTAAACAGAATGCCGTGATGACCCAACGCCACGCAGCGGCGAATTTCGCGTACCGACGCCGCCACATCCCAAAAGGGAATGGAAGTAATCGGCAGCAGCCGGCGCGAGTCAGCGCTGGCCCATTCGGTCTGCCAGTCGTTATAGACCTGCACACAGGTGAGCATGAGTTCGGGATCGCGCAGGCGTAAGAATTCTTGGGCGCCGAAACCACCGACATTCGGGTACATCACCATCGCCCAGATGCCCGTTTCGTCCATGTATTTCAAGCGCGCCTGAGCGTCAAAAGCACCCGCGTGCATATCGGCGTAACCGCGCGGCGGCTGCTTAAAATCCCCCCTCCCGGCAGTGGCGGTGAGGCCGATAGGCGCCATGCGGTCGCGCCCTAGCCACCACCAATCGCGGCCACGGGCGTCGGTCTCAACGCGCGGCACCGCATCCCGCATGTGCGCTGGCACGCGGCTCGTCCACAGGTCGGCGACTTCCGTGACATGGGTATCTACATCGATGATCGTATAGCCGTTCATGCTCAAGCCCTCTCCTGATTGATGGGGGAGGCTACCGCGCCACCCCTGATTATCCAAGCGCCAACCGAGTGCGCCGCCGGGCGACGCGGCGGGGCCACCTATAGGCTGCCTCGCCGTGACCCGATTTAGCCTTCGTAGGGCTGCGGCGCTGGGGCCAAATTGGACCAGAACTGCTCGTAGGGATGGCTGCACAATTCCACGATGATGCCCCAAGGATCCTCGCAGTACACCGCTTTGTAAGGCTTATTTTGATACAGCTTCCAGACCTGACTGCGCACTTTGCCGCCGTTCTGCGCAATGCGCTCGGCCACTGCTTCGATATTTGGGGCAGTGAGGCAAAAATGGAAAATACCGCCCCGCCAATACTCAAACGGGTCAGCAGGGGCACGCGTTGCGGGTTCCACGAACTGGAACAATTCGATGCCGACGCCATCGGCAGTGGACAGATGCGCCATGCGCACGGATTCAAAGCGCTCGCCAAAAATATCCTTCACAACCTTGCCGAAATGCGAGCCATCGTTGCGCGCCTCAACCGGCGGCACCAGCAAATAGCAGCCTAAAACCTCGCAGTACCAGCGTGCCGCGGCGTCGATGTCGGGCACGCTAATGCCAATATGATTCATGCGCATCGGGGAATTCATAAGGTGCTCCAAGCGTTGGTCGGGGTGAGAAAGTCTAGGTCATTGAGTGCCCACAAGGCGTGCTAGGCGATTTCATTTCAGTACAGGCAGGTTGGCCAGGCGAGTTTCAATGTCGCCCAGCACCGCGCGGTAACCCGCGCCATCGACACCACCATAGCGTTGCTTAAAAACCTGCTCGGTCAGGTTTTCGCGCAAGCCTTCCGGGTTAGGGATCCAAGCGCCCTGGCTCGGCGCGGCGCTGGCAAACCGTTGCACGGCGATCGCGCTGTCACGCGAGGCACTGGCGCCTTGGCCAAAGCGCGTGCCGGCTTTGTCCGCCAGCAGATCGACAAAGCTAAAGCCGCTGCCGCCGCGGGAATCATCAATTTCTTTTTCTAAGCCGAAAGTCTGCGCCAGCGCTTCGCCGCCGGTCGCCGCGATCAAGGCCGAGTTAACAAAATGCTGGACTAAATCTTCGCGCCGATAAATTCGCACCGACAAGCGTTGGGGCACCGGCCAATTGGCGGCGTCCGGTATCAGCATCGCTAAACGCTTGCCGGTCACGTAGTTCGCCAACACCAAAAGGGCGGCGCGGTTATCTGCCACAGGATCACCTTGCGGTGCCCGCAGCAATGCGAAAGCAAACAGCGGTGCTGCCAAATCTGGCAGGCTGACCAGCCGCGCGTAGCGACTCGCGCTGGCCACCAATTGCTGGTGAAACTCCCGCACACGGGCTTGCTCGGCGAGGGGAATCAGTTGGTTGCGCAGGACAGTCACGACGCTGCTTTGCCATTCGTAACGCAGCGCGACACTCCCGGCGCTAAAGCTCATCGCGCGCACCAAGCTACCCGGCGAGGTTAAACCCGCCTGCGTGTAGGCCGCTTTGAGTGCCTGTCGCACCAGCCACTGGGCGAGGGGTCGCGGTAACTCTAGCCGCCCAATCCGCAGGTGAGTCAGCGTGGGTAAGGTGTCTGTTTGCGCGAGCGCCAGTTCGACATTGAAAAAAGACCCCAGTGGATTAGCCGGCAGCTGTGCGGTGAATGCCGCGCGTAAGGTCTGGGGTGCCAAGAAAACCCGCGCCGAACCACCGCCCAGTGAGCGCAGCAGATAGGTGAGGACCAGATCCACTTCCTCTGCACTGACACGGATGGTGCGAACTTCGCCATCGTGCAACTGCCGTGGATCGTGCTCACGCATCAGCGCGCGGGCACGCGTGAGTCCTACGGTGTCGAGGTTTGCGCCCCCCTCCACCGCGGGCGTTGGCGCTAACAGGGCGAACGGCAGCGCGCCCGCGGCCAGCACGATCAGCAGCAACAAACCACCGAGAAGACGCATCCGTGCCGGTCAACCCGCCGCGGGCGGCGCGGCTGGGCGCGTGCTACCCAGCGTGGGGCCGTTGCCGGCGACACGCTGCGGATATTCCGAATAGTCGGCCTTTAATTCCAACCGATGACCATCGGGATCCAAAATATAAACGGAGGTCCCGAAACCCGTGGCGCCATAAAGCTCCGTGGGACCGAAAATAATGGGCACGGCGTGGGCCGCGAGATGCGCCCGGATGGCGGCAAAATCCCCGTGCACCATCAAACATAGATGCTCCATGCCCCGCTGCTCGTTGGGCGCGAGTTGGCTACCCAACGGGGCTACCACCAAATCGATCAAATTACGCCCACAGCGCAGTTGATAAATCTGCGCCCCCTCGATGACCCGTTCTAGCGCCAAACCCAGAATCTCCCCATAGAAAGCCAGGCTGCGTTCGATATCGGTCACCCGCAACACCACATGGTCGATGCCTTTAAACGTGATGGGATTGTCCTTGCGCGCAAACATGAGGAGAATTTCTCTGGTGGGTAATGAGGAGCACGCTACTTGGCCCGACGCCGGACGTCCACCCCGACCGACTTGGCAAACGCTATGCTGCCAGTACCGCCCCATTTTGCCCGGCAGAGGAGTTCCGATGGACACCAACAAACTCGATCGCGTGGTACGCGAGGCCAGACTGGCGCGCGAAGAACGCGAGCGCGACTACCGCGCGCTAGCCTTAAAGCTCTACCCCTGGCTGTGTGGACGCTGCACCCGCGAGTTCACGCGCGCCAATCTGCAAGAACTGACGGTGCACCACCGTAACCACGACCACGACTACAACCCGCAGGATGGCAGCAACTGGGAGCTCTTGTGCCTGTACTGCCACGACAATGAGCATCAGCGCCTAATTGAAGCCTCGCGCAACCCCACCGGTGGCGCCAAGGCGGCCGCCGCCGTGGGTACCGACCGGCCGTTCGCCGGTCTGGCGGGGCTGCTATTAAAGCCCTCGGGCAAGCCCTAGCCGCCGCATGAGCATGGATGCGTCACGGCCGGACAGCTGGTGGGTGTATTTAGTGCGCACGCGGCTCGGCGCCTTGTATACCGGCATCGCCACCGATGTCGTCCGGCGCCTCGGTGAGCATGCCGGTGGCCGGGGCGCAAAATATCTGCGCGCCCGAGGCCCGCTCACACTGGCCTATAGCGTGAGTGTCGGCACCCGTGGGACCGCGCTGCGGCTGGAATCCGCCATCAAGCGACTACCGCGAGCGCGCAAAGAAAACATCGTACAGGTGCAGCCTGGGCTGCTGACGCTGGCCCAACTGGCCGGGCGACCGGATTTGGTCACCCCCGAGCCTAGCCCCGGCGCGGCCCTTCCGGCACTTGCCATACCAGTGCGATGCCCGCCACTAGCACCAGACTGAGCAGGGTCCAAGCGCCAGTCCACGAGTGGGTGTGGTCGACAAACCAGCCAAACAGCGGCGGCAGCACGATGATGCCCGGATACATGATGGTCATCCCCAAACTCACCGTGCGACCCTGCCGCGCGTCGCCGGCGATCTCCACCAACATTGCGATCCAGCTACCGTGCCAACCCAGCGTATTGAAGGCATACACGATAATCAGCGGCGCAATGACCCACAGCGAAGTGCCCGCGGGAAGCCAACCAATCACGAGGGCACCCAGAGCAGAAAGTCCGTTGGCCAAGAGCAACGCTGGCTTGCGCTGGTGGTTAAACAAACGATCGCTGCCCACTCCCCACAGCACGCGCCCCGCCGCCCCAGCTACTTGTGCCCCAACCAATAAGCTGGCTGAAACCGCCACCGGAATCTGCTGGGTTTCGAGGAGATAAATCGCCAAGTAAGTAATGAGGGTGAACTGCCCCAGCGTGAGCAAACCACCCGCTAGCCCCAACATGACGATATGGCGGGTGGCCTCGGCGGTGGGTCGCGCGGCGGCGACGGCGGTGGCGGCGGTGAGCTTGTCGACGACACGGGCGGGAGGCGCATCCCGGTATCCCAGCCAGCAGACGGCCGCGCTGAGCAAACAACCTACCCCACCCACGGCGAGCGCAACCCGCCAACCCACCGCGAGGGCGATCAGCGGGAGCCCTGCGGCGGCCAAGGCGCCCCCCATGGGAATACCGGTCTGACGTATTCCCATCGCGGTGCCGCGCAGTGCAGGCGGGAACCAATTCATCACCGTCTTACTGCCAGCAGGGGTGGGGAACGCCCCGCCGATGCCGGCGGCAAACAGCAGCAACAAAGCCGAATAGAAACCCTGCGTCAGCACGATCGCAATGCAAAAAATGCCCACAATGAAGTTGCCGCCCGCTAGGGCAACGCGCTCGCCTTTGGTATCTACCACCCAACCCGCCACGAGCATCATGGTCAGCGACCCCGCGATCAGCGCGGAGTTAAACAAACCCACCGCACCGCGCGTTAAGCCCAAATCGGCCTGAATGAAAGGTGCTAGCGTGGGGGCGCCTTGGGTGATGACCGACACCGCCGTTTGTGCGAGTACCGCCAGACCCAACATGTGCCAGTGACGAGGCGCCGCGGCCCTCACCGGTGTTGCCGGCGGAAGATCATCAACCATCCCAACCTAATCCCGCGCTGGTAAGGCAGCACTATAGCCGCTGGCGGCCGGTCCGGTCCGCAAAGACCCATCAAGGGCCACATCGCGCGCAATTGGCTACACTTTGGCCATGCGTTACCAAGACCCTTTACGTGCGGCTGGGCTGGCCTTGATGTTACTGGCCGGGGGCAGCAGTTTTGCACCTGCCGCCCGCGCGCAAGCCGTGCTGATGGATTCCATCCCCGTCGATCGGGCGACCCTCACCACGCTGCCCCCCGCGATTGAGTTGCGCTTCAACACCCGGCTAGACAAACGCGCTACCCACCTCCTGCTCACACGGGCGGATGGCAGCACCCAAACGCTGAACGATAACGCGACCAACGCGTGGATGCTGCGTTGCGCGCTGGCGCAAGACCTCATCCCCGGTCCTTATTGGCTGCGCTATCAGGTGCGTGATGAGGCGGGCCACGCCGCGGGCGGGGTGTTGCACTTTACGCTGCGCGGCCCGCGGTGACGGGCCGCCACCACCGGCGCTCGCAAGACCTTGGGGATGCTTCAACAGTCGCCCGTGCATGGCTCGCCATGACCGCAACGCTGCCGCGCGTTGCGGGGTGCGCGCGGCTCCTTTAGTGTGCGACTTTCGATCATCTAACTCAGGAACTCCGTCATGTATGTTTTGCCCGATGAATATCCCCGCGACCCCTTCGAGGCTTTCGCTTTTCTGAAAACCCGCCCGGCGCTGAGCAACGAAGACCTCAAAGTCATCGCGCTGATCGAATCCTATGGCGAACTCTTCTACGACATCCTTGGCCGCGGGGTTGTGCATGAAGAAGCCCGGGCTTTGTTGGCCCGTAACGCCGCCGAAGAACGCGGCCATGCGCACCGTATGCTCAAAGCCCTGAAGCTGCGCGGCGCGCCCGCTTTCGAGCTGCCGCCGATCGAAGAAAATCCATTTTTTTCACTGGCCCCAGCCGAAATTCTGCTCTCTGAAGAATTGTATGGCCTGCTGGAGAACGGCGAGGTTGAGGGCGATCTGCAATACCAAGCCTGGGCGGATGCCGAACCCAACCCGGACATCGCGCAGCTCTTGCGCCTAAATGGGGCGGAAGAACTGCGCCACTGCGAACGTGTGATGCAGGTCAAGGCGCTGCTACACGCTGCGCAATAATCCGGGGAAATTGGCGAATGTTGCCACTGGAACGGGAATTTAGAGCCTTCGCAGCCGCGCCCGAAGGGGCCGTGGAAGGCGCTTTGCTGGTGTCGCGGCTCGTCCACCCAGACACCGATGTGGCGTGGTGCCGAGCGCGCCTGTGCGCGTTGGCGGCGCAGGTGGGACCTAGTCCCAGCGCCGTCACACTGCTCGATAGCTTACGGGTGGCGGGGTTTAGGGGTGCCGAACGCTACGATGAGGTCGGCAACAGCGCTCTGGAACTCGTGCTGCGCACGCAGCGCGGCATCCCCATTAGCCTTGCGGCGGTCGTGATAGGCGTGGCGGAAATGCTGAACCTAGCACCGGTAGGCATCAATTTTCCGGGGCATTTTCTGGTGTCACTGGAAGGCGCATTGAGCGATCCGTTCACCATGACCCTGATCCCCCCTCACGAACGCGATGAGCGCATCGCCGGCAGCGGGGTGCCGGCCGAATTGGCGCTGCGGCCAGCCTCGCCGACCGACATGGTGTTGCGAATGCTGAACAATCTGCGGGGCTTAGCGGGCGCACGCGCTGACCATGCCTTGGCGCTAGAACTGGCCGAGTATCAGCTCATGATCACCACGGACGCCCTACCGGTGCTCTTAGCGCGAGCCGACACTTGGTTGGCACTGGGCGCGGGGTTGCAGGCGGCCCGCGAACTCGAGCGGGCGCTGGCGCTAACCGACCATCCCGCACTCAGCGCCCGCATCACCGAGCGTCTGCGAGAAATCGCTAAACAACGCAGAACCCTCCACTAAGCGCGGCACCCGACCTCACGGCACTGCCCAGCGCGCGTAGGCGTCACGCCGGATTAGCGGCGAAAAACCCCTTGCAGGCGCACGAACCTGACCCCAGACGCAGAGAACTGGGTTGGCTTTATAACCCAGCCAAGTCCCAAACGGTAATACGTCACACTTTACGCACAGCTTCCCCGCCGCACGCCGCTTAGGCACGCGCAGGCCGCCCGATTAGCGCGCCGGTTGGGCACTTCGGGCCGCAACGGCGAGGGAGAGTTCGGGTTGGAAAAAAGTCTGTTCCTTGAGTTCTGCATAGCCCAGCGGATTGGCCACCACTCGGCACCTGCCAAGATAATAATCGCTGGGGCAATGCAGATGGCCGTGTAGCCACAAGTCGACGCCCTGCGCCAAATGATCCAAGGCGTTGCAAAAACTCGCCGTGCCGGGGGTCAAACCGTAACGAGGGTCGTGGCTTTTTAGGCTGGGGGCGAAGTGGGTGACCACCACGGTCGGTCCCGGGTGGGGCTGCGCCAACTGTTCGGCCAGCCAGCGTTGACAGCGCAGTGCTTCCTCACGCATTGCGGCCGCATCAAACAGTGTTCCCTGATGTTGCGTTTTTGTTCGTTCGAGATAGGCGTTGGCGGCACGGAAAGCTTGTTCACGCGCCCGCAAGTTATGGCTCAGGGCACCCGGCATGTCGCTGGGTTGGTCGGCGAAAGCATCGAAATCGCTCCACAGCGTGGTGCCAACAAAACGCACACCCGCTAGCACTACCGTCTCCTGCTCAAGCCAGATGATGCCCAGCGCCTCGGCGGTCGCCCGCAAGGTCGCCCGACAATCCATAAACTCTTGGCCGTCATACTCATGATTGCCGGGGATATAGAGCACCGGCACCGGCCAATTGCCGAGCCGCGGTGAGAACCGGCGCAGTCCCCAATCGGGCGTACCATGCTGGCCCATCGGGCTATTGGGGGCGGCGCCAATATCGCCAGCCAGCACCAACACATCGGCGGCGGCTGGGCTGGGCGAAAATTCCGGGTCGACCTCCAAATGGAGATCGCTGAGTAATTGAATGATCATGCGTCCAGTATGCCAAAAGAATGCCCGCGCACGGGGAGTTATCAGCGTTCGACTGGGGGCCATGCGTTGCGATTATTTTTTAGGGTGGGGGACTACCCGCAACGGCCGCGGGAAACGCGAAGTCGACGAATAGGGGATGCACTCGTTAATATCCCGGCGATATTTAGGGGTCAGAGTCAGGTGCCAAGGGGCTATTCTCACCCCGTCACCAAAGCAAGACATCCGACAATGGATAACGCAAATTGTGAACGGGTTCACACCATCAAACGGCTAATGTATAAAAATGTTTACGCCTAGTCAGTCAGGTTGCCAGTCGCGGTGAGCATCGCTGAGAAGGGCACTGTTGTTTCAGCTGCGCCGCACCGAAGTGCGCGTCCAGCCTTTTTGCCACTGAGGCGGCGGCGAGATCGAGGATGATTGATGAGCCTTGACAGCAGATCTAAGCTATCGGGTCAGGTCTTGCCCCAGAGCACCCTAGGTAGTGGTACGCCCGCCACCGCCCATATTCTGGTAGTCGACGACGAACCCATGGTGGTCGGCTTTATGACCGAGATGCTGAAACTGGCGGGTTACCTTGTCAGTGGGTTCACGCAGCCGCTCGCCGCGTTGCAGGCGTTTGCCCTAACACCTGGGGTTTTTGATTTGGTCATCACCGACCAAAACATGCCCGACGTAGACGGCTTTGAGCTGGCCGCGAAAATTTTTGATCAGCGCCCTAACCTGCCTATTTTGATGATCACGGGTAACAGCAGCTTGGGGCGTCCGAAACCAGGGCAGGCCGCGAGTATTCGGGCGAATCTCACCAAACCCCTGCCACCCCCGCGGTTGCTGCAAGAAGTTGCCTCGGCTTTGGCCAGCAGTTCGCCGCGCTTGCCGCCTGACCCAGCTGGCACACGCTAAGGATCTGACCGACCGGGAACTTCCCGAGTGATCTCTGCCTCGATGATCTCTGCCTCGATGATCTCTGCCTCGATAATCTCTGCCTCGATAATCTCCCCCTCGATGACCGGCCCCACACCAAACGCTGCACCACGCGCGCGCAAGGCCCGAGTTTTCCACCACAGATAGCCGCCAAACAGCACGCCCACCACCAGCAGCGTGGCGAGCACCAGCAGCGACAAGAAAAACACCGCCACAAGGCTCGCAATGCCAGCCAGCGCCGCGAGAACGCGCAACCAAAGTGCCGGCCGTCCCGTGCGACCCGATATGCGCCCTTCAGACCGCACGGCTAGGCGACGCCACGCGTAGCACCTCCACCAACGCGGCGGGGGTGTCGGCGGCACGCTTGTAAATGTGCGCGATACAGCTGCCGTCCGCTTGGGCTGGTTGCTCAAATAACCAATGCACCCGTCCGTACCACGCCAAGGTCGCGGTCCCGTTCCAAATGGGGCAGTGACTGCAGTACACCGGTAACCGGGGCTGGCCGAAGGTCAGTGGGCCCGCCGTTTCCACAAACGGTAAGGCGTTTGGCCCCGCATACGCGCCCATCACTTGCAGCCGCCCACCGCTGCCGCACAGCGACTGGTGCAAGGTGTAACGCTGAGCGTCTTCGGTCACGGTGAGATTGCCCATGTGCATCTTCAATAGGAACGCTGAGGCTTGAGCAAATTCGGCGGCGCTTAGGCCTTCCCATTTGTCAAAGCCGGTCCGCTGCCCCTGCGCGCTGTCCATTTGGAAACGCAGCAAACCGGCTTCGCCACCGTGACGCAGCGCAAAGGCCATGCTGTCGGCCATCCAGCGCACGAGGCGATCGTGGAGGGGTAGATAGAGCACCGCTTCCTTGTGATCCACCAGCGCCTGAGCGCCGGCCGCATCTCCGGCCAGAATCGCGGCCAATACCGCGGCCGCGTTGGCCCGGTGTGCAGGCTCAAAACCCGCCTCGGCGGCACTCAGGCTGGCTTCAAAAGCGGCACTTGCCGGCCCCACCCCTAGTCCGACCTTCGCCGCGCTGGAGGTGGCACCCCACGCGGTGTGCGCCAAGGCGTCGAGATCCTGCGCAAAACCGCGCAAATGTGCGCAGAACGCGTCCTCATTCGCGGTGCGTTGCGCCAGTTCCAGCAACAGCGGCTGCATCACCCGCAAGGTAATGCCGAGGCCGCGATACATCATCGTGTATTCCTTAGCGAGGCTGCGCGCCATGCCATCGCCTTGTTCAACCAAGCTAGCCGCGGCGGCCAGATCGCCCACCGCCAAAGTCGACCGTAGGGTATCGCTCAGCCGTTTTCCCCAATTCGCCATGGCTACCGTCATGGTGTGTCCCCGCTTAGTTGCTACGTATGACAGCCACCTTGCCACTTGGCGTCGCGAGCGGCAATCAGCGGCAATCTGTGGCAGACGGCGTTGGAGGATTGACTTCAATCCGGGCGCCCGCCACGGTGTTGAGATGCCCAGCCGTGGGCTCCACACGCCAGCTCAAGCCGCCGCCCGGAGGGGCCTACCGCATGTCGCGCTCGCTCACCACTTGGCTGCCCGCCGTCTTAGTGTGGCTCACTGGCAACGGCCTGCTGGGGGGCTGCACACCCGCACCGACACCCGCGATGGCATTGGCCAATTACGACTATCACGATGGGGCGACCCGTGGCCATTGCGCACCGGCCACGCGACCCGGTGCCGCCGGTGCCAGCGATCAACAGAGCACGCCAGAGGGTGTGCGCTACGTCTTACGGGCGCCGCAAAATTACCGGCCAGACAGTGCGCACCCTTTGCTGGTGGTGTATGCGCCGGCTGGCTATAGCGCGGCGGCGAATGAACGCTACACCGGGCTCACCGCAGCGGCGACGGGGCGCGGTTTTTTGGTGGTCTACACGGCGGCACAACCCCCCTCACTCGCCGGGATCCGGGCCTTGGCACAACTCCCGGCGGCGGTCGCGGCACGCTGGTGCGTGGCACCGAAGCAGATCTATGCGACCGGCCATTCTGATGGTGGGACCGCGACCACTGCGATCGCCGTGCTACCCGCGCTACCCCATCCATTTGCCGCGATCGCGCCCAGTGCGGCGGGCTTCACGGCCGAGGATCTGCGCGGCTATCGCTGCCCGCAGCCCGTCGCGGTGATGGTGCTGCATAATGCTGGGGACGAGTTGTTTCCGGGCTGGGGCGCGCAGGCGGCACGCTGGTGGGCGCAGTGCAATGGCTGTGCTGTGACGGCCACAACGCGGGACCCTGGTGGCTGCCTCCGTTATGCCCAATGTCCGGCGGGTGCCGACACGCGCTACTGCGAGTACCCGGGTGATCACCGGCACTGGCCTGCCACGGCGGCCGCGTTACTGGATTTTTTTCAAGCAGCCCCGACGCGTGCCACCGGGCCCACTCAACCCTAACCGCTGGAGATTTCCCATGCCTTGGATTCCGCGCCACGCCCTGCTCCGCAGCTTGCTAACCGCGAGCCTGGTCGCGTTGCCCGCTTGGTGTCTGGCGCATGCCCGCTTGGAGCAGGCTCAGCCGGCACGCCGCAGCGCCTTAAGCAGCTCGCCGGCCCAGGTTCGCCTGCGCTTTAACGAGGCGGTCGAGTTGCAGTATTCCCACCTCAGCGTGACCGACAGCAGCGGGCATACGCTGAGCACCGCGCCAACCCTCGCGCCAGACGCGAACACCTTGGAAATCGCGTTGCCGAAGCTCTCACCCGGCACCTACACCGTGCACTATCGGGTGTTATCGGTGGATGGTCATGTGATCGAGTCAGCCTACCCGTTCACCCTTCAGGCACCTGCTGCGGCCCCATGATGCCATTGCTCAGTGGCTTGGCGCACTGGCTCGCGCTAGTCGCGGGGCTCGCACTGCCAGGTTGTTGTGCCTTGCGATATTGCAATCCTCGGCGCGTGCTGCAAGGGCGCGACTTACTGCTGCGCATCACCGGCGGGCTGGTGCTGCTGGCGGTGACCAGCACACTGGTGGTGCTGGCGCTGCGCGCCGCATTGGCCAGTGGGGATCCGCAAGATGCGCTCAATCCCACGGCGTGGCTGGCCTTCGCGCGCACCACCCGGAGTGGGCAATTGCTGGTGGTGCAGGGGCTTTTAGCGTTAATGGGGGCCGCCGTGTGGTGCACCCCCGCGTGGCGGCGGGGCGCACCGGCAGCAGTGGCTGGCCTGACCGTGCTCGCCCTCGCCGGTTTGCTGTGTGCCTCACCTACCAGCCACGCCGCCAGCGGTGGCGTGGGGCTCATTCTGATCCACGCCCTCCATCTCGCCACCGTAGCGTGGTGGTTTGGGGGCTTGTTAACACTGATCATCTGGCAGATGCAGTCGCACACCCCGGGACGGGACGTCACGCTGCGCGCACTGGCGGGTTTTTCTAGAATCGCTATGCCGATGATGGTCATCACGGTGGTCTCCGGCTGCATTCTGGCCTGGACGCAAATCGCTCCAGTCTGGGCCAGCCTCGTGGCGACCCAATACGGGATATTGTTAATCGCGAAGCTCACGCTGCTCGCCGTCATTTTGCTGCTCGCGGCGTGCACCCGGTGGCGCTGGCTACCGCGTGCGTTGGCGGCCGCGCCCAGTGCGGATCGCCATTGGCGGCTATTGGGGCGTGCGCTGAGCGCTGAATGGGTGCTGGCGCTCGTGCTGCTGATGCTCGCGACGGGTTTGGCGAGCAGTATCCCTGGGGCGCACGCGGCTATTGAGAACTGGCCTTATCCCTGGCGATTCTCGCTGGTGGCGAGTTGGCCAGAACCCGGCGTACCGGGGTGTCTGGCGGCCGGTCTGGCCCTGCTCGTACTGGGGGTCGTTAATGGTCTGTGTCGTCACAGCGTGTGGCTGACGAGCGCCAGCGTGGGTGGCGGCTTAAGCCTTATTCTCACGGCCCTGGCGGTGCCCGCGAACAGCAATACCTACCGCACGCCCAGTGTGGCGTTCGACGCCATTTCCATCGCACACGGCGCGCAGCTCTACGCGCAATATTGCACCAGTTGTCATGGCCTGCAGGGCAAAGGCGATGGTCCCTTGGCGCAGAGCACTCCCAAAGCGCCGGTCGATTTACTCACCGAACCTCACACTGCCCGCCACACCCCGGGGGATTTTTTTCACTGGGTGACCTACGGGATCCCGGGGTCTGGCATGCCAGGCTTCGCAGCGTCTTTGGACGTCGATGCGCGCTGGGATTTGGTTAATTTTTTACACGCGATCCGACGTGGCTACGACGCTCGAATATTGAGCCCAACCAGCGTGCCCGAGCGCCCAGAACCTGGGCTGGCCGCGCCAGATTTTGCTTGGCAAACCCGCGCCGATGAGCGCGAGACACTCCGCAACGCCGAACCTGCGCGCGCGGTCGTCTTGGTGCTCTACACCCGGCCAGCCAGCGACGCCCGCTTGCGTGAATTGGACCAGCTGCCTTGGGCGACCCTCGGCGCGCGCCTGCTGGCCGTGCCGCTGACTGGAGCGGCAACCACGCTACCCTTTGCGGTCATCGAAGACGACGCCGCGATTGCGCGCACCTACAGCGAATTTCGGCGCACCTTGAGTCATCCCGACTTGTTTGGGGCGGGCCAGTGGCCTGTGCACATGGAATTACTGATCGACCGCTACGGATATCTGCGCGCCCGGTGGATTCCCGCAACGGATGGCAGCGGCTGGGCGCAGCCCGGCGTGCTTGCCGCAGAAATTACCCGTTTGAACGCCGAGCCGCGCCTGCTGCCGCCGCCCGCAGAACACGTTCATTGAGCAGACGGGCGTCGACGTACCGTGGGCACGGCCTAAGGGCTAGGCTTGCGACGCCGTGCGGCGGTGACCCGAAAACAAATACAACACCACACCGCCCAAAACGATCGCTAACGCCCACAGCCATGGCTCCCAGCGCCCACGACCGGCGCCCACACTAAACGGAAAACGGGCTAGAAATTCGCCCTTGGCCCCGGCCGACACCAAGCCCACAAATTGGCCCGTCTGGGCGAAGCGATAATTGAAACTCACCGTACCGCTGGGGTAAATTTTGGGCGGCAGGTGCAGCACCGTGACCGCCTCGAGGTTTGCCTCGGTGCCGGTGTCGCGAATGATACGAACTTCAATCGGCAAGTCGCGCAGCGCCTCGTCCAACGCATCGAGCGCGATGATGGTATGGCCGACGCGGGGAATGTCTTCACAGAACTCGTTAGCGCCGGAGATCTCCGGCTGATAGCCCGTGAAGTGCATGACGTAGCGCCCCAGCCGCAGTTTGCAAACATCTTTGTCCATACTCAAACCACCATGGGCGCGGACGCCTTGCCCCATCGTGCACAAGACCATGGCCACCCACAGGATGCTAAAGCGCTGCGTGCGAGTCATTAGCTGCCGACGAACACCGGCACGATGGCACCCGACACATTAGCGATGGCGCGCTGACCGGCCGCGTCGTAGAAAAACAGCAGGCCGCCGACCCGGTTATCCGGATCGCTCAGCAAACTGGTGAGCCTTTCTGTTTCCCACACTGCATCGGTGGCCTCGATAAGCATCGAACGGGTTTCGTGGGGTGCGATGGGCGTGGCATCAGGTAGGGTGAGCCCGCTACGTGGCAGTAAATCTGCCGGATAGTTAGCCGCCACCCGGGCCATCGCGGCGGGCAACGCGTGATTAACAAAACGTAAGTTGGAGGTCATGAACTCGCCCACTTGTACCGGCCGGTCTAGCGGGTTGTGGATGGTCACGTTGAGTTTCATGGAGCGTCCGGGCACATCGTAGGTGGCACGTTTAACGGTGACCACGATTTCCTGCGCTTCGCGCGGCAGCGGCTCCACGCGAAACTGCCCCGCCTGGAGCGGAATCGTGCGGGGGTATTTCTGCTCGGTCCAAGTCGCCGCGCCAAACACCACGAGCACGGTGAGCACCAGAAAAATCGCACCAAAGCGCCGGTCAGCGCGGGTAATGAGGGCTTCCTCGTGACCCAACTCCAAGGCCCTGAGACGCGTCATGAGCAACGGTCTACGCAGCCACCAGCCCGCAAAGGTCAATGCCATGAGGATCCAAAACCCCTCCCACCGAAGCACGGTGTCCACGCCCCAAGTTTCTAGGTTGTCGATGTGCGTACCGTCGAGGGTGGTGAGCGAGAGTTTAAAATCACGGTGGTCGCCGGTCACATCTAACCACTGGCCGGGCCCCAATAACGGCCCCGCGCCTTCCACGTTGACCATGGGATGCACGTGGTGACGACCGGGGATGCGGCCTTTCAACACGGTTTTAAATTCATAGTCCCGATTGAGCTGCAGCCGGCCAGACTGAATAGCGGGCGCCCCGTTGATGTAGCTCTCAACCCGCGCCAGCACCGGGCCTGGGGTGCCGTTGCCCAGGAATACCCGATCGGGCTGTGGGAGATTCGCCGGCCAGTCTTCGAACAGGCGGAAACGCCCCGAAACCACCACGTTTTCGTTCACGGCGATTTTTTCGGTACTCCAGTGCACATCGTAAAACTGCGCCGTGCGCATGCGCAGGAACGGCTCTTGGTTACGTTCGCCGTGCGCCCACACCGCATTGCCACTCAACAGCAAAATCAGCGTCAACCAGCACTTTAAACCGGCATCAAGGCGCATCACGCGCCTCCGTAGCGCTGGTGGCTGAGAGGGGTTTTTCTCGCGGATAGCCAAACAGGTGTTTCCATCGGTTAGGCAGGGTGGTGACGCGCGTCAGCAGCATGCCGATATGCCACCACAGCAGGTAGGTGAGCACGCACACAAAGCCCGAGAACGCCGAGGACACCCACGCGGAATGTCCCCCAAAAGTACGCAAAGTGCCGCGTTCAATGAAGCGTAGATACTCAGGCGTGGCCGTCCGGGTGAAGGCGTAGCCAATGTAATCGCCCACCGACACCAAGGAATCCATGATTTCTACCGGTAGGCGATAAGCCGCCAGCATGGGCCAGTTAGCGGGATAAAAAAGGATCGCAAAACCCATCCCGCCGATCACCGCGGTGAAGAAAAAATTACCGGTCAACAGCAACACGCAGTCCAGCACCAGCGCGCCCGGAATCATTAACGTGGGCCACACCAAACTAAACGGAAAATAAGACCACAGATGGAAACCAAAAAAACGCGCGATCCAGGCGCCGACCATGAGCCCAGTGATGGCAAGCGTAGCGCCAATGGGTAGGCGGAATTTCTCCCAGAGGACATATTGCAGGGCAGCCGGAAAAGTAATGGCCACGATGGGGGTCAGCGTGACCCAGTACTGGCGGTCTTTCCAGTCGACCCAAAAATCCCAGTCGCCAGCCAACAGCATAAAATGCAGGTGAAAGGCTGCCGTGATCGCGAGCACAATAATGCAAGACACAATGATGTCGACTTGCGCGGAGAGCTTGGCCGCCCAACGACTCCAGCGCACGCCGTAGATTTCGATGAATTCCCCCGCCGGCTCGGGCACCACCGCTTTGGTCATGGGGCACCCCGAGATAATTGCTGCGCGAGGAGGATCAAGACCCGACAACCGGTTTGGGCTCGGCCAGAGCGTCCGCCAAACCAGCCTGCAATTCGGCCCGCCGAATGGCATCCAACAAGTGTTGGAGAATTTGTACCAGCAGCCCGCCTAAGGCCAACACCGACCAGCCGAGCACCACGAAACCCCAGTGCAAGGGGGCCGAGAAATATTCTTCCATCAGCCAGAAGGCGTGGCCCCATTCGTTAAAACCCAGATTGGGAAGAATGAGAAACGGGCCAGCCACAGCGATGATCAGCGGCAGCGACAAGCGCTCGGCGAATTTCGGCAAGCGGGTCATGGCGTAGAGCAAAGAGCCCACGCCAAACAACACAAACAACGGCATGGTGCCGTAGAACAGCACCACATGGCTGGGCGTGAAGGCGGTGTCGCGGACCACCGTTTGGTGCCACGACGCATCTTGCTCGGCGAAAAAGCTCCCGGTCCAGTACACCGCAAAGGCGTAGACAAAAATGAAGAAGATGAGATTGATGTAGCGCCGAATTTCTTCGCGTGGTGCGAGTTGCGACAACGCTCGGTCGCGGGTCACCCACAGGTAAGACCACAGCCCGGCCCAACTGGTGGTCAGCACCACGAGCTCGCCTTTTAGGAGGGTCATCCAATAAGCATCGAAGGCAGGAGCGGTGGCGTCCAAGCCGGCGCTCCAGCCAAAGATTTGCTGGTAGCAGCGGTAGGCCAGCATGAGGCTGAACACCCCCGCCAGACTCAGCAGCAGACCGCGCCAAGAAATGAACGCGCGGGGCGACCAGTCTTGGGCAATAGGAGTCTCGAGTAATTCAGGTTTAGTCATGGGAATACTCTCAGGCTATGCGTAACCTACAGTACTGCTGGACCGCGCCCAAAACCATGTCATTTCAAGGGAAATTTCAATTATTTTCTGCCGCATAGCAGCACAAATCGCCGTCGTTTTGCCGCTCGCGGGCACCGGCTAGCGTTGGCTAGGATCGCGGCAGAGCGCAGTTCGAACTTGTTTTAATCACCACCCCGGGAGCACCTCATGGACCTGCAACAGCTACAAGATCTCGAAGATATTCGGCAATTAAAATCCCGCTACTTCCGCCTGATGGACACCCAGCAATGGGCCGCTTGGGAGCACTGCTTCACGGCGGATATTTCGGCTTTTTATGAAGGCGCGCCGCGCCCACGGCGGGACATGCCGACCGACATCGGCTGCGAAGGTCGCGCCGCGCTCATTGCCGGGGTGGGGGGTTTGATGGTCGGCGCGGTGTCGATGCACCAAGGTTTTATGCCCGAAATCACCCTCACCAGCGCCACCACTGCCAAAGCCATTTGGGCGATGTTCGATTACGTGCGACTGCCCACGTGTCACTTCAAGGGCTGGGGCCACTACCACGATGAGTATGTGAAAGAGCACGACGGTTGGAAGCTCAAAAAAACCCACCTCACGCGCCTGCACACTGAGGAAGTTTGGGTCGACTAAGGGGTCGACTCGCAACTTTGACAGCGCGGCCTAGGGTCAGAAAAATTCACGCTGGACGGCGCGGCGCGGCCAAGCACCTGCGCCCCACCATTCAGCGTGAGCCGCCCTGTCGCGGGCGGCGTGATTCGTGGCGCGCCAACCGATACCGCGCGACTTACTGCACCACCACCCGTTTAATGTCGATGGGGGTGGACGGCACATCGGAGTGTGGCCCAACACGGGTGGTCTTCATGCCCGCAATGGCGTCGACGATGTCCATGCCCTTGGTCACTTGGCCAAACACTGCATAGCCCCAGCCCGCCTCCTCCGCTTGGGTGAAGTCCAATGGCGCGTTATCTGCCACGTTGATGAAGAACTGCGCGGTAGCACTGTGGGGGTCATTGGTGCGGGCCATCGCGATAGAACCGCGTTTGTTGAGCAGGCCATTCTCGGCCTCGTTACGGATGGGGGCGTGGGTGGCTCGTTCTTCCATCTGAGCCGTAAAACCCCCACCTTGGATCATGAAGCCGGGGATTACACGGTGGAACGTCGTGCCGTTATAAAAACCCTCTTTCGCGTAGCTTAAAAAATTGGCGACGCTCAACGGTGCGTGTACCGGATCGAGCGCAATTTCAATCACGCCTTGGCTAGTTTCTAGCACGACCTGCACGGTTTTGGGGTCCTCGGCGATGGCCGGGGCCACGTTGCCGAGCCATAAGGCCGCGATCACGCTGGCCACTGCGATGGTGTTTTTCATCCAATTTTCTCCTGAATTAAATAATCGGCGCGTTTAGCGATGCCCCACGCGAGGCGCAAACAATAACGCATCCACATGGCCACAGGCACGCGGCCCATTTTTATTGGCCGCGGGGTTTCGCCCGGTGGGTAGCAGTCGCAGTCCATGGGTCGTCTGGCCAAGGATGTTTAGGGTAACGACCTTTCATCTCCCGCTTAACCTCGGGGTAGGTGCGCTCCCAAAAACCGCGTAAATCCTGCGTGACTTGCAGCGGCGTGCGGCGTGGTGAGAGCAGATGCAGCACCAAGGGCACGCGTCCTTTGGCGATCCGCGGGGTGTCGGCCAGCCCAAACATTTCTTGGAGCTTCACCGCCAATACTGGCGCGTCGCCCAAGGTATACAGCACGGGGCGGCGCATCCCGCTCGGCACTTCAATCTCGGCTGGCGCCAGTTCCTCCACGTGGCGGCGCTGCGCGTAATCCAGACGTTGTCTGAGCGCTTCAGCCAACGCCGCGGGGGTGATTTCCGATAACCGCGCCCGCCCTTCCAGCAGCGGGAGCAGCCAGTGTTCAGCATCCAGCGCGAGGTCTTCATCTGCCACGCCCGGCAACCCAAGCTCTGGGCACCATTGCCGCAGCCCCTGCACCCGCGCCTGCCACTCACGCAGCGCCTCACTCCACGGCAAACACGCCAACCCCAGTTGCTGAATGCCAGCCAATAAAATCTGCGCAGTGGCGGCGTCGCGCGCCGTCGCAAGGTTACGTTGGGCCAGCACAATGCCCCCAAAGCGGCGCTCCTCGGCGGCTTCAACCGCGCGGCTGTCACGGTTGAAACGCAGCGCTACCTCGGTGCGCCACTGCCCGGGGAAAGCTTGCTCCAGAAAGGCCTGATCGACCGGGGCGGCCCGCAAAATGAGGCTGTCTCGCTCATCCAGCCGTAAATCGGCCACCGCCAACCATGGCTCGCCAGCGAGCGCCGACTCCGCCAGGAGCCGCGCGCCGCGCCCGCCGCTCAGCTGGTAACGGGTCGGGTTGTGGTCGTCTTTACGCGCGATGCGTTCGGGATAGGCCAGTGCAATCACCGCCCCGGTTTCCTGTGGAGGCGTCGCGCCTACCGGCACGCTACCCAGTCGTCGCCGCCATTGTTGGGCCGCTTGATCGATGCGCATCAGGCTACCGCGGTCGGCTTCCTCACGGCCCAGCCGGCCGGCCCGCAGCGCGACCAAAGCCGCCACCCGCAGGCGTAAATCATCGCTGCGTCGGCCCTCCCCGCGCAGCGGATCCCGACCTTCCAGCACCGCTGCCACATCACACGCCAACCCCCGCCAAGGCGCCGGTGCCCGCCGCAGCGCGTTCGCTACGCGGGGATGGACACCTAACTCCAGCAGCGTCCGTCCGTGCGCTGTGGGCTGATGATTGGCGTCTAGCGCACCTAGCGAGCGCAGTAACTCGTGGGCCTGTGCGAGCGCGCCGACCGGCGGTGGGTCCAGAAAACGCAGGTTCGAGTTACCCCAGTTCGCCAGTTCCAGCGCAAAAGCCGCCAGCTCCACTTGGGCGATTTCCGGGCGTGTCGCGGGGTCCAGTCGCTGGCTTTCCGGCCATAAACGAAAACAATGCCCGGCGGCCACCCGTCCCGCCCGGCCGGCGCGCTGGGTGGCGGAAGACTGGGCGATTAACACAGTTTCCAAGCGGGTCATGCCGCTGGCAGGATCAAAGCGGGGCTCCCGCGCGAGACCGGTATCGATCACGGCGCGCACGCCCGGCAGTGTCACGCTGCTTTCAGCCACGTTGGTGGCTAAAACCACCCGTCGCCGCAACCCGGGGGCTAGCACGCGCGCTTGTTCATCAACGCTCATTTCGCCGTGCAGCGCGCAAATTTCGGCGTTCAGGCCAGCGAGCAAGCGGGTGGCACGCTCAATCTCGGCCTTACCCGGAAAAAAGCACAACAAGTCGCCGGCGCTCTCCGTCAGCGCCAGTTCCACGGCACGCTTGAGCTGGCTGTCAGGGGTTTCGCGCAGCCGTGCGGCAAGATATCGAATCTCGACCGGGAAACTGCGTCCAGCGGAAACCAAGCGCGGCGCGTCCAGAAAACGCGCTAGCCGCTCGCCGTCCAGCGTCGCGGACATCACCACCAAACGCAGGTCCGGACGCACGGCGCTCTGGACGTCTAAACACAGCGCGAGACCGAGATCACTGGCCAAATTGCGCTCATGGAATTCATCGAAAATAACCGCCGAGATCCCCTCTAACAGCGGGTCCTCTTGCAGCAGGCGGGTGAGGATGCCTTCGGTGACGATTTCGATGCGGGTCTGGGCGGATATTTTGCGCTCGAAGCGGATGCGATAACCCACGGTGGCACCTACCGGCTCGCCCAGTTGCGCGGCCATAAAGGCGGCTGCCGCACGCGCGGCAATACGGCGCGGTTCCAACATCAAAATGCGCCCGGTACACCAGTTGGCGGTGAGCAGGGCCAGGGGCACTTGCGTGGTCTTGCCCGCACCCGGCGGTGCCTCCAACACTAGCCGCGAGCACTCGGCGAGTTGCGCCAGCAGCGCGGGCAGAATTTCAGCAATGGGGTAGTCGGTGGAGGTCTTCATACAGGCAATCGCGCGCGCCGGCCCGAAGACCGGAACGCCGCTTAAACGGGTGGCGTGAGGGGCGGCAGTAACGGGCCGCCCCTGAATTGAAGCTTCTTAAGCCGCGACGCTAACCGCGGGTTCCAAGCGTTGATTCACCGCCCCTAAAATGGCGCGCAAGGAGGCTTCTACAATATCGCTGCTGCGTCCCACCCCGCAGTAACGTTGACCATCCAAACTCAGTTGCACGTAGGCCACGGCCTCCGCATCAGCGCCAGCCGCGCGGCTCAGCTTATGTTCGCTGTATTCGACCAACACGATTTTGCGGCCGCAGTAGGCTTCGAGCGCCGCGACAAATGCACCCATCACGCCAGACGCATGACCCTGCAGCACCACGCTGCTAGTGCCGTCGCGCAGGGTCGCCTGCAAACGGTCTTCATCGTTTTCGCGCGTGACCTGATAGCCCTGCAAATCGTAGGGCGCGCGCTGACCCAAATAATGCCGTTCAAACAGGCTGATGATGGTGGCCGGATCTACTTCGGTGGCGCGGCGTTCGGCCTCGCGCTGGATCACCGGGCTGAAATCAATTTGCAACCAACGGGGCAGCTGAAATCCAGCCTCCTGCTCCAGCACCCACGCCACGCCGCCCTTACCGGATTGGCTATTGATGCGGATGACTTCCTGATAGCTACGACCGATGTCGAGCGGATCGATCGGCAGATAGGCGACCGCCCAAGGATCCTCAGGGCGACGTTTGGCGAGGCACTTGCGAATGGCGTCTTGGTGGCTCCCAGAAAATGCCGTAAACACCAGTTCGCCGGCGTAAGGATGTCGCGGATGTACCGGCAACTGCGTGCACGCCTTCACCACCCGAATGATTTCGTCCATGTGGGAGAGGTCGAGGCACGGGTCGATGCCCTGACTGTAGAGATTCATGGCCATCGTCACGATGTCCATGTTGCCGGTGCGTTCCCCGTTGCCCAGCAGGCAGCCTTCCACCCTTTGCGCGCCCGCCATGACCGCCAGTTCTGCCGCTGCCACCGCGCAGCCGCGATCGTTGTGGGTGTGCAAGCTGACGATCACCGCGTCACGCCGATCGACGTGCCGGCAAAACCATTCAATTTGATCCGCATAGACATTGGGGGTCGCCATTTCGACCGTCGAGGGCAGATTGAGGATGCAGGGATGGGCGGGAGTGGGCTGCCAAACATCCATCACGGCGTTGCAAACTTCCACGGCGTAATCGAGTTCCGTGCCAGTGAAACTTTCGGGCGAGTACTGAAACGTCCACTCAGTTTGGGGATAACGGGCGGCGCAGTCTTTGACGAAGGTCGCGCCCTCGGTGGCAATCGCCTTGATGCCGGCGCGGTCGAGTTCAAAGACCTGCTCGCGCTGCACGGTAGAAGTTGAATTGTAGAGATGGAGGATCGCCCGTCGCGCCCCCGCCAAGGACTCAAAAGTGCGTTCGATGAGTTCGGGGCGTGCCTGCGTGAGGACCTGCACGGTGACATCGGCGGGGATCAGGTTTTCGTCGACCAAACGGCGCACGAACTCGAAATCAGGGCCGGATGCGGCGGGAAATCCCACTTCGATTTGCTTAAAACCCACCTGAACGAGCAGCGCGAACAGCTGCATTTTTTGCTCGACGTTCATGGGTTCGATCAGGGCCTGATTACCATCGCGCAGGTCGACGCTGCACCAGTCAGGTGCTGCGGTCAGCACACGGTTAGGCCACTGCCGATCCGGCAAGGGTATGGGGGCAAACGGGCGATATTTACGGTGATCAAAACGGTTCATGGTAGGTGCTCTATCTGGCAAATGACGAGCGGGGAGTATAAAGAGCGCACGCTGGTGAAAGAAACTAAATCGCCCATAGAAACCGGCGGATTATTATTTTAAGCTCCAAAAATATCTGGATTTTTAGATTTATTCACCATTTTAAAAAAACAGCTCGGTCAGCGCTGTTTTAAAACCACCGAGTACCGCCACCCCCTATGAAACTTGATCGCATCGACCAACGCATCCTCAAAGTGATGCAAACCAATGGCCGTATCACCAATTTGGAACTGGCCGACCAGGTGGGGTTATCGCCCACGCCCTGCGCGCGGCGGGTGCGGGCGCTAGAAGAATCTGGCGTCATCGAGCGGCATGTCACGCTGTTGAACCAGCAACGCCTGGGTCTCAACATCACCGCCATGATCGGCATCACCATGGATCGCCACACGCCGGAACGCTTCGAGGGCTTCGAACGGGAAGTGCGGCGATTTCCCGAAGTGGTGGAATGCAGCATCGTGACCGGCCAGACCGCGGATTACCTGCTCAAGGCCGTGCTCCCCGACATGACCTACTACGAGGAGTTCCTTTTGGGGCGTTTAACCCGCATCGAAGGGGTGACCGGGGTCCATTCGAGCTTTGTTTTGCGAAAAATCATCGCAAAAACTGAGCTGCCGCTTGATCATATCGGCACAAACCGCAAGGATTAGCCGGTTAGGTGTCGCCGAACACGTTACTGCTAGCGCCAGCAGCGCCAAACGGCACCAACACAGGCCACGCGCCGAGGCTATTCTGCCGGAAACCCCGACACCTGCCGCGCCGTGTGCTCGCAGCCCGATGCTCGCGGCTGCCCCGCGCTCTGACCCTCAGACGCCCTTGCGTTTGAGTTGTGTCCCCGACCTGCCCGCAGACCGCGGCCGTCGGGTTGAGTAAATCCGGCCCGCCATAAACGCAGGCCCTACGTCCATCATCAGGAATCAAAGTGTCCGACACCACCCTCACCGATACTCGCTTCGAAGATTTCAACCTGCACGAAAACCTCCTGCGGGGTCTCAACGACGCAGGCTTCTTACGCTGCACCCCCATCCAAGCCATGACCTTGCCCATTACCCTTGCCGGCAAAGATGTCGCTGGTCAGGCGCAAACCGGGACGGGTAAAACCGCCGCCTTCTTGGTCGCCCTGTTTAACCGACTACTGACGGGAGAGGCGCTACCCGAACGCCGCCCGAACGATCCGCGCGCGGTGATTTTGGCCCCTACCCGCGAACTCGCCATCCAAATTGACAAAGATTCCACCCAAATTGGCCGCCATACGGGACTGCGCACAGCGCTGATTTACGGCGGCGTGGATTACGACAAACAACGCGCACTGCTAGAAACAGGCGTCGACGTCATCATCGCCACCCCCGGTCGGTTGATCGATTTTGTCAAACAGAACACGGTGAGTTTTCGTGGCATCGAAATGATGATCATGGACGAAGCCGATCGCATGTTCGACTTAGGCTTCATCGCTGACATCCGCTTCTTGCTGCGGCGGATGCCCGCCGCCGGGGAACGCCAAAACCTGCTGTTTTCGGCAACCCTCAGTCATCGCGTGCTGGAACTGGCCTACGAGCACATGAACGACCCAGAAAAACTGGTCGTCGAGTCCGATACCGTGACCGCCTCGAGCGTCCGGCAGCAAGTGTATTTTCCGGCCACAGAAGAAAAACTACCGCTGCTACTCGGCATCCTCAAACAAATGGAAACGAGCCGCGGCATGGTGTTTGTGAATACCAAATACGCCTGCGAACGGGTTGCGCTGGCGCTGGAACGCTCGGGCTATAAGGTGGGCGTACTCTCCGGCGACGTGCCGCAGCGCAAGCGCGAGTCGCTGCTTGGGCGCTTTACCAAGGGCGAGTTAAGCCTGCTGGTAGCGACCGATGTGGCGGCGCGTGGCCTGCATATTCCTGGCGTGAGTCATGTTTTTAATTTCGATTTACCCTACGACGCAGAAGACTATGTCCACCGCATTGGTCGCACGGCACGTTTGGGCGCCGAGGGCGATGCCATTAGCTTTGCCTGCGACGAATACGCCATGCATCTGCCCGACATCGAGACTTTCATCGGGCTCAAAATTCCGGTGGTCAAAATTGATCCGGCCATTCTGTTGCCCGTGCCGCGCGCCCCGGCCCGCCACGCGGGAGCGGAGGAAAGCGTGGTGGAGAACGCCCTCAGTGAAGCCGCGGCCGAGCGCCAAAAACGCCGCGAGCGGGACCGCCGCGACGGCGGTGGTAGTGGTGGCGGCGCCCGACGCCCCGCTGCGCGCAGTGGCGACACCAGCCGCAGCGGCGCCCCGGCGGCGCGCGGTGGCGAACGCAGCCGACCACCACGTCAAGACGAGCCCAGAGCGCCCCAAGCCGCACGCGAGCAGCCACCTCGGCCTGCTGCCAGCATGCCAACAGCGCCCAGTGAGCAGGCGCTCACGCCGCCTAGCACCAGCGGGGACACCAAGCGACGCCGGCGCGGTGGCGGCCGTGGAGAGGCTCCTCAGACCGTGACCACCAGCCCCGCCGTAGCCGCCCCGACAGGCTTCATCGCGCGTCTCTTAAAGGGGCTGAAATCCTGGTTTGGTGGCGGTGGCTAAAACCGCTGGGGGCGTGGCTAGCACGCCCCCGCTCTTGCCTACTCTTTAACGGCGGCAATCTCCCGGAGCGCCAATTCAAAGGCGTCGACGGGCTGGCCGCCCTGAATCAAGTAACGATCGTTAATAACGACTGCCGGCACCGCGTTAATGCCACAACTGGCGTAGTAGCGCTGGCGCTCACGCACTGCTTCGGCATATTCATCGCTGGCCAGAATGGCCGTCGCGCGAACCACATCCAGCCCCACATCGGCCACTGCGCCTAACAACACCTCCGTGGCACCCGGGTTCTGACCTTCGGTGAAATAAAGCCGGAACAGCGCCATTTTCAACTCTAGCTGTCGACCCTGCTCGCCCGCCCAGTGGAGTAGTCGATGGCAGTCGAAGGTGTTGTAGATGCGATCGCGTCGCTCCATGCGAAACACAAAATCCAAGGCCTCGCCGCGATCGCGGATGCTTTGGCGGGTCGCGGCAAAGTGCTCGGGCGTGGCGCCATATTTTTCCAGCAAATGTTCGTCCAAAAGCTGCCCTTCGGCGGGCATCTGTGGGTTGAGTTCAAAGGGCTGAAAATGAATGTCTGCCTCCACTGCCTCGTGGATATTCGCCAGCGCTTGTTCCAGCGACTTCAACCCAATCACGCACCACGGACACGACACATCAGAGACAAAATCTATTTTTAGACGAATGCTCATGGACCAGTCCTCCGGGGATAGTTGGCTTTAGCGAACAGCCAGCAGTTCAACATCGAACACCAAGGTAGCGTTCGGTGGAATAACCCCACCCGCACCGCGGGCGCCATAACCCAGTTCAGGCGGAATCACGAGCGTTCGGCTACCGCCCACGCGCATGCCGGCCACGCCTTGGTCCCAACCCTTGATGACCTGCCCCGCGCCTAGCGAGAAAGAAAAAGGATCGCCGCGGTCGCGCGAGCTATCAAATTTTTGGCCCTTTTGCTCCGGCGCGCCGTCGTCAAACAGCCAGCCGGTGTAATGCACAACGACTTCGTGGCCACTTTCAGCCACCGGGCCGTCCCCAACTTTATGTTCAATCATGCTAATTCCTCGTTAATGAGGCGCGATTGTGCATGAGCCGGCGCCAAATCAACACGCCGTGCTGCCTGACCCTTAGACCATTTACCCTTAGGCCATTTCATGGAGAGACCCATAGGCCCGGTCTTCACGGGCCTGCGCATCCACTTTGGCATAGGCGGAAACCAGCAGCCAATCCTGGCCCCGCGCCTGCGTTAACGCCACGCTGGGCGCAATGGGGGCCAAACGGGCAGCGGCGATGCGGGTGGCTGGGGTGATGGCCATGTGCCCGCGTTCAACCGCAGGCCGCACCAGCGGCCCAGCACGCGCCGCAGCCCCCGCACTCGCAAGCTGGGGCGCACCGGGCGGGGCAGAATCCGGGGTGGGCGCGAGTGTGGCGTCGAACAACAGCCCGAGCGCCGACAGACCAACCCCTATGGGCCCGCCATACAAAGCCCCACCGGCTAGTTGCATAGCCGGGTCAATGTGGTCGCCGGTCAGCCGTCGATACAAGGTGCTGACCACAGGAATGTGCTGCAGCGGGTTCACCACATCGAGGATGTCGGAGAAAGTCAGCCCATCGTTACCAAACAGCCAGTGCCCCAGCTGCGTGAACGCCCCACGCACCGAATGGGCATTCGGCGAGGGTGTCGCGGCCAAGGGAACGATGGGGCGAGACATGGTGCGGGAAACACTCCGGGGCGCTGGCTAGTCTGCCTCATGCAAGTGGCAAGCCAGCACAGCGGTTCCCACCACCACGGGCGCGAGGCGCCGTGACCACACCCTGTGCACGCGCTTTAGTTGCCGATCACGCGGTCAATGCTTGCCGTTATTGCGCCAGAACTGGCCGCTGCGCCGAGATCCCGTTAACGTGCCCGTGACTTCGATTCATACAATCCCAAGCAGGAGCTCGCAATGACTCAACCGCTCTATACCGTTCGACAATTAGCCTATGTGGTCCGCGACCTCGACGTAGCGCTGAAATACTGGACCGAGGTGCTGAAAGTAGGCCCGTTTTTTCGGTTCGACCATTGCCCGCTGCTAGACCAACGCTACTACGGGAAGCCCTCTAATACCGACGTAACGCTGGCGCTGGGGAATAGCGGCGATTTACAAATTGAGCTCATTTATCAGCACAACGACGAGCCCTCGGTCTACAAAGAATTTCTGGATGCCGGACGCGTAGGCGTGCATCACTTTGGCATGATGCCGGTGAATTACGCGGCCACCTGCGCGCAGTACAAAGCCTTGGGGCATGCAGCGGCGTTCGAGTGCACGGTGGGCGGCGCTGAGTTGGTGTATTTCGATACCGTTAAAACGGTAGGGCACTACATCGAGCTATGGGACAACCACACGGTGTTTAAAGATTTGTTCCAGATGGTGGAAGACGCAGCCCAGGGCTGGGACGGCCAACACCCGATTCGCCCAGGCCCCTTATAGCCCCGCAGGGAGGCGCCCAAGGTGCCGCCGATGACTTATTGCAGCGTCGGCGGCGCGGCGGGCTGGTCACGCTCGGGGGTGAACATTCGAGTCACTTCTACCGCGTCGAAATGGAACTGCTGGCCGCAAAAATCGCAGCAAACTTCCACCACCTCGCGCTCGGTCAGGATGTCCTCGATCTCGGTGCGGCCCAGCCCCTGCAACATCCCGCGCACCCGTTCGGGTGAGCAGGTGCAAGCAAAGGTGCTAGGCAGAGGAGCAAAGCTGCGCAGGCGTTCTTGCCAAAACAAGCGGTGGAGAATCTGCTCGGCGTCGAGGGTCAGCAACTCCTGGGCGGTGAGCGTGGCTCCCAACAGCGCTATGCGATTGAAATCATCGTCGCGCCCAATGCGGTCTTCATCCCGAAAATCCGCCAGATTGCCCGCCCCAGACACCGGCATGCGTTGCAGCAATAAACCGGCGGCCACTTCATCGTTGGCCGCTAAAATCAACCGGGTGTCGAGTTGTTCAGATTGCAGCATGTAGTGCTCTAGCACCTGTGCCAGCGAGTCCAGCGGCTCGCGCTGATCGCCATGGAGCGACACCACGCCTTGATAGGGCTGAGCGCCCGGCGCGCGCTCGCGGGGATCCAAAGTAATCGCGCACCGTCCGGTACCCCGCGGGTTGACCATCTGCTGCAAGCTCGCGGCATCGTCTAGCGGTCCAACGACCTTGGCCGTGGTACGAAAACTCAGCGTGGATTTGACTTCTGCCACCACCAATTTCACGGGACCATCACCGTGCAATTGCAGCACCAAAGCCCCCTCGAACTTAATGCTGGATTGCATTAATAGTCCGGCCGCGACCATCTCGCCCATTAAAACGCGCACCGGCGCCGGAAACTCGCCCACCACAGCACGCCGTCGCAGGGCCTCGCGCCACGTCTCAGTCAGCTGAACCAAGGCGCCGCGCACGGGCACTCCTTCAAAAATAAATTTGTGTAGCTTGTTAGCGCTCATCCCAGTACTTCCAGCGGCGGGACGCGCATTATGCCCGGGAAGCGGTCCGCCCGCAGGCTAGTAGAGCTGTTCCCCCAGCGCATTGAGTTCGGCGCGCAAATCTAGCGCCACATTGCCCGATAGATGCAGACTGACCATCTGGCCAGCGCTATTGATAAAGTTCAGTTGGATACCGCGTTGGGGCAGCTGGTCCACCTGCATCAGCACATCCATGACTTCACCTTCCGCACACGAAATAAACGCCCCCATGATAATTCCTCCGATGGCTGACTTGCGATTGTTGGAGGATTGTTGTGGTGGTGTTTTGCAGGCTGATGACAGTTAAGACCGCCGGCATCGCCGCGGTCGGTCGAATTGGTTACCCTCCAGCCCTCCGCGCTCTCTTCAATTTTTTTTAGGACATATCCTGACATGGCCCATGACATCAGCGACTTCGAACGACAAGTCATCGCCCGCAGCTTCGAGGTCCCGGTGGTGGCCGACTTCTGGGCCGAATGGTGTGGCCCGTGTAAAGCACTGGGCCCGGTGTTGGAAAAACTCGCCGCAGGCAACGGCGGCACTTGGGTGCTCGCCAAAATTGATACTGAGCGCTTTCCAGAGCACTCCGCACGCTTTGGGATCCGCAGTATCCCAGCCGTCAAATTATTTATAGATGGCAAACCGGTGGCCGAATTTACCGGCGCGCTGCCCGAATCCGCCGTGCGGGAATGGTTAGAAAAACATCTCCCGAGCAAAATCGCCCAGCTGCTGGCGCAAGCCGCCGAACTAGTGGCCGCCGGCGCGCTCGATGCTGCCCGTGAACTGCTCGACAGGGTGCTGGGGAGCGAACCCAATAACCCGCAAGCCCGGGTTTTGCTGGCGCAGATCGTGCTGCACGACGACCCGGCGGCAGCACGCGAGCTGCTCGACAACATTGGCCAGAGTTCCGACCATTACGCGATGGCCGAGGCCATCCGCACCCTCGCCGACCAACTCGTGCTCGCCGCAGCCCCTGACGACCTCCCAGAGGACCCCGTCCGCGCCGATTATCTGTTGGCTTTGGTGGCCCTGCAGCGGCGCGACTTCGAGGAGTCGCTGCGACTTTTTATCAGCGTTCTGCGCCGCAACCGCCGTTATCAACAAGAGGGCGCGCGCCGCACCTGCATTGCCTTGTTCAAGGTGTTGGGTGAAAAAAACCCGCTCACTCAGCTCTGGCGCCGCGAATTGAGCGCGGCGTTGCACTAGCCCATCGCTGGTCTTTAAAGCATTGACCGGGCGATACCACCCGGCCAGTGGGGTTGGCGCGGCAGTTTGAATGTGTGAATGCGGGCCTCTGGTAACCCATCGGGGCTGGCAGCCTCACCGCTCAGGCCAAAGCCTACTCAGGGTGTTCTAGCGCGCTAGTGGCAGCCCTTGGCCGAGAAATGCCGCGCGTGCATAACGCGAGGCCCGCTGGGAGATGCGCCTTTTTTAGGGCCTGCTGAAGACCTGCTGAGCGCCAATTCTGTTCTCAATGGCGCACGCTGCGCCGGCAAAAACCGTTGCCAGAGACATTCGCTCGTGCATCCGCTCAAAATTGCTGGGGCAAGCGCACGAAGGGATGATCGAGGCGGGGATGGCCCCCATGTGGCAGTTTTACCTTTGGGGGTTTTAACGGCGCATCAACTGATGGCGCGGCGACCCAACCTAGGCGAAATCGTGGCGTCGGGGGATGAAAAGCATGGACAACCTAGCCGCTGCGTTAATTTGCACAGGGATCGGTTAGTAGCACCGGCGTCGTCGCGGCTTGATACCCAGAGTCTGGGCAACCCGAAATACTCGGTTTTAGTGGGCCCGTAGTCCTAAGTTTTAGGACACTGCAGTCTGTGCGCCGGTTTCGCGCTGACGCTAACCGCGAAATCCTCACAGGACTGGGGAGAGAGGTGGGTCGAGGTCACTGCTGGCGCTGCGTTACCGCAGTGGTACGCCAGCCGGCGAGCCTCGACCCGGCGCAAAGCTCTAGTACGCGTTGCGGCGCGGTGGACGCGCTTCACGTGGCTTGGCTTCGTTCACGCGCATATTGCGCCCTTTGAGCGGCTTCTCGTTCAGCGCTTTGATGGCCGAAAGTGCCTGACCATTGTTGGGCATTTCGACAAAACCAAAACCCTTGGACTCATTCGAGAACTTGTCGGAAATCACGGACGCGCTGGAGACTTCTCCAAACGCACCAAAGGCTTCCCTTAGGTCGGCGTCGGTGACGTCATAGGCCAAATTACCTGCATAAATATTCATTCATATCTCACAAAAAATGGGGTGTACTTTGTCCACAATCGCGAGCCCCGAAGCCAATGGCACAAGTAATTCGGGACTCGAAGTGCCGGCGACCGGCAGATTCGTCTATCCCACTGCGCCTCATCGTTAAAGGTAGCGCGGTGAACAGGCGGTCTACCCTACGCGCCTTCCCGCGCCGGCGATACCACTTTGTCAATCTATTTTCACACGGGCCTAGCGCCGCATCGCGGTTGGCCCGTTATAGTGCCCACATGCACCCTCTCAATGAGCCAGATCCCCTCAATGCCTTTTGTCGCCACACCGCGGTGCGAGTGCCGGGCGCGCTCGCCGGGCCACTCGCTGGGCTGCAATGCGGCATTAAGGACATTTACGCTATTCGGGGCAGTCGCACCGGTTTTGGCCACCCCGAGTGGCTGGCCGCACAAGCGCCCGCAACCCACACGGCGCCCGCCGTGCAGCGCCTGTTGGACGCCGGCGCAATGGTCGTCGGGAAAACTCAGACCGATGAACTCACCTATAGCCTCACGGGGGAGAATTATCATTACGGCACGCCGGTCAATGTGAATGCGGTGGGGCGTATTCCCGGCGGATCTTCTAGCGGTTCGGCCGCCGCCACGGCGGGCGGGCTGGTGGATTTCGCGCTGGGTTCCGATACCGGCGGTTCGGTGCGCTTGCCCGCATCCTTTTGCGGCATTTTTGGCATCCGCCCCACCCACGGACGTATTTCTCTCGAGGGCGCGTGCGCACTGGCGCCATCGATGGATACTTGTGGCTGGTTCGCCCGCACCGCGCCGTTGTTGGAAAAAATCGGTTTGGTACTGCTCGATAGGCCCGTCCATCCCGGACCGCCGCTGCAGCGGGCATTGCTCGCCACCGATGCCTTTGCGCTGGCGGATTTGCCCAGCCGCCAAGCGCTGGCGCAAGTCCTGCCACGGGTCACCCGCAGCCTTGGACCAGTCCAAGAAATAACACTGAGCACCAACGATTTAACCCAGTGGCGGGAGGTTTTTCGGCACCTCCAAGGTGCGGAGGTCTGGGCGATGCATGGTGCCTGGATCACCCAAGTCCAGCCGGTGTTCGGGCCTGGTGTACGGGAGCGTTTTCTGTGGGCCGCGCAGCTCAAAGAGGTTGATATGGCGCCACTGCGCGCGCAGCGACGCACCATCGCCGCCCATCTCGACGCCCTATTAGGTACGGATACCGTGCTGCTCATCCCGAGCGCGCCAGGCATCGCGCCGCGGCGGGACTCCCCGGCTGCCGAACTCGACGAGTTTCGCCTGCGCGCACTCAACCTGCTGTGCCTCGCTGGGCTCGCTGGTTTACCGCAAATCAGTCTGCCGCTGGCGTGGGTCGATGGCTGTCCCGTGGGGCTGTCGCTGGTGGGTCCCCGCCATGCCGATGAACAATTACTGGCCCTCGCAAGCGCGATCTGCACGCTTCCCTGAGGGACTTACCGTGGGGAAAACCGGCCCTAGCCGCGCTGTCGATGCGCTCGCTCGCTGCCCACAATATCGACTGTTGCGCTGTCCGGTTCGAAGCGCAGTTCAGCCTCGCCGCGTTTAATTTGCGCCATGACTTGGTTGACTTTTTGGGCGAGTGAAAACACCTCCTCGCCATAATCGGTGCCCTCGCGCAATACAAAAGCCTCGACCACGCCACGCAGCGCCTCATCAGTCAAAGCCTCGTGGGGAATGAGCAGGAGATTTTCACACGACACAGCGGGAACCTAGGTAAGAGAGAAGATCGGGGCCTGTCCAAGTGTGCCCGCAATAGCGCACCCACTCGTCGCTGAAGAACATTACCGCATCGCGAGGTGATGAGCTCTACAGCTTGCCAGACGACCGCCGATAGAACCTTCGTTATGAACAACGCGATGGCACCGATGCACAGCTTTCTAGGCCTTTCACTGCAAAAACAATTGGCGGTCGTGCTGCTCACCGTCGCGACCGGCTTTGCCGTATTCGGCGCTTTTTCGTGGCGCACGCTCGACCTCCTGCGCGTGCGCGGTGAAACCTATGAGAAAATTATCCAAAGCAAGGACCTGATTGCCGACATCCTGCCCCCGCCTAATTTCATCATAGAGTCCTATCTCACCGCGCTCCAACTCGCCCGTAGCCAAGACCCCGCCACCCGCCAAGAGCTCGCCGATCGCCTGCTGCAGCTGCAGACTGAGGACGATGAGAGGCGCCAATTCTGGCAGCAAAAGGACTTGCCCGAGGCACTGGCCAAACAGTTTTTGCAAGTCGCCCATGCGCCCGCCGCCGTATTCTATGAATTGGTCGAAACCCGTTTGATCCCTGCCGCGAGCGCGGGTGACGAAACCGCGATTGCTGCCGCGCTACGTGATCTGGACGCAGCCTACCGAGCCCACAGGCAAGCCATCGAGATCGTCGTGCGCACCGCACAACAGGCCAATGTGCTTGCCGAAGCGCGTGCTGATCGCTTGTTAACAGTTTCTCGCGCCGCCCAAATTGCCGTCTTTGTGACCTCCCTCCTGCTCGGCGGGCTGGTCTTCTATTTTGTGAGCAGCCGCCTAATCCGGGACGTTGGCGAACTCAATGGGCATATAGGACGCTTTGCGCAGGGCGATCTTAGCGTGCCGGTAGCCCTCGCGCGTAGCGACGAACTGGGCAGCATGGCGCAGGGTATCGACCATACGCGCCGCGCTCTGGCGGGCCTGGTGAACGAGATTCGGGATCAGGCGGGGGACATGATGGAGACCGTCAGCGTGCTCTCACGCGCTGCGCAGTCGGTCGATCAGGGCGCGCAAAAACAAACGGATGCCGCCAATACAATGACCGCAGCAGTGGCAGAAATGCTGGCTAACGTGGTGGGCATCGGCGCCAGCACCGAGCACCTGCAGCAGCTTTCGCAACGCGTGGGTACGCGCTCTACGGCCAGCGACATTGGTCTTAAAGCAATGGTGAGCCAAGTACAAGAAATCTCCAAGCGAGTCCATGCCTCCGCGGCCGATGTGCGTGTGCTCTCCGAAACCGGCGAGCGCATTTTGCGCATCGTCACGGTGATCAGCGAAATCGCCGACCAAACCAATCTGCTGGCGTTGAACGCCGCCATCGAAGCCGCACGCGCCGGGGACCAAGGGCGCGGCTTCGCCGTGGTTGCCGACGAAGTGCGCCAACTGGCGTCACGCACGGCCGCCTCTACCCTGGAAATCAGCACCCTGATAGAAGCACTGCACACCGCGACCAATAAGGCGGTCGAAAGCATTGCGCGCGGCAGCGCCTACACCGCCCTGACGGTTTCCACCGCCGAGGGTGCCCAACGCTCCCTGCAGGAAACCACGCTCGACATCGACGCTCTGGTGGTCGACATCGCCCACATTTCAGAGGCTCTGCGCGAGCAAAAAATGGCGGGCGAACTGCTGGGAAAAAATATTGACTTAGCCGCGCGCGCCACAGCATCGCAAGGGGTTGCGATTCGGGAAGTGCAAAGCACCGCACATAGCCTTGATAGTCGAGCGACGCGCTTGGCTCAGGCTGTTGCGAGCTTCCATACCTAACCTAATTGTAGGGCGTTTAATTTTTTTCGGGCCAGCGATGCCGCGAGCGCAGCGCGTCTAAATGATCAACGATTGCGCGCACTCAGCGACCGATCGAATACAGCACGTCCGCGCCGGTACGCGTACCGGCTTCTGCTTCTAGGTTCCAGTGTTTGGTTAGCGTGTAGCGCAGACGAAACGTATTGGCTTTCTCGATCAAGCCCACGCCGTAGCCCACATACAGCCGGGGCGATAAAAATTTACCCACGCTCAACGCCACGTTGTGATCGGGGCTGCTGTCATCCACCTTAATTTCATCGATGCCGAAGCTGCGCGCTAGATGCTGCGACAACAGGCTGCCGCCAGCCACGCCTAAAGAGGTGGCGGCGCGCACCAGCGCACTGGTATCGCTGGACGAGGCGCCGCTGAGCGGCTGGCCCGCCACGAGATAACTCAAGATGTCGCCGTCGGGCAAAGTAGGCGTGGAATACAGGCGCACGCTGGGTTGCTGCAGGCGGCCAGTGACGTGCAAGCCGGCGGTGACTTCACCGACTTCGCGCTCAGCCCGAGCGTCCAGTGTGGGGTCGCTAGGAACTTGTCCTGTGAAAATAATGCGGCTGTTACGCAGCTTTAAAGTCTGCCCCCACTGCGCGTAGCGACCGTCTTCTATGCGGAGTTCCCCATTGGCGCGCGTGGCTAGACCGGGGGTGTCGACGAGGTGAATTTTGCCGGTCAAACGACCCGTTAAGCCCGCCGCGTCTAGCGACACCTGCTCGCCTAGCCGCAGCCAGACATCTGCGTTTAAGACGCCCGCCGAGAGCTTTTCGACTGGCTCGCCGTCCACCACCACATCGCTAGAGCGCTGGGTGCGCGCCGCGGTTTTTTGGAAGCGGAGATGGGCTTCGGGTATCGCCACATCACCCGTCACCTGAATTTTCCCGGGCTGGATCTTGAAGTCCAATTTGGCCGTGGCTTGCGCGCTGGCCATCGGCAGATCGACCACGGGGAAAGCCTCAGTGGTGAGGCTGAGCTGCGCGTGTGGCCCCTCCGCCATGCCACCCAGCGTGCCGCGTAACGTGGCACTGCCCTCACCCGCGTGCACCTGCCCGGCTAGCAGGAGCTCGCCATTGGGTGCCCCGGTTAGGGATAAATCTAAGTCTTTGAGGGCCACACCTAGCCGCGTTATTTGTGCTGCTGGCACCTCAAGGTGCCCGCTGCCGTCCCACACAGGCGCGGCCGCCGTGCCGTGTAGCCGCAGATCGATATGGGCCTTGCCGGTGACTTGCGCGAGTTCCCCGGTGAGCGCAGCCCAAGGGGCCAAGTCGTTAGCTTGAGCGCTAAATCGCCCCCGCACCGGCAGTGTCGACCACTGGGCGAGGTCCCAGGGTCCGTCGGGTAAACTCAACATCAGCTGCAGTGGCACAGCCGCGGGCTGCGTCAAACTGAGCTGCGCATCCAAGGTTAACGCGGCGCTCGTCGTGGCCAGCGATACCGCTAGGCCGTCATGCGCGAGCGGCGGCATCTCCGGCGTAAAACCCGGCAATTCGCCGGCGGGCAAGTGCCACTGTCCGTCCAGTGAGGCGAGCACACGCCCCCTCCCCGTGGCCACCACGGCACCCGTGAGCGCGCCGTGCTGCCAGTCACCCACGATGGGCAAAGCCATCAGGTTGAGTGCCGTCGCCGCGGCCCGCACCTGCCAGTGCTGCGGGTCAACTATGGCTTGCAGACAGGCCTGTCCAGCGCCTCCCCAGCATTGCAGGCCCAGCGTCAGAGTCTTTGCGCCCAAGGCCAAATCCGCCGGCGCGTTGAGCGTGAAGACCGGCGCCTTCGCCCGCGCCCAACGGCCGGCAGTCAGCTGCCCGCGCCAACCAAATTTCGGTGTGAGTTGCCCTTGCAGCGTCAGGTCTAAACGGCTGGTTTGTTGGTTAGCGGTGAACTGGAGGGTCTGTGCGGCCGACGACCCCGTCAGCGCCAACGACAAAGCGTCCAACTGCATCGTCGTGTAGCGCAGGTCCGCGAGTGCTAGCGAGAACACGGCGGCGTGCTTGGTGGCCAAAGCAAAATCCCATTCGGCGTGGAGTTTGGCCAACGCAAACGCCGGCCCCGCCAGCGAACTCATGGCCAGCGTGCCACGCAGCGTGGGTTTGGACAGGCTGCCAGCCACGCTACCGTGTGCGTGTACTGCGCCCGCGAAGTGAGGCAATAAATCGTCGAGGGAGGGCACTTCAAGCGCCCACGCCAACTCCCCGCGTCCACCCACTTCGCCACTGGCCTGCAGGACGGCACGCCCGGATGCAAAGTCGAACTGCTGCACTGCCAAGGTCTGGCCGCTTAAGGTCAAGGCGGCCACGCCGCGCACTGGGCGGTCGCGGAGCCGCCCGGTGAGTTGGTTTACCCTCACACTAAATGCGGTGGGCATACCCTCACTGTGTAACTCAAAAGACAGTGTGCCGGGCCACGCAGGGGCCAACCAAGCCGGGTTAAAAGCCTTGGCCTGAGCCTGTAACGACCACTGAGGCTGCGCCGTCGGCCACGCCAATTCGCCACTGGCGTGGAGTTCGCCCGTGCCCATGCGCGCATTGAAGGTGTGGAGTTTCAGCCCACTCGACGTACCCGAAAATTGGCTATCCACCCGCCCGCCCGGTAAGCCAGCTAGCTGCAGGTCAAAGCGGGTCTCGCCCTGATAAGCGGCCCCACTGCCGGCCAGCGTCCAGCGGCCATGCGCGCTTTGGTAGCGGCGGTGGTCTGGCGTCGTATAACGCAAACCTTGCCAAGTGCCGGCTAATTCGCCCTGCAGTTCTGCGCCCCAGTGCAAGGCACCGGCCGCCTCAACACGCATGTCCTGCGCGCGCACGGCCAGTTGGGCCAAGCGCAGGGTCTGCGCATCGCCGGTACCCGCCAACAACCACTGCGCGTTCGGCAGGCCGGCCATCACGCTATCGGCCGCCACCGAATAGGCGTACGCCGCCGGCGTCCCCCGCAAAGTCAGTTCGCCCCGCGGGCTCGCATAGGCCGCTGTGCCAGATATCGGCCATTGCAACTGCGCCCAGTGACCGGTCAAGTCGACGGCCGCAACAACGGTGTTGAGGGTGCCGCTCAGCGCCAGTGTGGCGCCCGTGGCATTGCTCACAGTGAGGGACTCGAGCTTGATAGCCTCCGGCTGCGCTGCGTGTGCCCTACCTTGCACTGACCAATTACCCGCGGCCACCGAGGTCACCGCCAGATCCGCTGCTAAGCCCACCGCACCATCCTGGCCCTGCGCCGTCACCTGCCCGGCCATCGCCATCGCAACGGCGCCCGTCCAGCTCACGGGCAAGGCTTGCGGCCCCGGAAATTTCAGCGCCAATTGCCAAGCTGCCGCACCGACGGGCAACTGCACCTGCGCCTGCAGGCTCCCCATCATGGGTGCGACGACTTCCTGGCGGAGAGTCAGTTGCTTGCCCTGCCCTTCAAGCTGCCCACGGCCTTGCACGGTAACCGCACCGGGCAATTGATACCGCCAATGGATATCCACGCGTAGGTGATCGGGCGCATCCTCGCCAAGACGACCCGCCACGCGCAGCGTGCTGGCGCCGTGTTCGACCGAAACTTCGCGCAATTCCAGCGGGCCACCGCGCGGCCAGCGCAGATTACAGCGCACGCGCTGGAGCGGCCCGATACCGCCGGCGGGAGTCGTCCAGTGCAAGGCGTCGATAGATCCCGCCGTGAGTTCCAGTGCGAGGGGCAGCGTGGGCAGGTGCGGTAAGACGGCCAGCGGCGGGCCAGCGGGTTCCAGCGCATCAAGGTGTACTTGGCTGAGATGCAAATCGCTCAGCGCCAGCACACCGCGCAGGAGCGCCTTAGCATTAAGGGTGAGGTCGACACGACTCACGCGCACACGCAACGCTGGGGTCTGCCATTGCAGCGCGGTCAGCGTCGCACCCGCGGCGAGATTGCCTTCAACAGCCCCCACGAGAAGACGCCCGCGCGGCAGCACGCGGACTAACGCATCCAGCGCAAAACTGAGCCCGGCATTGCTCCCTACTAGCGCCACCGGCACGCCGATCACCGCCAAGCCAAAACTGGCCGCGAGCACCCCAACAAGACGGCGCCGCCAGGTCATAAATCCGGACCTGCCGACACCGACACCCGCCATGGATGGTCGGGATCAGACAA
>CAMAXW010000016.1 GCA_945862315.1 Klebsiella pneumoniae
CAGACCGACGTGGACGCCTTGCTGGCTGAGATAGCCCGTGCCGCCACGCAGCGTTTCGATTTGCCAACCATCCTCGCGCTCGCGACCGACACCAGCACCTTAGCAAGTCCCAACGCCGCTGCCCCACAGGTAGCCCGTGGCCGTTCGGCACCACGGCCGCTGATCGCCGTCGCCAAAGACGCCGCATTTTGTTTTTATTATCCCGAGAACCTTGAGTTGCTCGTCGAGGCGGGTGCGGACATCGAATTCTTCCGCCCCGTGCATGGCGAACGTCCTGACCCCCGCGCGACTGGGGTGTATTTAGGCGGGGGCTACCCGGAACTCCACGGGGCCGCACTGGCGTCGAACGTGGGCTTGTGGGATGCACTGCGTGAGCTGCATGAACGCGATGCCCCGATTTATGCTGAGTGCGGCGGCTTTATGGTGCTTTTGCAAGCGCTGATCGACAGCGATGGCGAGGCGTGGAACATGGCGGCCCTAGTCCCTGGGGTGGCGCGCATGAACGGCAAGTTGGCAGCGCTCGGCTATCGCCATGCGACGGCACGCTGCGAAAACCTGCTCGGCGGTGCTGGGGAAATCGTGCGGGGCCACGAGTTTCGCTATAGCCGTTGGGAGTGCGCAACACCCCTCCCAGCGACCGCCACAGCCTGGGATGTGCAAGGTACACGGGGTAGTGCGGCGAGTGATTCGGGTGGCTATGTGCACGGCAATTTGCTGGGGAGTTATCTGCACGTGCATTTTGGCCAAAGCCCCTTGCTCGCGGTTAATTTTGTTGATCGCCTGCGCCGCGCCATATGAAAGCCTTGTCTATCCTCGGCTGCGGATCAGGTGCCGGTAAGAGTTGGATCACCGCCGCTTTGGGCGCGTGGTTGCACGCGCAAGGTGTGCGCGTGGCACCCTTCAAAGCACAAAACATGTCCAACAATGCTTGGGTCACCTTGGATGGTGGTGAGATCGGCCGTGCGCAAGCGGTGCAGGCTGAAGCCTGCGGGCTCACGCCGGTGGTGGAAATGAACCCCATCCTGCTCAAGCCCAGCGGTGCGCAGGGCTCGCAGGTGATCGTTCTAGGTCAAGCCACGGGTCACTGCCCCGCGCTCGATTACTACCGCCGCTTTGATGAGTTATGGCAAGTCGTCCGGGAGGTCTTGGATGGCTGGCGCGAACGGTGCGATGTGTTGCTGCTGGAAGGTGCCGGCTCGCCGGTGGAGTTGAATTTATTGCAGCGGGATTTGGTCAATCTGCGGCCCTGTCACTATTTGGATGGTCGCTGGGTGTTCGTTGGCGATATCGATCGCGGCGGCATTTTTGCGCAGCTCGTGGGGGCCTGGAGCTTGTTCACCGAGGCTGATCGAGCGCGCAGTCTGGGCGCCATCATCAATCGCTTTCGCGGCGACCTGGCCCTGTTCGAGGCACCGCAGCGCTGGCTTGATCCGCACGCGCCAGGCTTTCAAATCCTCGGCACGCTGCCGTTCAACCCGCAACTCAGGCCCGAGGAAGAAGATGGTCTGGCGAAGATCGACGAGGACATTGGCGAGGGCGAGATCATGGCGTGGGTGCGCTTTCCGCACGTCTCTAACCTCACCGACTGCCAGCCTTGGTGGTCGGACACCGGTGTGGCCACCCGCTGGGTGTCGAGTCCGCGTGATTTGCGTGATGCCCGGGTGATTATCTTACCCGGCACTAAAAATACGCTGGCCGATCTGGCCTGGCTCCGGCAAAGCGGCCTCGCTGATGCGATCATTGCGGCGGCCCAACGGGGCGTGCTGGTCATCGGCGTGTGCGGTGGCTTCCAGATGTTAGGCACGGCGCTGCACGACGAACTGGGCGTGGCGGGCGATGTGGGCAGCGTGCGCGGACTAGGCCTGTTGCCAGCGGAAACCCATTTCGCGGCATCGAAGGTGGTGCGTCAGGTGAGCGCGGTTTGTGACCACGAGGAGTGGACCGCTTACGAAATTCACATGGGCCTAACGCATGCCACTGGCCTCGTCGAGGATTTGCAAACGGTGATTGACGATGGGGGCTCCCGGCCAGAGGGCATGCGCTTGGGCAATGTGTGGGGAACTTATCTGCATGGTTGGTTTGAATCCGCCGCGTTGCGCCAAAAAATTGCGGCGGCGGCGGGGCTGCGAGCGCACACGGCGCACGCGGTTTCTTGGGCGCAGCAGCGCCGAGATCTCTATGCCGCGATGGGCGAATACCTGGCGACGTCGGTGAATCTAGAACCGATCAAGCGTTATCTGGGCCTATGAGGCCACGCCGTGGTGCGCAAATCGGCCACGGGCCCATAACAGCGGAGGGCGGAATGGCATGGGTGCAATAGTTTTTATTACCGGTGCGACGCGGAGCGGTAAGAGTCGGCTGGCGATTGAGCGGGCGCAGGCGTGGGGCAGTGAGGTGGTCTTTGTGGCGACTTATTGCCTAGACGCACGCGATGTCGAAATGACCGAACGAGTAGCCCGGCATCGCGCTGAACGCCCCTCTTGGAGGACGCTGGAAGCACCCCTCGATATTGGGGCGGCCTTGGCGGCGCTATCGATCGCACCCACCGGGATTGTCGTCGATTGTCTGACCCTGTGGATCGGCGCACGTTTTGAGGCATCAGACGCGGATTTGATCAGCCTCTGGGACGGTCAGCTCGCGGTGTTTCGGGCAGCACCCTGGCCTACCGTCATCGTTAGCAACGAGCTGGGCTGGTCTTTGGTGCCGCCGGACGCACCCTCGCGGCGCTTTCGGGATATTGCCGGTATTTTGGCGCAGCGCACGGCCGCCGCTGCAGATGAGGCATGGCTGATGGTGGCGGGATGTTCGCTACAAATAAAGTAACTCTGGAGTAAGTGTGTGAACACCAATCGAATCCCGGTAACGGTCCTGACCGGATTTTTAGGCGCCGGCAAAACAACGCTGTTGAATCGAATTCTGACCGAGAGTCATGGCCAGCGCATTGCCGTGATCGAAAATGAATTTGGCGAAATTGGGGTTGATCAAGAACTCGTGATCAACGCTGAAGAAGAAATTTTTGAGATGAACAATGGCTGCATCTGCTGCACCGTGCGGGGCGATTTAATTCGTATCCTCGGTAATTTGATGACCCGCCGTGAGAAGTTCGACCGCATCGTTTTAGAGACTACCGGGCTGGCAAATCCCGGGCCGGTTGCGCAAACTTTTTTTGTCGACGAGGGGATCCGCGATGCCTTCGTCTTGGATGGCATCGTGACCCTGGTTGACGCCTGCCATTTCGCCCAGCAGTTGCTCGCCAGCGAAGAGACTCGGACCCAGGTCGCGTTCGCCGATGTCATCGTTTTGAACAAAGTAGATTTGGTCAGCGCTGCAGATTTAGACCGGCTTGAACGGCAAGTGCGCGGCATCAACGCATTGGCAAAAATAGTACGCGCCGCACCGGGCGCGCGCGCGGCCGTGCCCATCGCTGAGGTGCTCGGTATCGGTGGCTTTGATTTGGCGCGCGCGCTGGAATTTAAGCCCACTTTTCTCGAGCCAGAATATCCCTTCGAGTGGGCCGGGCTATACGATTTTGCGGCGGGCGACTACGGCCTAATCCTGCACGAAGGGCCAGATCCTAGCTTGCAGATTTTGGTTTGCGAGGCGCAAGCCGCGGACGAATCCACCCCCAAGCTGGCCGCCGAACGGGTATTCGGGCTGTATTCTGGGCAGACCGAAGTAGTCCCCATCAATCGTGTGCTTGAGCCCGAACAGCAGGTCAAGACGCTCGCCATCCCAGCCACTGTCGAATTTACCGTGCGCATCTCTCAGCGCGGGCCGTACTGGCTGTTTACGCAACATCGACCCGAAGAATTCGCCATGCAAGTGCTCGACCAAGGGGGCTGCGAGGTCGCGCCGACACAGTGGCTGAGTTTTGATCCCGGCCACACACACGACGAAAGCGTGCGCTCTTTTAGCATTGTGACGGAGCGCGCCTTGGACAGTGCGCGCTTTCAAGTGTGGCTGACGCAGACGTTGGAAAAACACGGCACGCGGCTGTATCGCCTAAAAGGCTTTTTAAATTTCCTCGGGCTTGATCGCCGCATCGTCATCCAAGGCGTGCACATGGTGGTTGATACCAGCGACTTGGGCCCATGGGTTCACCACCCTAAGCGCACGCAGTTGGTCTTTATTGGCCGCGATCTGGATGAGGCACTGATGGTGCGTGAATTCGAGGCTTGTCTCGAGGGCGCAGATAGCGCAGATAGCCTTGATGCCGCCGGGTGCTGCGAAGGGAATAACAGCTAAGCCCCAGCCGGCTATCCCTAGCGAGCTAGGGGATGGCGGCCCTCAGGTCCCCGGAGCCTGTTTGGCGAGCGCTAGAGAAACCGTCTGATACCGCACTACTTCGCCGATGACAATAATGGCCGGGCTCTTTACTGCGGGCGGCAGACCGTCTTTTTGGAGCGCCTGCAAAGTGCTGATTTCTGCCGTTTCTCGTGGCGTGGTGGCGTGGCTGATGGCCGCGATAGGCGTGGCGGGTGCCATGCCGGCGGCGAGTAATTGCGCCGCAATTTCGCGCACACAGGCCACGCCCATGTAGATCACCAACGGCAAGCCGGTGGCGGCCAGCGCGGCCCAATTGGGCGCGGTGCTTTTTCCGCGGGTGTGGCCAGTGACAAAGATGACCCCAGGTGCGGCTTCTCGGTGCGTGACCGGAATGCCAAAGGCGGCCGGTGCGGCGATGCCCGCCGTGATGCCGTTGACGATCTCAACCTCGATTCCGGCGCGCATCAACGTGGCCTGTTCTTCGCCGCCACGCCCGAATACGCAGGGATCGCCACCCTTTAGGCGCACCACCGTTAACCCGGCGCGGGCTTCGCGCAGCATGAGTCGCTCGATCATGGCCTGTGACGTCGATCGGCAACCCCCGCGCTTGCCAACCTCAACGATGCGCGCAGTGGGTTGGGCGTAGGCTAATACCGAGCGATCCACGAGGTCATCGATAAAAATGACTTCGCCTTGGGCGATAGCTTTGGTCGCCTTGATCGTCAGTAACTCAGGGTCACCGGGGCCTGCCCCCACCAACCAGACTTTCCCGAAATTTTTCATACCGTCTGCCGTCACCGAAAGTGTTGCGTGAGCCACTCACGCAGTGGTTAGGGGCGGTTGCGCGCCCGGTAAACCACGCCGTACCACGCGGGTGCTTGCCCGTCGTGCGTGTACATTCGAGCCTCGTTGCCGCGCGTTAACCCTTTCGCGCTTCAAGGGTTGAAAACGGCGGTGCGCAGGAAGGATAACCGGCCTTTTCCGCGGAATCGAGGGTTGCCAGACTAAATCCGAATGATCCCGTCGCGGTTAGCGATACCCGCCCATTGGGGCATCTTATCGCGCTGGCTGCCAACGCCGGCGCGCGCCGCCGTGTGCGCGGAAGGGCTGGTGGTTGGTCCCTCAGTACACCGGGCAACGAGGCTGACGAGTGACTCAATCTGTTAATGACTCCGCCAATGACTCAGCGCCCGCCGGCTAGCGCTCGACCAATCACCATGCGCTGGATGTCGTTGGTGCCCTCATAAATGGAGAGAACCCGCGCGTCCCGATAATATTTTTCGACCGGATAGTCGTTCAAATAGCCATTGCCACCGTAGATCTGGAGGGCTTGCGAACAGACCCGTTCGGCCATTTCGGTGGCCGCCAGTTTGGCCATTGAAGCCTCTTTAAGGCAGGGGTGCCCCGCGTCCTTGAGCGCTGCTGCGTGCCAAGTGAGTTGTCTTGCGGCTTCGATGGCGGTGGCCATGTCGGCCAAGCGGCCAGCGATCGCCTGATGTTCGATAATCGTGCGGCCAAAAGTCTCCCGCGTTTGCGCATAGCGCAGCGCCGCCTCAAACGCGGCGCGTGCCACCCCGATCGCTTGTGCGGCAACGCCGATGCGGCCGTTTTCTAGGTAGGCCAATGCGATTCGATAGCCATCACCTGGCACCCCGAGGAGGTTCTCTGCGGGCAGTTCCATATTTTCGAGCACGATTTGGCAGGTGTCGGCGGTGCGGTGCCCGAGCTTTTTTTCTTCTTTTGCCACGCGATAGCCCGGGGTCGTGGTGGGGGCGAGAAAACACGACATGCCGCGTTTGCCAGCTGCGGGGTCGGTGACCGCCACAATCAACGCCACGTCTGCGCTGCGACCCGCCGTGATGAACTGTTTCGTGCCATTGAGTCGGTAACCCTCGCCGGTGCGCACGGCTTGCGTGAGGAGTGCTGCGGCATCTGATCCCGCGTGCGGTTCGGTTAATAAGAACGCGCTGCTCTGCACGCCCATGGCGAGTGGGCGCAGGAAACGCTCTTTCTGATCGGGCGTGCCGTGGTCGACGATGGCAGCACAGTTGGGCGAGTTATTAACGCACATCATGTTGCACAACCCGCAATCGCCGGCTGCAATCTCCTCGACTGCCAGCGCATAGGAGAGAAAATCCGCCCCAGCCCCGCCCCACGCCGGATCCACGCACAAACCCATCAGCCCCAGCTCCCCCATGGCGCGCAACACGCTGATCGGCGCGCCGCCATTGCGGTCCCATTCCGCCGCCTGCTGCACGATTTCGCGTTGCGCGAACCGGCGCGTGGCGGCGCGTAGCTGTTCTTGCTCGTCGGTTAATAACATGAGGTTTAGGCTCGCCTTAAAAGTGCCGGTATTGTTTCACGTCAGCCTGGCGCTGCTGCTCGTCATCGTACTAGCGAACCAACAACCGTGAGTCGCTGATTTTCCTGCGTGGCCCGCAGCCTCAGTCTCAGCGGGGGGGGGCAGCAGCAAGCTTGGGTGTGGCACAAAACGCGTGGGCTACGGCCGCCGCCCACCGAGCGCTTGAGTTGCGATAGCATGCGCGAGAGATAAGCACTATCCGCGCCGGAAGGCTGCGGTAACGTGGCGGGGTAGCGCACATTGGCCCGGCCGCCAAACGCCCCTGAGTGCGTCAAGCTACCCACCCAACCTTAGAAGAAAACGACCGTTCAGGAGTTCTAGATGCGGCCAAATATGCCCGTAATATTGTTGATGACCGTGCTATTGGGCAGCGCGGTAAGTGTGGCCGGTGCTGAGGAGATGCAAGACGAGGCCCTTATCAATCAACAAAACCTGCCGGACGGGCGGCTACCGAAGACGGAGACCATTGACCCCGCCCAGTTCAGCGATGAGATTCCGTTACCGCCGCCGTTCGATCCAAACTACAAGGCGCCCGCGCCGCTGCCGCAGGATCCACGTCCCTAGGCCAACGCGCGTTTTATGGGGTGTGGCGCGCAGCATTAACGCGGCACGATAGTTGATGCCGGCAGCGGAACTGCGTGCCGTGAGGTATTTGGGCGGTTGCTGCAGCGTCCAGTTTGCGGTTGTTCATGATGGCACTCCCCTTTGGCGATGGCGCGCGAAATGGTCGCGCAGCTGCTTGTGTTTTCTGCATCGGAACTGCACGGTAATGGCGTTACTTAACGTGGTCCCAGTCTCAATGCCGACCTTGCCAAAATTTCACCCATGACATTACCACTCAACTCTTTCGTGTTCCGCCAACTACGGGCCCGATCGCGCTTGTTGGCCTGTGGGCTGGTGGGGATGTTAACCACGCTGCTGTTGGTGGGTGTACCAGCTCTGCAAACCGTTACCCGGATGGTTATCGGCTGGAATACTTTTGCTTGTCTGTACCTGCTGTGCGTCGCACACATGGTGCTGCGAGCTGACCACAACGAAATGCAAATTCGCACCCAAGAGCAAGACGAGGGGCAGTTGCTGGTGTTGACGATGGTGGTGCTGGCGGCGCTGGCCACGCTGGGGGCAATCGTGGCCGAATTGGCCGTGGTCAAAAACCTGCACGGTACTGCGCGCTACGCGCATATCGGCTTGGCTGCGCTGACCATTGCCACTTCCTGGCTTTTCACGCATGTGATGTTTGCGCTGCACTACGCCCACGATTTTTATTTTAACCGTACGCTTGGGATGGCCGAGGGGCTGGCGTTTCCGGGGACTAAACACCCCAACTACGGGGATTTTGTGTACTTCTCCTGCATCATCGGCACCTCGGGTCAGACTGCCGACGTCGATTTCACCACCTCGGCCATGCGCCGTACGGGTCTGCTGCACTGTGTGCTGGCGTTTTTCTTTAACACTACGCTAGTGGCGTTGACCATCAATATTGCATCGGGTCTGTTTTGAGAACACTTTTGTTTTTCGTGCAGGGGCACCGCTGACCACCCGCAACTCCCAGCGCTAAGTTTTTAGGTGAGGCGAATCTCTTGGGTCCCAGAAACAGCTAGCCACCACCGTGCCGCCCTATCCTAGGGGGGCAACAACAGCTGCGCGGTTGCGTATCAACACGCGTAGCACCGATCACAAAAGGAAGTCAGTGATGAGTGGCATAAAGGCTAATCGGGTGGCGCCGGTGCACGGCGACTTGGCAAACGCACAAGACACCCAACGACTGCAGCGCGGGAGTGTTGGCTTAATCGGCGTGTTGTTTCTGACGGTCACTGGCGCCGCCCCGCTGACCGCCATGCTGGGTAATGTGCCCTTCGCGGTGGGTTTCGGTAACGGCATCCACGTGCCAGCGGCTTTCCTGATGGCCACCATCCTGTTGACGATTTTCTCGGTGGGTTATGCCGCCATGGCGAGCAATGTTTCTAGCGTTGGTGGCTTCTATGCGTTTATCAGTCTGGGCTTGGGGCGAACCATCGGCTTGTCTGCCGGCCTCGCTTCACTGGCGGCCTATAGCGTGTTTGAAGCCTCGCTGGCGGGCATCTTTGCATTTTTTTCCAACGCGCTGATTGCTACTCATCTCGGCCTAAATATTCCTTGGATTTATCTCTCGCTGTTCGCGATTACGCTCTCGGCGATTCTGAGTCATCGCGACGTTCAACTCTCGGTGGCCGTGCTGGGGGTGGCGTTGGCGTTGGAAATTATTGTGCTGGTAGTGTTCGATGTTGCCGTGGCCACCGCCGCCACCAATACGCACTTCTCGCTCGATTCCCTCAACCTGTTCAAGGTAATGACCGACGTCCCTGCCCAGCGCGTGGGTAACGTGGACATCGCCGCGGGCACGGCGGTGGTCGGTGTTTTTATGGCGTTTTGGTCGTGGTGCGGATTCGAAATGGCGCCCAGTTATGCGGAGGAGTCGCTAGATCCCAAGCGCTGTGTGCCGCTGTCGCTGTATTACTCGGTCATAGGCTTGGGCATTTTTTATACCCTAACCAGTTGGTGCGCAGTCTCGGCCTTCAACACGGAAGGCGAAATGTTGGCGAAGGCCACGGCCAATTCCAGCCATTTTTTTATCGATACGATGGGGCAGTTCGTTGGTTCTGTGGGCGCCGGCGCGATGTCCATCTTGATCATGACCAGCGCGTTTGCTTGCGGGATGGCTTTTCACAATACGGCCTCCCGTTACCTGTATTCGCTGGCGCGCGATGGCGTGTTGCCGCAGCGGCTGTCCCACACCCATACCCGGTACAAAAGCCCGCACGTGGCGTCCATGGCACAGGCGCTGGTGGCCGCGCTGCTGGTGGGATTATTCGCCTATTTTACGGGCACCGACGACCCCACAACACAAGCTTACCTCGGCGTTTATACCTTGTTGGCTGTGCTGGGCACATTATTGCTGCTCATCTTGCAGGCCACGGTGTCGGTCGCGATCATTATTTATTTCCAGCAAAAAAAGCTGCCTGAGCGCCGCGTGTTTGCCACGCTCATCGCGCCCGCTTGTGCGTTTGTTGCTCAGGCGATGCTGGTCTGTCTGCTCGTGATCAAGCTCGAGGTTTTTGGTGGGGTAGGACTGTTTGGCAGCAAGATTCCACAGGTTGCGGCAGCGGTGCTACTGCTCGGCCTTGTTTGGGGCTGGGTGCTTAAGGTGGCCGCGCCAACGGTGTATGCCCGCATTGGGCGTGTCACCGAGGACTGAGGCCGGTTGAGGCGTGTCGCATAGCGCTCGCGTGTGCTGCGCGCCAAGCTATGCCGCTGATGAATACCGGCTCGCTAAAAGCGAATTCGCCGCTGACCGCCGCGCTCCACAATGAAAACCCCGGTCGGGGTGTTGAAGTGAGTGCCTAGGATCATGACGTCGCGATCGCAGTGGTCATCGATGAAGCGACTGCGTGTGGCAACTGCCAACGCCTTATCGTGATCGGCGCTCTGCTGCCATTGCGGTTCGGCAATCTGCACCGGGTGGATCATCATGTCGCCCGTAATAATGGCCTGCGCGTTATTGCCCCTGCCCAGTGCCACGCTGCAATGACCGGGGGTGTGCCCGGGGGTTGGTAGCAGCCAGATTTGGTCGTCGATTTGCCAAGCGTTGTCCACCCACTGTACTTGGCCCGCTTCAATGATCGGCAGGATATTTTGCGTCAGTGTCGCGCGGTCATAGTCGTTGGTGGTGTCCTGCCAACACGCCCATTCGCGACGGTTGAAGAGATATTTGGCCCGTGGAAAAGTGGGCACCCAGCGGCCGTCGTGCAGGCGCGTGTTCCAACCGGTGTGGTCGACGTGCATGTGGGTGCAGAACACGTAATCGATATCTTCGGGGGTGCAACCTGCAGCCGCCAGATCCGCCAGATAATTACCGTTGCGATCATTCCACTGCGCAAAGCCAGAACCTTGCTTGTGATTGCCGATGCAGGTGTCGACGAGCACGGTGTGGTGGCGAGTTTTCACAACATAGGTGTGGATGCTGAGCAGCATGCCCCGATTGGCATCCACAAAATGCGGCTGTAGCCAGTCTAGATGAGGGTCGAACGCGCTGCGATCTTTATCGACATACAGCACTTTGGGGCTGAAGGAATCAATGGTGTCGACGACTTTGGCAACCTGAATATCGCCAAACTCGAAGCGCTGAATTGCCGGCGGATGCATGCTCATAGGGCTGACCTCAGTATGGGGTGGGAAGGGAAGCTGAATCATAGCGTTGCGTACGCCTCAACAGTTGGCCGCCCGGTGTTTGGGGCAGGGCCCGCAATGGAGACGCTGGCGGCTGGCCGATCCTGGCAGCCAAATTGCTGGTGGGTGAGCCGCACTAAACTTCAGAACACGGAGGGCCAGCGCAGGCTGTCCACCATCAGGCGGATGAACTTCTTTTTGATGTTCGTGAAAGGCGGGAAGAATAGCTTGGCCACCATCACGGGGCCTGATTCGAGCACCGCGCGGGCGTGCGAGAAGGCTTTGAAGCCAAAATATCCGTGTGCGTTGCCAATACCAGAATGGTTAACCCCACCAAACGGCAAGTTGCCGTGAGCGTACTGCAACACGCAATGATTGATGGCCACACCGCCGGAACTCGTGCGTTGCAAAATACGTCGGGTACTGACTTTGTCCCGGCTCCAGAGGTACAAGGCTAAGGGTTTAGGGCCTGCATTGATGTCGTGCACGACTTGGTCGATGTCGGTGTAGCCAATCACCGGCAGCACGGGTCCAAAAATCTCTTCCTGCATGAGGCCGGCATCGACGGGCACCTGATCGATGAGGGTGGGCGCGAGGTAACAAGTGGCCTCATCCACCTCACCACCCGCCAGCAAATTAGCGCCCTGGGCTTGGGCTTCTTGCAGTAACTGGGCGAGGCGCCGAGTGTGGTGCTGGCTGATGATACGGCCATAGTCTGGGCTGTGACGCTGCTGTGCCGGCGTGGCTCCAAAGCGTTCGACCAGCACCCGGCGACATTCATTCACGAAACGGGCCTTCACCGACTCATGCACAAATACGTGATCGGGGGCCACGCAAATCTGACCGCAGTTGGTGAACTTGCCCCAGAGCAAAGTCTCGGCGGCTAAGCGCAGATCGGCAGTTTCGTCAACAATGACGGGAGATTTTCCGCCCAACTCCAGCGTGATGCTCGTGAGGTTTTTGGCGGCAGCGGTCATGACGACCCTGCCCACCGCCGATGAACCGGTGAAGAAAATGTGATCGAAAGGTAACGCCAACAAAGCTTGCGAGGTGGGCAAGCTGCCTTCAAATAGCGCCACTTCGTGGGGCGCAAAGGTTGCCGCCACGACCTGCGCCATCACCGCATTGACGGCCGGCGTCATTTCCGAGGGTTTGAGGATGACCGTGTTGCCCGCCGCGAGGGCCGACACCATGGGACCAAAACATAAATTGAGCGGAAAATTCCAAGGGGCGATAACAAGGCAGCGACCACGTGGCTGATAGTGGATGCTAGCGTAGGTACCGATAGTGGTGAGGGTTGGCCACACGCGCGTCGGGCGCATCCAGCGCTTCAGGCTGCCAATGGCATGGCGAATTTCATCTAGGATGGGCAAGAATTCGGTGGCTTCCACTTCGGCATTGGGCTTGCCACATTCCGCAGTGAACGCCCGGTAAAAATCCTCACGGCGAGCCATCAGGGCCACCCGCAGTTTTTTAAGTCGAATGATGCGTTCGGCGGCCGTCGATTCGCGCCATTGGCGCGAGGTGGCCAGCTGACTATCAAAAACCTGCTGGATGGTGAGGGGATCAGCCTCACCAGCAGGGGCCTTTATCTCGGACATTTTGGTGGCGTGCATGCAGGCCCTTTGGGTGATCGTCAGCCGGTTAATCGGCCGTGACGAGGGTGGCAAAATTCTAGCGCAGCAGCGGCGTCAGCGCAGGTGTCGACCTAACCGATCGCGGTGACCCTATCGCAAGCCCGTTACCGCGCCAAATGGCGGGTATGCGAAGGTTTTTTGCCGCTCGCAAATACCGGGTCGTACGCGTTATGGCGTTAATCGAGGGCGAGCGTTTCGGCCGCTTGTTGCAGCAGCCACATCTGCGCGTAGTGTCCGTCCAGCGCCAAGAGCGCTGCATGGGTCCCCCGCTCGATGATGCGACCTTGCTCCAGCACCACAATCTCATGGGCATCGGCGATGGTCGATAGCCGGTGCGCGATGATCAGAGCGGTCTTGCCTTGCGCCGCGCTTTTCAATTCCGCCTGGATTGCTCGCTCATTGGCCGAGTCCAAGGCCGAGGTCGCTTCATCAAAGATGAGCACGGGCGGGTTTTTTAACAAGGTACGGGCAATCGCCACCCGTTGTTTTTCGCCGCCTGAGAGTTTTAGGCCGCGCTCGCCAACCATCGTGGCATAACCTTTGGGGGTGGCGGCGATGAAGTCGTGGATGTGCGCGGCGCGGGCGGCCGCGGTGACTTCAAGGGGCGATGCATCGGCCCGGCCGTAGCCAATGTTGTAGCCCACGGTATCGTTGAACAGCACCGTGTCCTGCGGCACGATGCCGATCGCCCCCCGCAAGCTGGCTTGGGTGACGGCGCGAATGTCTTGACCATCGATGGTGATGCGGCCATCCGTCACCTCGTAGAAACGGTAGAGCAGGCGCGCCAAGGTACTTTTGCCCGCACCCGAGGCGCCGACCACGGCCACTGTTTTGCCGGCCGGAATCTCAAAGCTCACGCCGTGCAGGATGGGTCGTGCCGGATCATAAGCAAAGGCTACGTTCTCGAAGCGCACGCAACCCCCGCTGACCGCAAGGATGGGCGCGCCGGGGGCGTCAGCCACTTCGCGTTCACGCTCTAACAGCACAAACATGCGGTCGAGATCGGTCAGGCTTTGTTTCACTTCTCGGTACAGCACGCCCAAGAAATTGAGCGGGATATAGAGTTGGATCATGAAGGCGTTGACCATGACGAAATCGCCTAGCGTGAGGCGGCCTGCCACCACGCCCTGGGTGGCGCGCCAGAGCAGCGCCATCAGGCTCAGCGCAATGATCAGTTGCTGGCCCGTGTTGAGCATCGACAGCGTGGTCTGGCTTTTGATTTGCGCGCGTCGGTAGGCTTCCAACCCGTCTTCATAGCGGCGGGCTTCGAAGGTCTCGTTGTTAAAGTATTTGACGGTCTCGTAGTTCAGCAGTGCATCGATGGCGCGGCTATGGGCTTGGCTATCGAGCTCGTTCATCTCGCGACGGAACCGGCTGCGCCACTCGGTTACGCTCACCGTAAAAGTAATGTAGATCACCAGTGCGCTCAGTGTGATCCACACATAGCCACGGTCGAAGCGCCAGCCGAGAATGACGAGCACCAGCACCACCTCGACCAACGTGGGTACGATGGTGGACAGCGAGTATGACACCAGCGATTGCAGTGCCCGTGTGCCACGCTCGATATCACGCGACATGCCGCCGGTTTGCCGTTCGAGGTGGAAACGCAGGCTCAGCGCGTGCAGGTGGTTAAAAACTTCTAACGCAATTTGCTTGCTGGCGCCGAAGGACACCTTGGCGAACACCAGTTCACGCAGCTCGGTGAATGCACTCGTGCACAGGCGCAGGCCCGCATACGCCAACAGCAGGCCCACCGGCACTACCAGCAGGGCGCGGGGGTCGTGGGCGTTGATGTCCAGCGTGTCCACCAAGTGCTTGAGCAGGAGCGGCACGCTGACGTTGGCCCCTTTTGCCGCCAGCAAAAAAGCCAACGCCAAGCCGACCCGCCAGCGGTATTCCCACAGGTAGGGCGCTAGCTTGCTGAGGGTTTGCCAGTCAGAACGGGGCGCACCGGTGGCGGCTGGGATGGGTTGAGCCGGGCGGGAGGCATAATGGCGCATGGGGGTTCTACCGGTCGGGTGGGTTATCGAGGGGCTGGCGCGCGCCGGACAGCGTCAAAGTAAACCCCGCCAGCGTGGCGGTGAACGCGTTCCGCTTCAAGCACTCAATAGTGAGAGGTGAGTTGGCGCACGGCGGTGTTGGGGTGCTCGCAGCGGCAGCGTCTCGACTACTGTGCGCGGGGCACTGTCTGTAACCGTAACCGCCACCGCCACTAGAACTGAGCGGTGACCTGGGCTGTCGAGCGTCTTATTTTTATCAGCAGGGTAAGCCGGCACAGCCACCGGCTGGGCTCATGCGGTCTGTGCACGCGTGGCCATGGCGGTCGGTCTGTCCTTAAACGCCGAAACTCACGGCTGGCGCTCTCGCGGGGTTCCCGTGCAACGTCCGTTTGCGCGTGGATACGCGGTCTTTTACCGGTCTGCCGCACTAACGCAACCCCCCTTAGGCCGCGCGCGGTGTCTTGATTTGCCTGTTTTGGGGGGGGCAATTCACGAATTAAAAATTGTTCACATTTGTTTTCGCTGCAGGTATTGCAAGGGGCAGAGGGGGGGGGGGTAGTCTCGATCTTACTGAGGCACTACCAAAGCATGGGCTCGCCTCTGACCCGTTTTTCTCTCTCAGTCCAAAGGATGACCCACATGTTATTCACTCCCAAAAAGCTGTTTCAAGACGCCCGAAAAATGTCGGTGCCCCACGGTGCCGCCGGTTTAGCCCCGATAGCTTCGTGGGGCAAAGGCTGGACACGCGCTTTGTCGATGGTGTTGTCACTGCTGGGCACCTCCGTCCAGGCAACCCCCATCGTCGCACCGATAGGCCTCGCGCCCGGCTCGTCCTACCAGTTGATTTTTGTGACGCAAGGCACGCATGACGGTCTAAGCGCCGACCAGAGCGTCTATAACAGCTTTGTTAGTGAGCAGGCCGCGCTCAACGTCGATCTGCCGAGCACCACTTGGCATTCGATCACGACGGCCTACGGAGGAACCTTATATTCGGCCAACGCCCCGTGGTTAAACCTGCCCGTGTACAACACGCACGGCGAACTCGTCAGTACCGCAGATGGGCTTTATGCCATTTCTGGCAGTCCTGCTTTGAACGCCGCGATTGGGTATGACCAGTTCGGCGCAGCACTGAATACCCCCGTGTTCACTGGCGGTTACGGTGATTATGGCTTGGGATATCAGGATGGTGTTGCTCGCGGCCGCTCGGACCTGACGACCCGCAAGTGGTTCGTGGGTTGCACAGGGGCGGGATGCGGTTCACTGGCTTACCCCGACGAATATCTGAGCTTTTATGCCCTCAGCGAAGCAATAGTGCCGGGTGGCGTGGTGCCGGAACCCACCACGCTGGTGCTTTTCGGTCTGGGCCTGCTGGGCCTAGGCTTTAACACACGGCGCCGGCTGAACTAAATCCAACGGGGTCAGACTCGATTGACCAAGGTCGACCAATGGGGTCAGACTCGATTAACCAATGGGGTCAGACTCGATTGATCGTAACCAATGGGGTCAGACTCGATTGATCGGGAAACAAACCAATGCGTAACCAATGGGGTCAGACTCCAAAAATCAATGGGGTCAGACTCGATTGATTACGACGTGACTGCGGGTTACGGTGCGGTATCTTTAGCGAGGATACTGACCGATGGCCCGCTTACCAAGATTTGTGATCCCCGGTTATCCGCAGCACGTCATCGTGCGGGGTAACAATCGCTCAGCGATTTTTTCCAAAGAAGCGGACTACGTTTTTTACTTGGAAAAATTAAAAGCGGCCGGCGAGAAACATCAATGTGATTTGCATGCCTATGTGCTGATGACCAACCATGTGCATCTGCTGCTGACGCCGCACAGCGAAAACGGGATCAGCAAAACCCTGCAGATGGTGGGTCGCTATTATGTACAGCGCTATAACGCCTGCTATCAGCGCACTGGCACCTTGTGGGAAGGTCGCTACAAGGCCACCTTGATCGATACGGAAGCCTATCTACTCGCGTGCATGCGTTACATTGAAATGAATCCCGTACGGGCGGGCATGGTGGCGCATGCTTCCGAATATCCTTGGTCAAGTTATGGGTTCAATGCCGCGGGTAAAGAAAATGCGGGTGTCGTAGGGCACGCGGAGTATCGAAAACTCGGTCCCAATGCTGAACAGCGTCAAGCGGCTTATCGGCAATTGTTTCGCTCCCGATTGAGTGCGCGTGTCACCGCTGAAATCCGCGCGGCGACCAACAAGGCATGGGTGCTAGGCGATGACCGTTTCAAAAAACACATCCAGGGTCAAATGGAGCGGCGGGTGGAACCGGCTACGCGCGGCGGGGATCGCCGGTCTAAGGCATTCTTGCGCGAGGCCTGAGCCAGCGTTTTTGGCCTTGAGTTTGAGAGATTTCTAGAACACCTCAACGCGCGCCTTGCGCGACGGTGGCGGCCGATAGCGCACCGCTGGCCATCAGATCTTCGTAGCAGCACACCGAGTTTTGGCCACGTCGCTGAAGTGGTACGGGGCTTGGTCCGTTGGGCCGAGAATTTCTACCGACTGATGATCTCGGTGAAATATCAATCGAGTCTGACCCCATTGATCGCGCTCAACGGCCCCGGGGTCGCTTCAGGCCAGAGCCCTTGCCTGTCCCCAAAGGCCCTCTGGAGCATGGCCGCCACCCTTGCAGTCTGCGGAATCACGGGCCTCAGCCGCTGGATTTGCCCAGGGACACTCGAAGGAGAGCTTGAAGCCGCCATCGCGGCCTTCATCGACCACTACAACAACCACCGCTACCACGAGAGCATCGGCAACCTCACCCCAGCTGATGTCTACTTCGGGCGCGGCGAAACCGTCCTGGCTGAAAGGAGACGCATCAAACACAAGACCATCCAAAACCGCCGCTTGAACCATCACCGTAAAGCAGCATAGCCTAAACCCGATGAGCCAATAACCTCCGCTCCAAAATCACCGCGGATGTTCCAAATCATTCGACGACGGACACTTTAATCGCGCCACAGCTTCAGCGTCCGGACGGGGACGGCGGGAGAACAGGCTCAGCATCAGCCCGACCCCAAGGGTGCCCAGAGGACACCGCCCTGTTCATCTGCGGCCAGAATCCAGCCGGTCCCCGGCGTAACGGCAAGTAGAGTTACCGGCGCGCCGGTCGGGCGCTTCACCGCGCGGGGTTCGGCGATCTGGTCGATCTCGGAGAAGATCACCGCGCCAGAGGAGTAGCCCGCCAGCACCGCCTCGTGCCCCGGCAGGGCGCAGATTGCTGTCACATAACCGCGCCCGGCCCAGGCCAGCTGCATCGGCCCGCGCCCCATCGGCCCCCGCGCCCCGTCGAAGGGCCAGAGGATCGCCTCATCAGCGCCGGTGGTGGCCAGCCAGGGCAGTTTTCCGGCCCATGCCCAACCTTTGACCTTCTGCGGATAGCCCGACATCCGCAGGTCGGACTTGTCACGCAACCGCCAGCCATGCAGGGCGTTTTCCTGCATCCTGGTCATGATGAAACGGTCATCGGGGCTGAAGCTGACGGCCGTGTGACTGCCGACCCATTTCAATGTGGTGGGCTTCCAGCCGCGTTTCTCGCGCGCCCAGATCGTGACGCCGCCATAGTGCGCCACGGCCAGGCGCGCGCCCTTACGATCAAAGGCGAGGCCGCCCACGGTTGAGGGCACTGTCAGCACCTCGCGCCGGGCGCCGTCCCACAGATGCGCCTCGCGGCCGACCGAACAGGCGAAGACGCCCCCTGCTCCAGCAGCGACATGATCGACCCATTTGCGGGGAAAGGTTGCGAGTTCAGTCACGCCATCGGGTGTGACGCGACAGAAGCGGCCATCGTCGCCCCCGGTCAGAATAGTTTCAGAAGTTTCGGCTACCATCGACAGGATTGCGCCTTTGTGGACCGGCAAGGCCTCGTGTTCGGCCCCGGGGCGGAAGACGCGCACATGCCCGTCGCCCCAGGCGGTGAAGACGGTGTCGCCCACGGTCGCCACGGCCACGGGCACTGCGTCAAAGTCATACTGGCACCCACCCATTTCGATGCGTGTGGGCGCCAGGGGATCGAGCCGTTCCAGCACGGGCATCACGCGGCCTTGCAGGTGGCAAAGCCTTCGGCCAGCCCCATCTTGTCCAGATCGCGGCCGATGAAGACCAGCTTTGATCCGCGTGGCTTGCCCTCAGGCCAGGGCCCCAGCGGCGCGCCATCGGTCAGCATGTGGACAGCGTGGACGACAAAGCGTTCATCCTGCCCTGCGAAGTCGAGGATGCCCTTTGAGCGCAGGATATCCTGCCCGCATTCGCGCAGAAGCTTGCCGAACCAAGCCTGGAATTTCTTCTCATCCAGAGCCACATCTGACGACAACGAGATCGAAGTGATGTCTTCCTCATGCTCGTGTGTGTGGCTTTCATCAAGGAAATCCGGCTCGATTTGCAGCACGCGTTCCAGGCTGAAGGCGTCAAGCCCCAGCACCTGATCCAGCGCCACGCCACATTTCTCGGTCTTCACGATCTTGGCGTAGGGATTGATCGACTTGATCCGCGCCTCGGCGGTGGCCAAGGCCTCGGCATCCACCAGATCGACCTTGTTCAGCAAGATGATGTCGGCAAAGGCGATCTGCTCAGCGGCCTCATGCGCCTCATCCAGATGGGTGGACAGGTTCACCGCATCCACCACCGTCACGATGGCATCCAGCCGCGTCTTCTCGGCCACGTCCTGATCGACATAGAAGGTCTGCGCCACCGGGGCCGGGTCGGCCATGCCGGTGGTTTCGATCAAGATGCCGTCGAAATCCTTGCGCTTCATAAGACCCGCGAGAATGCGGATCAGATCGCCACGCACGGTGCAGCAGATGCAGCCGTTGTTCATCTCGAAGATCTCTTCATCGGCGTCGATGACCAGTTCGTTGTCGATCCCGGTTTCACCGAATTCGTTTATGATGACGGCGTATTTCTTGCCATGCGGCTCGGTCAGGATGCGGTTCAGTAGCGTGGTTTTCCCGGCGCCAAGAAAGCCGGTCAGCACGGTCACGGGGGTTTGGGCGTTCATCGGGTTACCTCAGTTTGCAAGGGCAGCAGTGAGCTGCGACAGGTTGTGGCGCATCAAGGCCAGATAGGTTGCGGCCGGGCCTTCGGGCCCGGACAGGGCGTCCGAATAGAGCGTGCCGCCGATCTTGGCCCCGGTTTCGGTGGCGATCTGGTCGAGCAGGCGGCGGTCGGCGATGTTTTCGACAAAGACCGCCGCGATCCCGGCATCCCGGATCTGGGTAATCAGTGCGGCCACATCCTGTGCGCTGGCCTCTGCCTCTGTCGAGACACCCTGCGGCGCGACGAAGGTCAGGCCGTAGTCGGCGGCGAAATAACCGAAGGCATCGTGCGAGGTGACGACCGTGCGGCGATCTTCCGGCAAGGCTGCCACGGCGGCGCGGATTTCAGCATCAAGCACGTCCAACTCGGCCAGATAGGCGGCAGCATTGGTGGCATAGGTCTCGGCCCCCGCGGGGTCGGCGGCGGCAAGGCCACGTTCGATGTTGCCGACATAGAGCGCCACATTGGTCACGCTTTGCCAGGCATGCGGATCGAAGGCCCCATGATTTTGGCCCTCATGCCCGGCTTCCTCCTTGGCGTGTTCCTCTTCGCCAAAGGCGATGGGCGTCACGCCATCGGCTGCGGTGACCAGCGCGGCTTGGGTGCCCGAAGCTTCGATCAGCCGGTCCATCCACCCTTCAAACCCCAGCCCGTTGGCGACAATGACCTGCGCACCCGCAACGGCCTGCGCATCGGCGGGCGCAGGTTGGAACACATGCGCGTCCCCGTCCGGGCCGACGAGAGTGATAACCTCGACCCGGTCACCGCCGACATTCGCGACGATGTCGCCAAGGATCGAAAAGGTAGCGATGACCTTCAGTTTCTCCTCGGCAAAGGCAGGGGCGGCAAAGGCAGGGGCGGCAAAGGCCAGTGCAGCGGCGGAGGCGAGCAGGAGGCGGCGAGTGATCATGGGGGTATCCTTTTCATGCTTCAAGATGGGCGCGCGGCCAATAGCGGGCGGCAAGGCTGCCCGAGGGACCGAACGCGAGCGACAAGAGGTAAATGGTTCCGGCAGCGAGGATGATCGCCGGGCCCGATGGGAGCCCTGCGTGGTAGGAGGCCAACAGTCCGGCGACGGAGGAGACAGCCGCGACCGTGGCGGCGACCGCCAGCATCCCGCCGATGGAGTTGGCCCAGAACCGCGCGGCGGCGGCGGGCAGGATCATGATCCCCACGGCCATCAGCGTGCCAAGCGCCTGAAACCCCGCGACAAGGTTCAGGACCACAAGGCCAAGGAACAGGAAATGCACCGGCCCGCTCCACCGGCTGACCGAGGCGAGGAAACGCGGATCGGCGCATTCCAGCACCAGCGGGCGGAAGGCCAGCGCCAGCGCGACCAGCGTGAAGGTGGTGATCAAGCAAAGGAGCGTCAGTGCCGCATCGTCCAGCGCCAGGACCGTGCCGAACAGGACATGCATCAGGTCGACGTTCGATCCCTTCAGCGAGACGAGTAGCACGCCCAAGGCCAGCGAGATCAGGTAGAAGGCCGCAAGCGAGGCATCCTCGCGAAGGGCGGTAAAGCGGGCGACGGCCCCGGTCAGGACGGCCACGATCAGCCCGGCGGCCACCCCGCCGATGGTCATGGCACCGAGGTTCAGCCCGGCCACCAGATAGCCCACCGCCGCCCCGGGCAGGATCGCATGCGCCATGGCATCGCCCGTCAGGCTCATCCGGCGCAGAAGCAGGAACACGCCAACCGGCGTCGCCCCCAGCGAGATCGTGAGGCAGCCCAGAAGTGCGCGCTGCATGAATACAAAGTCGGCGAAGGGATCGATCAGCCAGCTCATGCGGCACCCCTTGTGGCCGGGCGGACGCAGACGTTGGCGGTGTCATCGAAAGCCTCGGACATCTGGCGGGCGCGGAACAGATTCTCGGCGGTCAAGACCGTGTCGGTTGCCCCATGCGCCACCTTTTCGCGCGCCAGCAGCAGGGTTTCAGGGAAATGCCTGCGCACCGCCTCGATGTCATGCAGCACGGCCAGCACGGTGCGCCCCTCACCATGCCAGCGCTGCACGACCGCCAGCAGGTCGGCGGCAGTCTTGGTGTCCAGCGCGGTGAAGGGTTCGTCCAGAAGGATCAACTCGGCGTCCTGTAATAAGAGCCGCGCGAACATCACGCGCTGCACTTGCCCCCCCGACAAGGCCGAGATGGGGCGTTGGTCGAACCCGGTAAGGCCCACGGCCGCCAGCACTTCAGCCACCCGTGCGGCATCCTTGCCGCTGACCCGACCAAAGGCACCAACGCGGTGCCACAGCCCCATGGCCACAAAGGCCCCGACGGCAATCGGAAAACTGCGGTCCACCTCGGAGAGTTGCGGCAGGTAGGCCAGCCGCGCCACCCTTCGGTCGATCCGGCCCTCCAGTGGCGCAAGCTCGCCGGTCAGGCCCTTCAGCAGCGTGGATTTCCCCGCGCCATTCGGCCCAACCACAGCAGTCAGGCTGCCCGGGGCCAGATCAAGGTCAAGGTGATGCACTGCAGGATGCCGGTCATAGCCCAGTGTCAGATCACGGATGCGCAATGCCATGTCAGCCCACCACCAGCCAGAGCCCGACCCACAGGGTGGCGGAGAGACCAAGGGCCAGCGTCAGCCGCAGGACCACGCCGGACAGGAGGAGGTCCTTCATGTCTGGCCCCCCGTGCAATCGCCGCAGCGGCCATGCACTTCGATGGTCTGGCGCGCCTCGGCAAATCCGTCGGCGGCGAGCCGCTGGTGCAGGCCTTCAAACACGCCCTGCGCCTCGACACTGCGGACCGCGCCGCAGTCATCGCAGATCGCCACCACCCCCGGCACGGGCGAGGTGACCACGGCCCAGGCACGCAACGTTTCGATCCTTTGCACGACGCCGGCCTCTTCCAGCCCCTTCAATGCGCGGTAAACCGTGGGGGGGGCCACTGCACCGCCATTGCGCTGCATCCGGCCAAGCAGCTGATAGGCCGTCATCGGGCCATTCGCCCCGCGCAAGAGGGCCAGAACTTCGGTCTCATTCGGGGTCAAAGCCGCGCCCATACCTGCCTCACAGGACCGTCGGGTTCGGCGCATCGCCGAAGACCGCGACTGGGTCGAACCGGCGTTCGGCCTCAGTGAACCGCAGCGGGCCACCGGCGGCGGGGCCGATAGGCACCTCACGGTAGAAGCAGGAACGGTATCCGACATGGCATGACGCGCCTGACCCAGCGACTGCGACCGCCAGCCAAATAGAATCCTGATCGTCGTCGATCCGCATCCTGACCACCATCTGCGTCAGGCCCGAGGTCGCACCCTTGTGCCAGACCGCCTGACGGGTCCGGCTGAAGTAATGCGCCTCGCCCGTCTCGATGGTCAGCCGCAACGCCTGATCGTTCATCCAGCCCAGCATCCGCACGGTGCCGTCCGCGGCATCGGTCGTCACGCAGGGCATGAGGCCATCCGCCGGAAAGCGCGGGGCCAGTGCAAGACCTTCCTCGACATCGAGGACAGACAGGCGGGGGGCGAAAGTGACGGTCATTGCGGCTTGCTTTCAGTGGAACGATGGCAGATATACGTTATAGTATAACATAACACAAGTCGAAGATGCCCCGAATTCCATTGACCCTGATCACCGGCTACCTTGGCGCCAGAAAGACCACGCTTCTAAATGCGCTCCTGCGCGATGCCTCGGCAGGCCGCATCGCCGTTGTCGTCAACGAGTTTGGCGATGTGGGCCTTGACCACGACCTGATCATCGAGACGACCGAGGAAACGGTCCTTCTCTCCTCCGGCTGCATATGCTGCACGGTGCGCGGCGATCTGGTGCAGGCGCTGGAAGGCCTCTTCGAAAAGCGCAGCGCCGGGAAGCTGGACTTCGACCGAATCGTCATCGAGACCACCGGCCTCGCCGATCCTGCGCCAATCCTGCACACCCTTATCGTGACGCCCGGTCTCGGCATGGCGCGACGACGGTCTTGGTTCTTGTCGGCGAATATCCCGACGACGCGGGCCTTGCGGCGGCATTCGTGACCAGTGCCGAACGGCTCCGGCTGGATGTCGTCGAAACGCGCCCCTTCACCCTTTCCGCCAGCCCCGATCAGCGCGAGGGGAACAACGTGAAGCTTCTGACCTCGGGCGTCGATTACGACGTGGTCTTTGTGGCGGATTCCCGGGGCGAATTCGGTCGCTTCATCCCCTATGGCACACAGTTGCCCAGACCTGTGATCGGCTCCGTGGGCCTTACATCCGAGGCCTGGCATTGGGCGATGGAGCGTGACGGTGCAACCCAGGTCACCTCGCGCTTCGACGCCGCCAGCGACGGACGCAAGATGACCAGCCAGGACTGGTCCGTCTGGATCGCCGCCAAATCGCTGATCACGACCGCCGCCAAGCTACCAGATGCGACGGTTGCGGATCGGCGCGATTTCATGAAATCGGACCGCTTGAAACTCGACGGCTCCAAAGGCGTAACGCTGAATTACCGCAGTTGGGACGGCCAATTGCGTATGCCGATGCTCCTTTCGACAGATAGCGCGGTCATAGCGATTGCGCCGATTGAAGGCTTCCTGCACGCGACAAACACGCTGGACACGTTGGGCACAGACCAACCCGAATTCGCGTGCCAGCAGTAATCGACATTCAAGGGCCCTACGAATTGGGGATGGGGCAGACAGGAGTCGGCCCCATCGAAGCGAGATGCCGCAGTCCCAAAAGACTCAAACTCATAGACCGGCAATGGATTATTTTCAGCATTCCAAACTCCCACAGCCCAAGGAAGTCTCGATTTCAGCTGCGTTCTTCTCGGCGCCTATTCGGCGGTTTCCACCAGTGTTTTGGGAACACCAGTTTGCGCGAAGGATTTCATTCAGAGGCAGCCAGCACCCGTCTGCAATGGGCCGAGGCTGTGTGGAAACTCAGATTTTGCGCATCCGGTGAGAACTCTATCCCTCTGATGTCCGCCCCACTGACCTCAACAGGAACGCTGTCTTGAAACCCTGCTCGCGGTGGAACATTGTTCCGGGTCTGGAGCTGACCCACCGAGTTTCCACACAGCCTCGGCCGCCCGTTGCATCCCACATCGGGCGGCGATTCATCAAAGATCAATACCTTCCGACAGGGTCAGCGCATCGTCGAGGTCGACGCCGAGATATCTCACAGTGCCGTCCATCTTCGTGTGACCCAAGAGCAGCTGAACTGCCCTTAGATTTCCTGCCTTCTTGGATGTCCGTCATCGAATGATTTGGAACGGGCGCGCTGATTTGGGAACGGTGGTTGTTGGCTGATTGGGTTCAGGTTACCAATAACCCTACTAGAGCGCAGCAACTGCCGAAGCTCTGCACTGCACCACAGCGCTCTGTTGGGCGGGCCGCTACCGTTGGTGCGGATTTTCTCAGGGCCGCCTCTGCAAGGGGGCTGAGCAGAAAATCTGACCGATTGCGCGGGGGCTGCGCTTGGCTTTGGCGGCAGTCGAGCCATATCAATCTTGACACCTTACCGGAAAGGACATGCGAAATGACGCAGCGCAGACAGGTTCTGATTGGGCTCGGCCTTGCGGCTGCAGCCGCCGCATTAAAAGGAACGACCATGGTCCATGCCGAGACTGCAATCGCAACGCCGGACTGGACTTTTGAGTCGATCTACGGCGGCGTCTACGGTTCTGCGGATTTCGCGGGAAAGGTCGTGCTGCTGGTCAACACGGCCTCGCTCTGCGGCTACACGCCGCAATATTCGGCCCTGCAGAAGCTGCAGGACACCTACAAGGATCAGGGGCTTGTGGTCTTTGCCGTGCCTTCGGACGATTTCCATCAGGAAAAGGCCAGCAATGACGAGGTGAAAAGCTTCTGCGAACTGAACTATGGCATCACGCTGCCAATGTCGGTGATCGCCCATGTCACAGGACCGGAGGCGCATCCTTTGTACCTGTGGTTGAAGCAGACCACGGGGTTTGAACCGCAGTGGAACTTCAACAAGGTCCTCTTCGACCGACAGGGCAAGGTTGTAGGCACATGGCGTTCCGGCGCCGAACCCATCGGATCAGAGATTGAGACTGAAGTTCAGCGCCTTCTTTCCTGAGTGCCAGACAGGCGCCAGGCCAGCCATGGCCCGGCGAACAGGGCCAATAGGAACTGAACAGACGGCCCACATTTGAGCCGAATTTTCACGTTATTAAGATGTTACATCAACTCCGCTGCAGCACACAGGACGTTGTCGTGCACAGTTTTCGTGAATTGAAAGCACGTTGGGCACTTAGAAACTGGCGCAGTCCAACCGGCATCATGGTTTTTGGTGTCGGGTGGACGGTAACGCTTCGGGTCGAACAAATTTCCCTGTTGTTGCCAGAGCGAATCCCGGAACTGTACCAGTCCCTGTACAAGGCGGGGGCGTCCCCCCCCCCCCCGGGGGGGCGGTGGGGGGGTGGTCAACTCAACGCGGTTTGGCCCAAAGGGACCCGTTATCAACCTTGAGCAAGTTTCGAACGCGGCAACGGACGCGGCAATTTCTTATCTGCCCAAATGCAGAAAGCCCCGCGTTAGCGGGGCTAAGTGTTTGTTTATGTTGGTATAAGTTCTGGTTGCGGGGGCAGGATTTGAACCTGCGGCCTTCAGGTTGTGAGTGGGGTTGGGTGGGCGATGCTTCGAACGGTTCAAATCAACGGTCCCCGTTACAAAAAAATCGTGACCGGCAAGGACCTTGCGTTGTCCTAGCGCGTTGTCCTAGGACACCCACCCTTAGAACAGGGTCGCGCAGACAAATTGCCGGCTGGCTGCTTGTAGTGGTCAACTAATTTCGGACACAACAAGAGTGTCCTAGGACACCCACCAGCAGCAGGCCCTTCCCGAGTTGATAGATTTCTAGAACATCTCAACGTCGCCCTGCGCGACTCTGGCGGCTGGTAGCGCACCGCTGGCCATCAGATGGTCGTAGCAGTACGCCAAGTTTTGCCCATGTCGTTTGGCGTGGTATTGGGCTTGGTCCGCTGGGCCGAGAATTTCCAACGACTGATGATCTCGGTGAAATATCAATCGAGTCTGACCCCATTGGTCACGCCATTGGTCATGGGCGGTGTCCTTGAGGCTATCGCCCTTCGCGACGCTTGAACCCTTCGCGTTGACGGTGATTACCTCGGTACTTAATCGCGGCACTGCAACCTCGAACGACCCTCGCGTGCGTTTTGCCACCCAAAGCAACCTGAAGGTTCGTTGTAAATAAAGGGGGGTAGTCTATGTTGCGCCTAAACAACAGCAGGAAGGGAAAGAAAATGAATAAGAAAATTCAAAAGGTCATTCAGACAGTAACGTGCGCGGGTGCGCTCGTGATGGCGGCGACGGGGGCGCAGGCAAGCATGGTTTATCTGGACGCCGATCAGAAGATTGCCATCTTCGGCAATAACGTTTACCAGTACGTGACCTCTCCGCAGTACTGGCCCAATGCGTTGTCGGCGGCCGGTACTTACTCATACAACGGTCAAATCGGGCACCTGCTGACGGTCACCTCACTGGCAGAAAATAGCTTTATCTACTCGGCGTTCGTCGGGCCTCGTTACGCGACCCCTGGTGCCAACGTTGAGCAAGCAACCCCGTGGCTTGCGCTTTCAGATCAGGCTGATGAAGGCGTCTGGCGGTGGCAGGCCGGCCCTGAGCTTGGATCCGTCGCGAGTTTCACCAACTGGAACTATGGTGAACCCAACAATCTCGGTGACGAAGATTTCGCCGTGCTGCACTGGCAAGACCGGGGACTCGGTACCGGGAAATGGTACGACTATGGTCCCTTGGGCTATAACGGCCAGACTTTCGTGGTCGAATTTGAAAATGCGGCGATTGAAAATCCCACGCCGATACCTGTCCCTGGTGCTTTGCTCCTGATGGCCCCGGCAGTGCTCTGCTTAGGCCGACGTCGACGACGTCCCGCCTAAACCGCTTAATCCTGACAAACCCCAAGGCTCTGCCAGGAGCGAGGCTTTTGTCACGGATTGCGCGCTCGCGGCATTCGCAAGCGACGCTCGCTGCTCCGTTCTTGGAACATCTGGCAGCGAGCGAGCGTTGCTGGCACAGAGGTCGCGCGAGTTTGAAGACCCTTTGAAGCACGCGTGCCAAACGTTTACCTCGCAGACAGTCCTGGCAGCGACAGACGCCATTAACGGCAATTGGGCGAGGGCTGCCAGCTTTTCGTTACACGCCGGGGCGGGGTGCGTGGCCCACGAACGCGAAAATCTGGCACGCCTGTGCCGCTACATGTGCCTAAAAAGGTGTGACGCACACTACAAGCAATGGGTAAGCAATAAATGTGGCGGCAATAGAATTGTTAAACCCGGGGACCCAGCATGTTTAAACAAGGGAATTTTTGAGGACGCCGACATTGAAGAGCAGCGACAAGGGCGTGAAGTCGCCCATACCAAAATCAGTGCTTATGCAGCGGCTGAGGGAGTATAGAAAATCAATAGGGCTGGTGAAGCTTGAGATTTGGGACACACCCGAAAACTGCGAAAAGACAAAGCAGTTTAATGCGAGCCTGAAAACATAATCACGCGCCCGGCGGTCTCGCCGCGGAATTTCCTCGAACGCCGAAGCGCTCTCCTGCGTTGGGTGCGAGGTCGCTCGTGCAAGGGTTGGGCGCGGCGCCTAGCTCAGGGCGACAGTGCGGTAGTGGTCGATCCATGGATTGCGCCAGCCTTCGAACTTGCCACGGGCGTGGAGGCTGTCTAGGCCCCACTGTCATCATCGTTACAGGCAGGAGCGCGACATGATCGATGCATTGCAAGTGCCCGTGCTGATCGCCGACGGCGGGCCGGTTGGCACCACGCTGGCACTGGATCTCGCCGCTCGGGGCATTCGCTCCTTGGTGGTGGAAGAGCGGCTCGCTATGTTGCCCAATCCCAAATGCAACACCACCAACGCGCGCTCGATGGAGCATTTTCGGCGTCTGGGCTGTGCCGATGCGATCCGCCGCGTCGGGTTGCCGCTCGCCTACCCAACCGATGTGGTTTACGCCACCCGTTGGGGCGGTCAGGAGCTGACGCGCTATCGCCTGCGCTCATCGGCCGAAGTGCTGGCCGGTGAAGATCATCGCGGCGCCATCGACACTGGGTGGCCGACGCCCGAGCCGCAGCACCGGATCTCGCAACTCGCGATGGAGCCGGTGGTGCGCGCGCATCTGCGCACCTATCCGCAGTGCGACTACTGCGAGGGCAACAGTTCGGGACACCCATTTTCCGAAACAGTCTGGGAAATAGTGGGTGTCCTCAATTTTCCCCTCTCAATTTTCCCCATTGAGTCTGAAGATCGGCTGCTGCCGGTTTAAACAACATGCCGTTTACACACAATCCCGGACCCCGGGTTCGGATTGAGAGACGCGGTCGAAATCGCATCTCTCAATTCGGTTTTTACTTCAGTTTGATATCGAAATGCTTCCGCACCGTTTCTTCGATCTTCCAAGTACCTTTGAAGCCTGCTTCGACCACAAACGCATCACCCGGTCCGATATGGACAGGGGTGCCGCCATCGGGGGTGATGGTCAGTTTGCCGGCGATAAAGTGCACAAATTCGTACCCCGAATAACTCGCGTGATACGTTCCCGGCGTTGCCTCCCAATATCCCGAGATCATGCTGCCGTCATGTGACGTGTAGAGGACCCACGTTTTCATGGTCGGATGCCCGTCAACCACCTTCCAACCGTCGAGATCGGTGGTCAGCGGTGCAACTGATTCCTTATTGTCGAGTTTCATCACGTGCTTCATTTAAACCTACTTTTGTTTTGATTTTAAAAGATTGCGGCCTGCTGCCCACTTAAGGTCGGCAGATCCTAGACACAGAAAACTCCCGGCGAGTATCGGAAGGATAACCGCCCTGTTCGCTGCAATCGAGGGTATCGAGGGGCGTGCGTGGTTGAAGTCGAGCGGAGTCAGTGGGCGCATTCCTAGGACACCCACCGCACCTTGCAGTGGTCTAATTTTGCCGGACACCTCAATAGGTGGAAAATCCACCCTCTGAGGAATATTAAATGACAAGGCAACGCAAGAATTTCGACACCAGCCTCAAACTGGAAGTCGGGCGCAAGGAAGATTCAGGACACCCACCATAGCGAAGATCTGACCGAGGGCCGCGTCGGGCGGCGGTCAACGTGGCTGTCGCCTGAAGTCGGTTACCCTTACCCACTTTTCGAAACAGTCCGGAAAATAGTGGGTGTCCTCGATTTTGTGCACGGAGCAGCGGACGAGGCCTGTGCAGAGCACGATCCCGGTGGCTGTCTCAGCATTAAGACGGCCATTAAATTTTCCAGTCGCGACCCGATTCTCGGCACGCTGGTGAACGACCGCGTGAAACAGGTATCGCAGGTCTTCGCCGATGCCATCTGCCGTGCTCAACGCGAGGGAGCCATCGCGCCCAAACCTGATGCCGTGATCCTTGGCCGTTACGGGATGTCCAACCTGAGCGGTCTGCGGGTAATGGTGAAGGCGGGTGCCAGCCACGTGGCGGCCCGGGAGATTGCACAGGTCATCCTACTCGCGCTTCGCGGAGGCTTCGGTCTACCATGGACAGCACGGTCCAGCGCTATGGCGTTGTCCGATTCCACTCCCAAACAGCACGGCTGTCGCAACCCGGAGAGACAGGGCTATGTCACCGATCAAACTCTATGACCTCGCCGGGGCCGATGCTTCCTTGCGCTTCAGCCCCTTCTGCTGGCGGACGCGGATGGCCCTGGCGCACAAGGGGCTGCCGGTGGACACGATCGCCTGGCGCTTCTCCGACAAAGACGCCATCGCCTTCTCCGGCCAGGGGCGCGTACCGGTACTGGTCGATGGCGAGCGCACCGTCTTCGATTCTTGGACCATCGCCGAATACCTCGATGAGACCTATGGCGACCGCCCCTTATTGCTGGGCGATGAATCTGCGGCAGCCCTAACGCGATTCGTGAATGCCTGGACCAACGGCGTCATCCATCCAGCCCTGGCACCGCTCGTCCTCAGCGACATCTACGCGTGCATCGATGACGGCGACAAGGCGTATTTCCGCAGCTCGCGCGAAAAGGTCTTCGGTAAGGCGCTGGAAGACGTCAGCGCCAACCGCAACACAGACGTGCTCGCCTTCCGCCGGAGCCTCGAGCCCCTCCGCGTTACCTTGCAGGCGCAGTCCTTCATAGCAGGCGCGACGCCGGCCTATGCGGATTACATCGTCTTCGGCGCTTTTCAGTGGGCCCGCTGCGTCAGTCCATTCCGCTTGCTGGAAGACAACGATCCGGTCGCGGCTTGGCGCCAGCGCCTGCTCGAAGCCTTCGACGGCCTGGCAGCCCGCGCGCCGGGACATGCGGTCTGAATGATTAGATTGGGCGGAGCGGATACCGAAAATCGGTCCGCTGCGCAGGTACTGGGCCTTGCGCATATAGCGCTGGCCCGAATTCGAAATCTGTCCCCGGGGCGCGCTGCAAAGCGGGCAGCGGCAGGCCGGAGATGGTCGTGGATCAACCTAATGGAGAAGCCAACATGAGTCTCGCAAAGAAACTCGACGCGATACGGGAGGGGTCAAAAAAAATGATCCCACCCGAGAATCTCACAGTGATGCACGAGGAAACGGTAAAGCTCCGTGACTCGGGCATCATGGACGGCGTCATCAAGGTGGGCGCGCGCCTGCCGGACTTCGCATTGACCGGTGCGCGTGGTGCGCTGGTGAGTTCGGCCGCCCTGCTCGCACAGGGACCGCTGGTCCTCACCGTATTCCGCGGACACTGGTGACCCTACTGCCTGGCAGAGCTGTACGCTTTGCAGGAAATTGCGGCACCGTTGAAAGCACTGGGTGCAAACCTGGTCGCGCTGTCGCCCCAGCTGCCTGAAAACAGCCTGGGTATCATCGAGAAGCATCAGTTGAGTTTCGACATCCTGCGGGATGCCGGGAGTGCCTACACGGCGAAGTTGGGATTGCGCTTTGCGCTGCCCGAGGTCCTGATCCCGATCTACAAGAGCTTCGGGATTGAACTGCCGGTGTGCAACGGCGAGGACGGCTGGAACTTGCCAATGCCGGCGCGATTGGTGATCGACAGACAAGGCATTGTGTGCGCGGCGGACATCGATCCGGACTACACGGTGCGGCCTGAACCGACGAAGACGCTGGAGGATGTCCGACGGCTAGTCGGCTGATCCCAGTAGGAGCCAGGTCGGCGCGGCGGCAGGACAATTGCCGACCGCGTCGACGATTTCCGGTATCCAGCACCCTGATGAATACCTAAACGTGAAGGCTGTCTGTAACAAGACAGGCTGACGTCGCAACGCACGGCGGATGATGGACTGGCGCAACGCGAACGCTAAGATGCAATTCCGCTGACTAGCGAGGAATTCGCTAGCCTGGCTGACTATCAGCGGCATTACCCATTAACCTGCCCCCCCAGGCGCGTACCTCGTTGGACCAGACTGTGGCTGGCGATCCCGGCACCCATCCTGTACCGTCCTAGAGGGACTTTTGTCCGATCACACCCCACCGCAAATATCCATAGGAGAAGTGCTATGTCCGTCGCTGTCACGATCGATCTCGCCATCGATCCCGCTCGCACCGCCGAATTCCTCGCCTTTATCAAGGGCGTCGCACCCGACACGCGCGCCTACGACGGCTGCCGCCTATTTGATATCTGGGTCGACCAGAACACACCCGGACGCGTGCTGTTCTATGAGATCTGGGACTCGCGCCCGCACCAGGAGAAGTACCTAGCGTGGCGTGCTGAGACCGGCCTGATGGAAAAGCTCGGCCCGTTCCTGACTGCGCCGCCGACGATCAGCTATTTCGACAGATTTGACGGCTGACGCAAACTTGCGCGGGCGCCCCGCTGCGGGCGCCGGCCACTAAAAGAGCGTTGCTAAGCAAGACCAAGCCGAGATATTTCAAGCGGCCGTCACGCGTTCTAAATCTCTGGGGTAGGACAGCCGATCGGAATGGATGCCGGTCGGCATGGACGATGTATCCCTCCCCATAAATTGAGACCAGAAAATAGGACCAATAGCGTGATTCTGAATGCCAACCCGGCGGAGTTTGAGCTTATCCAGAAAATCGCCGAGAGCGACCACGATGGTCCCGTATTGATGTTGAATCAGAATCGCTATGCCCCTGCGGCGGACTATCCGAAGGGTCAGTTGTACACGGACTATATGAAAGCCCTTCACGGACTGTTACCAACAGTAGGCGGGAAAGTTCTTTGGCAAATTCCTGTGTCGGGACAACCCGTGGGCGAACAACCGCTCCACGAAATCTTGGCAGTTTGGTATCCGACCCACAAAGCTTTTCTTGCGCTAAGACAGCAGGTGGGTGCGGCAGAAAACTTTCGTCTACGGGCACTGGCGGTGGAATACGCGGTGATTCATCGCTGTCCAGCCGATGTGATTCCGATGCCTGCGTAGCGGTACGTATTTGGAGGGATCACCGCGCGGTTCGCCGAAATCGAGGGTCGTGCGTGGTTGAATTTGCACGGCGTCAATCGGCCTGCTCGCCGTGAATGGTGGCCGTCGACCGTGGCTTTTCACAGGGCGGTGGTGCCTTTTTGCGCTGAATACGTTGTCTGGTCAGCAATCGTGATGACGGGGTCGTGCCACCGCAAGGGACACCCTGCCGGGTGTTAGACCAGCCGCGCGTCCTTGCGTCAGTCAGCGCAAAGTACCGTTAGCAGTGCGACTGGCGCGCTACTTGGGTAACTCTCCTGGCTTCCGGATGGCGCTGCAGGCGTCGTTTGACCTTGAGGAGGCTGTGGTCGTACCTGCAGAGGCAGATTCAGCCAAGGGCGGTGTGATTCAGGGGAGGAATTCAACTCGGTCGTCGGTGAGCAGTTTCGAGCGATAGCAATTCGCTACCTAAAACCGGGGGCGGGTCGCTGGCCGTCTGTGCTGACTCGACGCCCATGGGGCCGCCCGCCGCTGGTAGCGCCGGCCAAGAATGCGCTTCGCGGTGGCGCTGGGGGCCGAGCCCAATCAGCGGGGGAGGGAATGCAGCGTGCCTTTCCTATCTATCAAACGTGGGCGCTGCGAGGTCTCGGTGGCGCTGGCGCCGGACAGGGTCCTGGCTGCGATTAGTTGTCTATCGAGAAAAACCAGCGATGTCCGGCAGCCGGAGTCGCGAAGGAAACGCGCTTATCGCCCGCTGTCGCGCTTGGCGCCGACCTGAGCACGGAAGGATGCCACCACGCCGGAGAAATCCTTCTCCAATTGCTTGCGCAGCGCCGGGGACACCACGGTGTGGGGTTCGTGGCGGGCACTCCACTGCATCATTGCCGCGAGCAGCGGCAGCAGGTCTTCACCTTTTTTGGTCAATTCATAGGTGTACTGCCGGCCTGGACCACCCACGACGGGCGTCTTGGTAATCAGTTCCTGACAGAGCAGCAGTGCCAGACGCGCGGTCAAGGTACTCGGCGGAATGTGCTCGCGAGAAGCAGAAATCTCGCTGAAGCGCCGCTTGCCAAGCATACCGATATCGCGGATCACCAGTAGCGTCCAACGATCCCCGACGATGTCGAGGACATGGGCAATGGGACATTTCGAACGCTCGCCTGGCATACGCTTCCCCCGCCTCAAATCAATGGCTTCGCCGCGGCAACCAGATGGGCAGCATCTCTCGGTGCGCGGCAGCCAAAACCCGCCAAGGCACCTGCGCCGATGATACTTCCAAGCGTGGCGCCATCTCGATATGCTCCCTTCCACATTACTATGATTTTAATAGTGCAAAGAAAGATGCCGGCTCTGGTTTGGAACCTGACCCCGGTTATTTCCTACCAGCTGGGAGCGACCAAATGAAAAAGCCAGTTTGTGCAGTCATCGGAATCGGCCCGAAGAACGGTGCGTCGTTTGCACGGGCGTTTCACGCCGCGGGATATGCCGTCGCGATGCTCTCGCGATCGACGGACCTCAGCAGCGCGCTCGCCCGCGAGCTCGGTGACGCCAAGGCCTACGCGTGTGACGCCAGCAAGGAGGCCGACATTGTGCAGGCACTGGCCGCGGTGGTCGACGAACTCGGTGCCCCCGAAGTTTTGGTTTACAACGCGGGATCCGGGTCCTGGAAGGGCTTTGACGTGACCACTGTTGACGATCTGGAACGCTCGCTCCGAATCAATGCCGTCGGATTACTCTGCGCGGCGCAACAGGTCTTGCCGGCGATGCGCGCCGCCAAGCACGGCAGCATCGTCGTCGTGGGTGCCACCGCGTCTTTGCGGGGTAAGCCGATGACGACAGGCTTTGCCGCCGGCAAGGCCGCGCAGCGTAGCCTCGCACAATCAATGGCACGACAGTTCTGGCCCGAGGGGGTCCATGTGTCGCTGATGATTATCGACGGCTCCATCGGTGAAGTTGGGGTAGAAGGGGGCAAAAAGCTCGACCCGCGCGATATCGCGAAGGCCGCGGTGGCTCTCACGCAACAGCCTGCGTCAGCTTGGTCATTCGAGGTCGATGTACGCCCACAGCAGGAGTCGTGGTGAACGATTACATCTCGATATCAAGCCCGTCAGGATGTCAGCAGCAACGGGAACTCAGCATCCATTGCCATCTCAAACTCCTTTTCGTCCGGGCGCGTGCATCCGTCGGTTTCTCGCATGCTCGCGTACACGAGTTGAAGCACACGTTTGGTCGACGACTGTGAGCCGCTGGCGTTTCGTTAGAGACGCGCAAGGTGTTACCCGGTCATCGCAACGGCGACATCACTTCGCACTATTCAGCCCCTGAACGGGCCGGACTTTTGGAGGCGGCAAACCGTGTTTGCGAGGGAAAGTCTGGCAAAACTTCGGCAGTGATTTTGCTGAGACAAAAAGCGCTTATCGAAGCGTCGATAAATGCTTGATGTGTACAGGCTAGTTGGCGCGCCCGGAAGGATGGATTCACAAACGCTAGGGCGTTTCCTCACCCCTGCGGGGCGCACTGCGTGCGTCCGGACTCGCGTTGCGAGTCCGTCGAACCTCCGACCCCCTAGTTCGTAAGCCGACGTGTGCGCCAGGGGATTTGCTTAATCCAAGACTTGCGACACCTGCCAGTGTGCTAATGAGCGTCAACGACACGAAAATGCGTCGGAATATCGCGGTGCACTAGCCCACTTTTGGGCACACCAAATGTCAGGATGTCGATACTGAGTTCGTTACAGGCCAAGCTCGCTGTGCGAGCCAAGGCGTACGAGCTGCAAGACTGCGTCATTTGGTTTGCGATAAATCAACACCAAGTCGGGTTTGATATGGCAATCGCGATGATCGTTCCATTCACCACTTAGCGCATGGTCGCGCAGCTTGCCCGGTAACGTTTGATCGGTTGCGAGGGCGGTTAAGGCGGCGATGAAATCGCGCTCTAAGGTGGCTCGATGTAAGCCTTTTGCTTCGCGTTTATAGTCGCGTTTGAATTGACCAGTATGCTCAATCGTCCGCATTCAAATCCGCCATTAGTCCTTTCACGGTAGTGAACGACGGCAACTTGCCTCGGCGCGCTTCTTTCATGGCTTTGATGGTCTTGGCATTTGGGATCAGCGGTTCGAAGGGAAATGCCTTGTCGTGCGCGACCCGCGTCAGCAGGATCCGGAATGCGTCCGAGACGGTCAGGCCCATCGCGGCCAATACGACGGTAGCTTCCTCCTTGATGCGCTCATCGATCCGGGCACGTACAACGGCGTTTTCAGGCATGGCTCAATCCCTCATCTAAATGGGCTACAACGTAGCCCGGTTTTCCGAAGACAACAAGATGGAAGAATTGGGTACGTTGATATGTGTTGGAACCGCTTCCCAACAAGGTTGCCCGTTCGGTGTTGATCGATTGCAAAAGAACAGATTCCTTCAGACGCGAATAGGGCTAGCGCGACCAGCAAGCCCGCGTTTAATCGGCCGGCCACGGGGCTGCGCGAGAAGAACGTGACTCGCCTGGAATGGTCGCAGGTCGATCTGACGCGCCGCATGGCGTGGATCCACCCGGACCAGGCCAAGGCGAGGAAGCCGATCGGTCGCCCGCGCACTGCGTGCGTCCGGACTCGCGTTGCGAGTCCGTCGAACCTCCGACCCCCTAGTTCGTAGCCCCGAACTGGAAAGCCACGTCGCTGATTTATTTATTAACTTGGCGGTCGCGCCCGTTGTAAATCGCACGACCTTGCAGAGTCCATCCTGGCGGCGCCCGGCAAAACTTCGGCAGCCCATTTGACCGGTGCCGACAGGTATCCCGATCAATCCTCACGTCCCGCTTTAATCCGATAAGCGAGTTAGCTAATCTTAGCTAAAGCTGTAAGCCAGAGTAGCAAATCATGAGAACCACGCAGGTCAACATGCATGAGGCCAAGTCTAGGTTGTCGGAGCTCGGCGAACTCGCGCAGAAAGGAGAGCGGATCGTCATCGCTAAAGCCGGTAAGCCGTATCTGGACTTGCTTGCCCATCGCGAGTCTCGGGGCAAGCGGAGCCCTGGTAGGTTGGCGGGACAAATCCACATTGCGCCGGATTTCGACGAAACGTTGCCGGAGCTATTGGCGGACTTTGAGGGGGAAACGTGAAACGTCTTCTCCTCGATACCCATGCCCTGCTGTGGTGGCTGGCGGACGACCCACGCCTCGGCCCTCGTGCGCGTGAGCTAATCGGCGACGAGCGGAATGAGGCCTATGTGAGCGCTGCTAGCGCCTGGGAGATATCGATCAAGAAGGCATTGGGCAAACTCGAGGCGCCGGAAGACCTCGATGCCATCGTGGAAGAGGAGGGTTTCGCCAGATTACCGATCACGTTCTTCCACGGTGAGCGCGCGGGGAGTCTGCCGGGACTGCACCGGGATCCCTTTGACCGGATGTTGATTGCTCAAGCTCAGGCTGAGGGCCTGGATATCGTAACTGCTGACGAGCGTATAGCAGCCTACGCAGTACGTACCCTTTCAGCTTCGAAATGAATTGATGCCCTGCTTGCTGATTTGCACCCCAAGTGGAACCAGACGGTCACAGAAATCGCATCTTCACGTAACGCGGGCTATCGATGTCAAAGCGGTGGACTGGCGTTTCAAATCCGTGGAGACACGGATCAGTCTCATGCGCGAAATTGGGCCGATCTGAACCGTAAACCAACACATGTGCGTTGTTCATCGAAATTCAATGTCGTCTCGGAATTCCAACTTGGAGAATTGATTGGCTCAAGCTAGAAAGACATCGGCGGCGAACGCGTCATCCGGCGCAAGGAACCGCGCTCCGGCCACTGTGCGTTCGATAAGCGGTGCCGTTTTCAAGTTCGAGGATCGAGTAGCGGCGTGGCAGTTGGTAAAAGCGCACTCTGGCGAGCAAGTGCCTGGCGTCGGAGGTGTCGGAATACAATTCCAAGCGCAGGTCATGACACTTGGCTGGCGCATCGACGATCTGCTCCTGACCAGTGAAGCCAAATGGGGTAGTGCGGCGGCTCGCCATTTCGGCAAAGGGTAATCAACAAGTCACCGCCTCCAGCCTTCCGTCTGATTTTGTGGCGCGGGCTTGGGAGCAGTGGCGTGATCCGCGAGGGCCGTTCGACCACACCTCCGACGGGTCAGGTTCCGCTGCAAAACAACACTCTCGGTAGTCCCACTCGGGACCCGACTGCTCAGCAGATTTTGGAAGCTAATCCCCTTGTCCGACATCCGCAGGGCTTGGCGAGAACTACCTGCCTTAGCAGCCGCAGAGGCCTTATCGGCACGATTCGTGGGGATCCCTCGGAGTACGACCTACATGGGGAGTCGCGTAGAGGCGGGGCGAGGCCTGCCCCGCCGCCTCAGAACTGGTAGATGAACTGGAACACCGACTCGTTGCGGCTCTGGCCGTTGGAGTGGCCCCAGATATCGCCAAGTTGCCAGGGTCCGATTTCCTTGCCGCCGAAACGCCAGAACAGGTTCTGCTGGAAACGCAGCACCACGTGGCTCGAGAGCAGGTAGTCGACGGAGAGCTGGTTGTAGGCGCCGGTCGAGCGCGGGTCGAAGGCGAACACGAAACGCGGCTGCAACAGGCCGGCGTCACCGTAGGCGGTAGAGGCGGAGAAGGTCATCACCACCTCGTCCTGGTCGATGTGGTCATTGTTCACGTTCACGAAGCGCCCCGCTTGCACCACGCCGTTCAGGCTCGCGGGCAGCACGCTCGAGAGGCCGCGGAAGCTTTCGTCGTAGTCCAGCCAGCGACGCCAGAAGATCTGGCTGGAAAGGAAGACGGTGCGGTCCTTGTTCAGCCACTTCATCCAGGTCGGGCGATCGGCGGCGAGCATCACCACGCTGCGGCGCGCGGTCTCGAATCCATCCTGCTCCGGATCGACGGACAGGGGCGCGCCCGGCGCGATGGTGATCGGCACACCGGTGGTGAACGTCGTCTCCAGGCGGAACACCGTCTGGGTGTATTTCTCTTCGGAATAGTTGGCGGTGAAACCGACTAGGTGGTTGCGCGGGTACTTGGTCTCCACCACCGCGTTCAGCGTGGTCGGTGTGACGCTCGAGAGCTCGTTCTTGAACTGCGTGCGCCCTTCGCCCGAGAAGCCGTAGAAATAGTTGAAGCTGAAGTCGACGTTGCCCCACACCGCCTTGAAACGGAAACCGGCCTGACCGTTCTCGAGTTTCTGTCCCGGGCGGCCATCGATGACCTTCAAGTTCAAATCCAGCAGGTCGTTGCCGACAAAGGCCGAGTTGGCGCGCGCCTTGGAACCGGGGCCGTACAGCGACCAGGGCTTGTTGGGATCGGTCTCGACCACGTTCTGGCGCACGTCCCACGGAATGTAGACCACCTCGAGGAAAGACTCCTCGAGCTTGCCGATCTTGCCGATGTCGTACACACCACGTGCGGCCCACAGCGGAATGCGGATGTCCTCCCAGGATTCCCATTGCCAGTGCCAGGACAAATCCAGCGGGTTGATGACGTCGAGTGCGCGGAAGTTGTCGGTTTCGCCCCATACGATCTGTTGTTTGCCGAGCCGCAGCGAAAACGGTGGTAGCACCAGATCCATATAGGCTTCGCGCACCTCGCCATCGTACTGACGCGGCCCGCCATCCTTGCCGATGAAGTCGTCGCGGTAGGACTCGCGAATGTCGTAGATCGAGTCGTACACCGCGCGGCCGACGAAGGTGAAGGTCGCTTCTTCGAGCTTGCCGGTGTTGAAGCGGCCGAAGGCCGTGCTGTCCTTCAGGAAGTAGTACTTGCTCTCAATCTGCGCGGTATTGCGCTGCATGATGACCTCGGCGTCGTCCATCTGCGGGGTGCGCAGGATGTTCTGCGCCTGCACGAAGCCTTCGACCTCGATGTTTTCGCTGACGTTGATGATGGCGGGCGCGGTGAGCGGCAGGCCGGTGAGCAGCACGGCGGCTGCCAGCAATCCATGGCGACGGAACGTCATGCAAGAATCCCCCAATCTGATGTGAGCGAAGTGCAGGCGGGACGCCCAACCCCTCAGGCGTCGCGCGGCGTGGCGGGCGACTCAGCGCCGCCCGCTGATCATGTTGCGCAGCGAGTAGTACTGCTGCGCACGCGCGGACGAAAACACGCGCTTGTTGGTATAGCAATGAAACATGGTCGCGTGCGGCTTCTTGGCGTTGATATCGGTCTCGCCGAGGTGCATGAGAACCTGCTGACCGATGCTCTTGTTAAAGTCCTGTTTTATGAAAGGCGCCTGCTGCGGTGGCTCATCGGCGTAGGATTCGGTGTACTTCAGGAAATGTTGGCTCATGCGTAGCAGCTGGTCATCCTGCCGATCGAACGCAAACATCCACAGCGTCCAGAAGTTCTCCGCGTCGATGAACACCACGCGGTGGCTGTAAGGGTGGTCCTTAGTCTTCGGATCGATCAGGAGAACGTGGGCCTTGCGTACTTCCCAACGCGTCTTGTGCGGCACCCAAAGGTGGGGGCCTCCAAACTCCGGGTTGTCGGCGACGTTGACGGTCGCGACCACGTTACGCGTGCCCAGATAGGTCCAGTCGTTCTCGTATACCTTGCCACCGAACCCGTCGAGGTCTTCGCGGATCATATCCATGCCCATCAGTTCGCTGGTGCGCTCGCTCGCCAGCGTGCGGCGCGGCTTGCGCTGCGCGGGCATGTACATCCAGCCGGAATCCTCGCGATCGTGGTCGACGTAGGACACCAGCATGTCCTTGGCGCCCGCCATGTCGCGCGGCGAGCGGAATTCCATGATGCGCTTGCTCTTCACTTCCTCGTAGCCGGGCACCAGACATCCTTCTTCGCCCTTGGCGTAGGTGGCGTTAACCGAGATGTACTCCAGCTTCCGGTCGAGCTTGCCGCCTTCGCCGCGCAGCCAGGCGGTCATCGGCATGTCGTAATCGTTTTGTCCTGGACGCCACAGCATGTTCCAGATCACCTTGTAGGCGGCCTGCGGATCGTCCGGTCTGACCTCGGGATAGGGGTAACCGCCGCCTTCGAAGCCTTTCAGCACGCCGCGTTCGTCGAGCGAATACCCGGACTTGACGCTCTTGCCCCAAGTGGGTGGTGGCGGGTAGTGGCCGGCCGCCGCGATTTCCATGTCCATGTCGTCGAAGAAGTAGTAGGTCCAGGCGGTGCGCGGGATGTAGGCCTCGAGTTGGGCGCGATCCTTGGCGCCGAGGTGCTGGCCGGGGGCAAGCGCGTCGACCGCCGGGTCGCCCGCCGCAAGCCAGTCGCGCAGCGCCTGGTAGCTGGCGTCGCCGTCGGCCTGGGCGGGGGCGCCAATCAATAGTGCGAGCAGCAACAGAAGCGCGCGCCGCGCGTAGCCCCAAGGTGCAAAGGAAACCGGATCCCGAATCATGTCTGTCGCTCCTGACACTGTGTCACTGTCATACTCAGGCTTGTGTGTGTGTGGGTACAAGCTGGCAGATCTGACACATTGCACAGGTGTATTCGCCAGCAGTGTAGCCGCGGCCTGTCCGGCGCCCCGCTGTGCGCACGATGGGTGGGGTATCGACTCCAGGCCATTGCACACGAATGAAGATGGGAAAAAAAATGCGGCAGCGCGACTCGTAGTCGTATCGCGCTGCCGCGGCGAAAGGCGTCGCCGAAGGTTCACCCGGGGGGGCAGACTGGGGTGCAGCGGCCGAAGCAATACACAACTGCCGGGTGGGCGTTGACTTCGCCGCATACCACTTCCTTGGCGGCAAAGACCGCGGCGCTTAGGCGCCTTTCGACACTCGGCACGCGAATCGACAGGCATGTCGCTGGTATGCAATCTTCTGTCGGCGGTGCGAGTGGCGACAAGGCGGCAAACTTGACAATCAGCATGGCTGGTTCAGCCAGTGGAGCGCCATCCCTGCGCGCTCTTTGCGGAAGACCAGACTCGCGCGACGAGGCGAGTTTCCAGATCCGCGGCGCGCGAGGCTGTTAGCGCGGTTATCTCCACGGGATTTGCAGGATTAGCGTGAACGTCGAGCTGCCTTGCCAGACGGCACTCGCGGCCACGCGTGGCGTCACGAATTGCAGACCAATCACGGCATCTACCCTGCCTCTTTGACCGTCGTCCTGCCAGGCGCCGCCGGCGAAAATTTCCTTCGGAAAGCTTGAGCCCGCGAACAAGTCCGCAGGAAACAGCACCGCTTCGCCAACCCGACTGCGCGGCGCGCCAGGGAAAGGCTGAAACTCCTGATAACGCAGATTCAACAGTCTGCCAATTTCCCAGATGCCCGCCAGTCGATTCCATGTGGGAAGGAGGAATCCGACCGGGTTGGTGAGTTGAACACCGCTCGGTCCGAGCGCGCGCCCAAGGCGCGCTCCGACGGTGAAGTACCCGGAGTCGGCGAACCTGAGCGTGGTCGATATCATCGTGAAGTTCGCACCGCCAACTTGCCCGATACCACGATCGAACGCGAAGTATTCGAAAGCAGGTCTAAAGTACCGATCACGCTTCCCGGCAGCGTAGCCTAGGACGATCGTATGGCGATCGGCGCTCAGTTCGCCGCCAGCGAAGTACTGGTCGTTGTGCACAGCGCTGTAGAATCCGGGCGAGATTCCTCCGCGGTAGGTGTTCGCGGTCAGATACCCAAGGTAGTGCAGGCTCCCGATCTGACTGCGCACGCCGAACTTCGCATATCCGTAATCGCGGCCGTTATCGAGTTCTGCAAGTCCGCCGCCGAGCGCAAACTGCTCGTCGGCAGCGACGCTCCAGCGATACTCTCCGTGTCCTTCCGATGCTCAGGATCCCGGCGTCTGAACGAACCCGTACATGCCGAGCACCTGTCGGCCCGAAGCCGACATGGGCTCGCTGGTAACAGCCAAGTTGCCGTAGCGTACTTCGCCACTTTGATCGGGCCGAATGCTGCCAATCCCACCTACCAGCATCGGTGTCCACAGCGCTAGATTGTGCTGCTCGAACGCTTCGGTGTGATTGTGCAAGGCCTCAAATAGGCCCGGTGAGAAAAGTGACTCGGCGGCCACAGCAGGCAACACGGGCGTGAAGAGCAGTGCGAGTGCGCCAGCCAGGACGGCCCATCGTAACGGCGATTGAGGCGCAGCAGCGCAACCGGCATTTCGTTCGAAGTAACCAGCGGCCCTGGAGTCAGGGCTGCGCGCGTCACGGCCAATCATGTGGCGGCCTTACGCCATCGCCGGCACGAGCCGGCGATCACACATGCACCGCCAAGACGCAAATGGTGCCATTTGTGCCTGCAGAGCGGGCCAGGACGCTGGGCGTCGGACCGCCGTGAAGCAAATTCCAGGTGCGCACCCAGTGGCAGGGCAGCGAAAAGCGCGGAGCTTGGATTCGCCATGTCATGCCGCTGCTCGCCTCGGTTTAGTGCCGCCGTGGCAACCTCGCGCGTGGGGTTGCGCGAAATATCGACAGTGCAGGCTATGACAGATGCTGGGGCTCTGGTGCAGGCTACATAAGATGGCGAAAGCGACTTATTGTGCTGTCGAATTCGCCACCGTTCCGATTGTCGTTCGCGAGGTCACACAGTGAATGCTCCACCTCACACTCCCAAGCATCTAGTTCTCGTTTCTTTCGCCGGAGGAAATGCGTCCACCACCTCAGCGCCGCTCGAGGTGCTTGAGTTTGCGGCTCGGTGCTTCGGGCCAGCACCGCCTTTCGAGATCTCTGTCATCACCCAGGATGGGGCGGCCGTCACGTGCGGTGATTTCGTCACCATCACGCCCGATGGCTCCATTGCGGACGCGCGACCGGCGGACGTGGTGTTTTTGTCCGGTATGCCGTGCAACGTAGAGGAAAGCTTACGCGCCAGCATTGGGATGTTCGATTGGCTCCGTGAGCAAGTGGCACGCGGGGCGCTGGTGGCCGCGGTCTGCCCAAGCCAAATTCTCCTGGCGCACGCAGGCCTGCTCAATGGCCGCACCGTCGCCATGCATTGGAGCATGGTCGACGAGGTGCGTAAAAAGTACCCCGCCGTACGGTGGACTGCCGAGCGTATGGTCGTCGAAGACCAGGGCATGTATTCGTGCTGCGGAACGAGTTCCATCGTCGACCTGACGCTCTACCTCGTCCATCACCTCTGTGGTCGCGACATCATGCTCGAGTGTGCGCAATGGTTCCTCGCCGATCTGCCCCGAGTGCGCCAGCAGTTGCCTCCACCATTGCTGCGCTGCGCGTCAAAAGCTGTCGGCCCTATGACCGCGGTGGAGCACTGGCTGGTCGGCCATTTCCACGAAAATATTCATTTCGAGACGCTTGCGCAGCAGTTCGGCATGAGTTGGCGCACCTTCTATCGTCACTTTCAGGAAGCGTTTGGTGATGCGCCCAAGATTTACTTGCAGAAGATGCGGTTGAACTCTGCCCGACGTTTGCTGGAGATCGGTGCGTTACCCATTGGCCAGATCGCAGCTAGGGTCGGTTACGCTGACCTGGCGTTCTTTCGGACGCTATTCAAGCGTCATGTTGGCATGACGCCATCGTACTACCGCGAAAGTTTTCGTTTACGCTCGCTGGGCGAGGGCGGTTCGGACAGTGTTCTGGTGGCGAATCCGCCGTCAGCGATCCTGGGGTGACGGACTCGAGCGCTCAAAGCTCTGTAACGTAATGGCAGACTTCAGTCCGACGTTCATCCCAGGGCGTCCGCTCGTGCTCCGGAATGAATGTCGGATTGAAATCCGACCTACAGGGTTGAACTCGGCTGACGCTCGAGCGTCTGGTGGCGGACCGTCGGGGACGTGCAATGCACGCGCGGCGTCCTTGTTGGTGGGGTCGAGCGTAAATAAGTAATTAGCTGATGCAATTCCAAGCGGGCCGACTTGGAGGCGGTTACCCCACATCGCGGGTGAATACACGCCGTCTCAGGGGCGATAGGGCCGCGCGGGATCCTCGAAGTAGCGCAGCAGCGCGCGCATTCTCGCGGCCAGCGCCGGCGCGGCATGGGGCGGGTCGAACAAGGCCACGATGTGCAGCTTGGGCCCGATCAGTGCCATGTGCGCCGAGTGGTCGTACCACCACTGGCTCCCATCGCCCTCGGACAGCCGGGTGTAGCGCATGTTGAGCTGCGTGGTGAGGAAGTGCAGGCGCTCGGGTGCTGCGCTCGCGGCGCGAAAGCCGGCGTCGAAATGACCGACGTAACGCGCGAGTTGCTCGGGCGTGTCGCGCTCGGCATCGATGGAGACGAACAGCACCTGGCCCCGCGCCTTCCAGGCCGCTTCGTCAGCCAGCGCCGCGCTGGTCTGGGCGAGTGTTTCGAGGGTGGTCGGGCACCAGTCCGGACATTGGGTGTAGCCGATTAACACCAGCGACCAATGGCCGCGCAGGGATTCCAGGTCCAGCGTGCCGCCCCGCGCGTCGTCCAGCGCAAAGGGTTGCAATTCGGGCTGTTGCGGCCAAAGCAGGCCGGGATCGTTCGGCGGTGCGGCGTCGCGCACCGCGCCGAGCAGGACGCCGAGCAGGGCGAACATGCAGGCGAGGCACAGAGGTAGGGCGAACTGGCGCATGGTGCGCCATCATAACGATTGACGATGTCTTCCTGCTACAGCAGCGGTTCACCTGCCCACGGCGCGCACTCTGCCACAAGTTGAATCGTAGGTCAGACCAAAGGCGGTCTGCTGGCGCAGACGATGGCTGAATGAACGTTGCCGCAGTGGTCTTCGGGCATTGTCGCTCTGAATTGTGCGTTCAGGCTTGAGTACCTGCAGGGCCCTACCCGTCCTCACACCCTGGCTCGCCAATAATGTGGCCGTCGGTGTTGATGGGCCACGGCAATGACATAAAGCATGCCTTCCCGTGTTCCGTAGACGACGGTGAAGGGGAAGCGCCTCACCAGCATTTGGCGATAGTGTTGCCACGTCGCAGAGCCGATGCTGGGGCTGATCCAGAATCAGTGCGGTGGTTCGCTCAACTTCAGCAATGAAGGCATTCCCGAGTCCAGCCACCTGACGCTCGTAATAGCGCACCGCTTCGCGCAGCTCCTGCGCCGCGCCGTGGTGAAACTGGATTTCAGTCACTTCAGGTCATTACGGGCTTGCGCAAACACCTCGGAGGCGGGAATGGTTACTGCCGTGCCACTTTCAATTTCGCGCCAGCGGCGGTCGATTTCGATTCGCCATGCGTCGGCGACATCGCCGTCGTCCAGCGGATCGAGTGACTCGATGAGCGTCAGGGCCAATCGGGCGCGCTCCGACTCCGAAAGCATTCGGGCTTGTGATTCAACTTCGGGAAAGGTCGATGCCATGGTCTTTTCACTCGTGACTCTTGATACGGAAGCTAGGAGCGAATCTGGCCTTGGTCAAGCGGGGAACTGCCGCAGGCGTTTCACGGGACCGTTTCCCTGTTGGATAGCCGCCAATTGATTGGCATCGAGCTTGGGGCGTCGCCTGCTCCGACTGACCGACCGTTCTCGTCCCTACCCTCCACAGTAGGGACGAGGACGACTGCGCCAATTGGTACCAAGGTTTTCCAGCGTTTGACGCAAGGACCCTCTGAGGACGACGCCCAGCGCTGCGCCAACCGCACTCGCCGGGCTGCGCGGAATCAGACCCCACAGCGGTCCTGATTCCGGCTTCCGCCAGGTCTGGCTTTCCCTAGAATCGCCACCCAATGAACAACGCGTGGCCACGACGCTTATCGCGGCAAAAGGCACCCTTCGCGATCTCAATGGGTGAGGCAGTCGAAAGACTGTGATTGCATTTGTAAGTCCCTGGGGCGATTTCGCCCACTTGTGTTCTCAAGCCTCCGTTCAGGACCTTCATGGTCTTGAACGCGCTATCCGTCGTTCCTTCTCCGCCGGCGTCGTTTGACCTAGAGGAGGCTCGCGTAGCGCTAGGAGCTTCCCTCGAGAATCAAATTCAACCGAGGGCGGCCTGGATTAATGGCTCGTTTGTTCTGGGTAGCGGTAGCGGGCTTCAACCAATCCCCTAGATCCGTCGCCACCTCCAATGCCCGCGCACTGCGTGCGTCCGGACTCGCGTTGCGAGTCCGTCGAACCTGTGGAGGTTCGACTCTGCCTCCAGACCCTCAAGACATAAAAAAACCGGCATTAAGCCGGTTTAGGTTTTTTTGGCGCGCCCGGAAGGATAGATTCACAAACGCTAGGGCGTTTGTTCACCCCTGCGGGGCGCACTGCGTGCGTCCGGACTCGCGTTGCGAGCCCGTCGAACCTGTGGAGGTTCGACTCTGCCTCCAGACCCTCAAGACATAAAAAAACCGGCATTAAGCCGGGTTTTTTATGTCTGGCGCGCCCGGAAGGATTCGAACCTCCGACCCCCTAGTTCGTAGCCAGGTACTCTATCCAGCTGAGCTACGGGCGCGTAGGGGGCGCATGATAGACGGTTTACGCCGGATCATCATCCCCTAAAGGACAGAAAATTTGATTACTCTTCACTAGCTTCTGGTTGGCCTCGCGGCACTGGCTTAAAATCGCCCCACTAAACTCTTGAGGAACGACACATGCGCCAGCAAATGGACATCAACTGTGACATGGGCGAAAGCTTTGGTAACTGGCACATGGGCGATGACGAGGGAATGATGCCCTACATCACCACCGCCAATGTGGCGTGCGGTTTTCACGCCAGCGATCCGGTGACCATGATCAACACCGTGAAGCTGGCGAAACAGCACGGCATCGCGGTGGGGTCGCATCCCGGTCTACCCGATTTGTTGGGCTTTGGCCGGCGTGCGATGAACATCACCGCCGAAGACGCCTACGCCTATGTGGTGTATCAGGTTGGCGCGCTCCAAGCGTCATTGTTGATGGAGGGCCTGAAGCTCCACCACATCAAGCCGCATGGTGCTTTCTATTCCGTGCTCAAAACCAACGAAGAACTGGCGCAGGCGGTGGCCGAAGCCATTCTTAAGTTATCCGATGCACCCATGCTGTACTGGCCGGCGCCCACCAGCGCGGCGCTGCCGACGGCCTGCAAACAGCTTGGTATTCGGGTGGTGGGCGAAATTTATCCCGACCTCCAGTACGCCGCGGATGGATCGCTGGTCATCCAACGTCACAAACACGTCACCGATGTCGCCTTTGCGGCCTCGCAGGTGGAGTGCTACGTCAAGACCGGCAAAGTCCAAGCCATGGATGGCTCGTTAGTCAGCATGGATGCCGAAAGCTTGTGCATCCATGGCGATGGTCCTAACTGCGTGGAAGTGGCCAGCGCCATTCACCAACGCCTCCACTCGTTGGGCTGCAAAATTGCGCCCGTAACCGTCTAGTCCTTGGGAATAAGCTGATGAAATTTGGATTGTTATTTACTTTTCAGTTGCCGCCCGGCTGCGGCATTCCGTGGCATGAACCTTATCAGGACATGCTGCAATGCTTGCCTCGCGCGGAGGAACTTGGCTACCACTCGATGTATCTCGCCACTCACCATGTCAAAACGGACGGACTGTGTCCGGGACCGGTGCCGGTGATGGGCGCGGCGGCCGCAGTGACCAAAACCATGAAAATTGGGACGGCGGTCCTGCTGTTGCCGATGTATGCACCACTGAAACTGGCCGAAGACATCGCGGTGCTCGATAACCTTGCGCAAGGTCGGATTATTCTGGGCGTGGCACCGGGCTATGTGGCGGAAGAATTCGCCGCCCACGGCATTCCACGTGCCGAGCGGGTAGGGCGCTTTGAAGAAGCGCTAGATCTCATGATCACCGCCTGGACCCAAGACGAATTCGAATTCAACGGCAAATATTATCAAGTGCCGCGCACGGTAATGACGCCCAAGCCGTTCCAAAAGCCCTACCCGGCGCTGTGGTACGGGGTGTCGGCAAAGGCCTCGTTGCGCCGGGCAGCCAAGCGACACGCGATTCAAATTATGTCGCCCCGCCACGGGGTTGAAGAACTGCGTGAGCACTATGTGCCTTACGAGGATGCGGCGCGCGAAATCGGCTGGACGATTCCTACCAAGCCCATTATTCGTCAGGTTTTCGTCGCCCCTACGCAGCAGCAGGCGGAGGCGCTGGCCGCACCGGCCATCGAGCATCTCTACCGGGAGGTTTACGGCCGGGCGTCCGCGGCCGGGGATCGCAATCTGCGTAACGATGATGGCAGTGTGATCACCGACCATAACCAAGTGAGCTTCGACACCTTCAAACAACGCTACATCGTGGGCACGCCAGAGTTTGCCATCGAGGAAATCACGAAATACCGTGACGGCCTCGGTTGTACCGAAATGGTGTGCTGGATGCACATGCCGGGAATACGTGGGCGCGACGCTCAAGCCAGCGTTGAACTCTTTGCCCGTGAAGTGATGCCGGTGTTCCCGGATCGTTGATGTGGCTGCTGAGGCCCTATGGGGTCTCCCCACAAACGAAGGATTGCCCCGACGCAGGTGCGTCGGCGGCTATTAAAACCCACCACCGTCCTGCGCCTAGCCCGCAGGCGGTACTTTGGAAACTCCACGATGAAGCACGTTGTCTATCCACTATTACTCGCGGCTTGCGCGAGCTTGGCCGCTCTTAACGCGAGCGCGGAAGACGCCCGTTACGTGATGGGCTTTGGTGCTCAGGCCGGCGCACTGCTGCCGCATTCCTACAGCTACGGCAAGCCAGCGGTGACGACGGAGGTTTTTACGATGCGGGTGCCGCTGATGGATACGCAAATAAAGCGCATCTTTGTGGACAGCGAACTCACGGTGCAGACGGCCACGCTAACCGTCAGCCGGGTGCATGCCGAGCGCGCCTATTCCAGTCTTTCCGACTGCACCGCAGCGCGTGACATCGTGGAGGCAAAGCTCTCAAGCGTGATGAGCGAGCCGTTTACGGGCCGTGATCCGGTATGGCAGCACCGCTCGGTTGATGGCAAGACCGTGGGCGGTGTCACGTGCCGCGTCGAGCGCTATCTGCCATATCCCACGTTGGTGCTCGATCTCTCCGCCGCGCCACTTTAAGCGAGCGGCGGATTGCGTCGGGCGGTTGAGGTTTGACGCGGTTTTACCCGCGCAACCCCAACCCGCTGCGGCCCCGCTTGGGGGGCCTGCTCAGGCGCTAGGCGTCGGGCAAACCCAGCACCGCTTTGGCGAGAATATTGCGCTGAATCTCGTTGCTGCCGCCGTAAATAGTAGCGGGTCGGGCATTGTAAAAGAGGCTCATAAATTCTACTTCCGCCGTGCCAAAAAGGGCCTTGTCGACGACTGCACCTTGTGAACCTGCCGCCTCGATGACCAGTTCGGTGAGGGCGGCGAAAGTTTCCGTCGCCCACACTTTAAGCATGGAGACATCCGGCCCTAGCGTTTCGCCGCGCTTCACCTGATCGGCGTAACAGGCGTAAATCGTTTCCAGATCGAAGACATCCAGTTTGAGTTTGGTATAGCGCTCGAGAAAAGCAGGGTCTTCCAGCAGACCGCTGTGGGAGGCGGCTTCGCCCACCCGCCGCAAGGCGTATTGGCACTGTTTGGGGCTGCCTAAAAAGATTCGTTCGAACGACAGTAACGCCTTGGCCATCGTCCAGCCGTGGTTGGGTGCCCCCACCAAGTTGACCTGCGGCACGCGCACGTTGTCGAAAAAAACCTCGCAGAATTCTTCGTGTCCGGCCAGGTTGCGGATGGGCCGCACGGTAATGCCGGGGCTTTGCATGTCGGCCAGCAGAAAACTGATGCCCGCCTGTTTTTTGGCCTGTTTATCCGTGCGAACCAGCAAGAAAATATGGCTGGCGTCCTGCGCTAGCGTGGTCCAGATTTTTTGGCCGTTCACCACGAAGTCGGTACCGTCCACCACGGCTTCCATGCGCAGGCTGGCTAAATCCGAACCGGCGTTGGGCTCGGAATAACCCTGGCACCAGATGTACTCACCCGAGAGACTTTTGGGTAGGTAATGTGCGCGCTGCTCGGGCGTGCCGTGCCGGATGAGTAACGGCCCCACCATGATGACGCCCATGTCGGGTGTGCGTGCGATGCCCCAACGTTCTTGTTCTTCCATGAACACGAGCAGCTTGGCGGGCGTGAGGCCCATGCCGCCGTATTCACGCGGCCAGCCCGGTGCCGCCCAGCCGCGAGCGACCAATTTTTGGTACCAGTCGCGGACTTCATGCCAATGCATGCGGCGCGGTGTGAAACGCATATCAGCCGGATATTCGCGTTCAAACCAGTGGCGAATGATGCTGCGAAAGTCTTCATCCGAGAGCTGATTCCAGTCGCCATCCTGAGGCTCTGCGGCGAGTTGGCGCGGGGTGCTGTCGGTGCTGTGTCGCTCGCCTTGCTGGCCCAAACGACGCGCATGCCAGGTGGCATTGCCAAACGCGGCACCGATCGCCAAGGCGCGGTTTAGATAAAGCCCGACGTTGCAGTCGTCGGTGAAACCTATCCCGCCGTGCATTTGGATGGCGTCGCGGGTGACCCGTTGCGCGGTGTCGCTGGCGCGATGTTTGGCGCGGCTGGCGAGGTGGATTTGGTCGGCACGGCGGGTTGCTGTGGCCCAGCCGTGGCTGGCTTCGTCCACTACGGCATCGGTGATTTGGGTATGAATAAAGAGATTCACGGCACGGTGTTGGAGCGCCTGAAAAGCCCCAATGAGGCGGCCAAATTGGCTGCGGGTTTTGAGGTACTGCAGGGTGATGTCCAGCGTTTCGCGCGCGAGGCCGGCCAAGTAGCTCGCCGCCAGAATCGCGGTGCCGTCTAGCGCACGATCCAGCGCCGCCTCGGCTAGCGGGCCGCTCGCGAGTAGTGCGGCCCTCGTCAGCTGGACATTGTTGAAATCGAATTCCGTGAGGGTTGAGCCATCGCTGAGCAGTTGTGTGCGCCGCGTAAGCCCGGGAGCATTGGCTGCCACCACCCATAGGCTCGGGGCCTGAGCGAACAGTGCAGGTACCACGAGGTGGGTCGCGGAGTCTGCGTGTGCGACGCCGAATTTGCAGCCATTCAGTAAGTGCCCGCCGAGGTGGTCGCTAGCCTGTAGCGAGGCCCATTCCACGCGCGGTTCGCGGGCGTGACCTTGCCAAGCAGTGGCCACGAGGGCGGCGCCTTGGGCGATTTGTTCGGCCAGTACATCTGCGGCCACGTTGTCCAGCGCACCCAGCACCAGGGCTGAGAGCCCGGCAAATTCCAATAGGGGCTCGGGCGCGGCAACCCGCCCGAGCTCCCGCAGCACCACCGCCATCGCGCGCAAGTCCAGCCCTAAACCACCAGCCCGTTCGGGTACTAGGATGGCCGTCCAGCCGAGCTCTACCATTTCTTGCCACAAGATTTCTGAATACGCCGGTTCGCCGCCGCGTAACGCACGCAGCCGTGCCACTGGGGCTGATTTAGCGCAAAAGGCGCTGGCGCTATCGCGCAATACGGATTCATCTAAGGCGTTGTCGGTAGTGCTCATACGTAGTCTCTCTCAGTCTTTTAAGCGTTTAGCCGGCGCGTAGGCGGGCGGCAAGTGAGGCAATTTGATCCAGCTTTGGGAGCACCGCTTCGCGGTCTCCCGAGGGCAGCGCGAAGATGAGCTCGGAGTAGCCCTGCAGTGCATACGCTGCGCAGTCTGATTCGTCTTCAGGTGCGTAGAAAAGCGCGACTTGGAGGTCCTCGAAACGCCGCCCACGGCGTTCACAGGCGGCCCGCAGGCGGGCTAAATCCTCGCCGTTACCGCGGCCCCGGATGGGCATCCAGCCGTCGGCGTAGTCAGCCACTCGGTCGGGCACGTGGGGGGAGTTGGCGCCGATCCAGATCGGTGGCCCACCCTTTTGCTGCGGTTTGGGGAAAGACCACATCGGGCCAAAGTCCACAAATTCGCCGTGAAATTCGGGTTCTTCTTCGCGCCAAATCGTGCGCATGGCCAGCACACGCTCACGCAGCACGGCCCAGCGCCGTTCGTAGACGGTGCCGTGATTAGCCAACTCCTCGCGATTCCAACCCGCCCCGACGCCCAAAGTTACCCGGCCCCCGGAGAGGTGGTCGAGGGTAGCGACAGTTTTGGCCAGCGTGATGGGGTCGTGTTCGGTCAACAGGCAGATGCCGGTACCCAGTCGAATCCGCTCGGTGACGGCGGCGGCCATCGCCAAGGCCACGAACGGATCGCTGGTACGGCGATAGGGTTCGGGCAGGATCCCGCCTTCGAAAAATGGGGAGCGCGAAGCCACCGGCAGATGGGTGTGTTCGGGAAAAAATATCCCGTCTAGCCCGCGCGTTTCCACGGCCACCGCCAGTTCGGCCGGGGGCAGGGTGCGGTCCGTGGTGAACTGGGTCACGGTGCAGCGAATCATAATAGGCAGGCCTCCAAACCGGTGAAATCAGGCGGGGATATGCTAACCCAATTAGGCCCTTTGCCGAGGGCCGGGGCGTCTTGGTGACCCGGCTTACCCCCATAACTCACGCCAGCGCGGGCATGACCTGCTCGCCAAACAGGCGTAACGACTGCCGAAAAGCGTCGGTGGGGATGCCGGGTAGCTGCATGCGACAGATGATTTCGCTAGGCGCGATGGCGGCGGTGAGTTGCGCGAGTTGTTCGATCACGCTCATCGGATCTCCCAAAATATAGCGTGAGGAAAAATTGCGAAAATCGAGCATAGCGGCATCCGTCACCAACTCGCCGTGATCGTTACGCAGTTGGCGCTCGCCGGCGGCGGATTTCTGGCTGTACAGGCCAAAGAGTTCCGTGATGGCTGGCCCCGCCAGCGCCTCAGCCTGCGCCATGGTGGGGGCCACAAATACTTCGCGAATGATCGGCCGCTCAGGGGTGGCAAAGCCAACTGCCGCGGCCGCCGCATCAAAGCGTGCGTAGTGAGACTGCAATTCGGCCAAAGTATGGCGCGGTGAGGCGGTGACTGGGCAGCGGCGCAGTGCCGCACGGCGCAGGAGTTTTGGCCCCGACACCCCATACCACAGGGGAATGGCGGCCTGCACCGGCCGGGGCACGATCCGCGTGCGTGGGATCCGAAAATAACGGCCATTGAAAGACAGTTCTTCCGTGCGCCAGGCGGCCTGCAGGATGTCGAGTATTTCTTCGCTACGGGCAAAGCGTTCGGCGTAGGGCACGCCATAGCTAGCACATTCCTCTGAGACATAGCCGGGCGATACGCCCAGTGTCAGGCGGCCATTGCTGAGGTTGTCGAGCGTTGCCACATCTTCTACCAGCCGCAGTGGATCGTAGAGCGGTAGCAGCAGCACATTGGTAGCCAGTCGCATTCGCCGGGTTAGTCCGGCGGCGTGCGCGAGCACCAATAGCGGACTTGGCGCCCAGCCGTTGTGCTGGAAGTGGTGTTCGGTCGTGTGCAACGAGTAGAACCCCAACGATTCGGCCAAGGGCAACAGCGCATCTAGCTCGCGAAAAGTGGCCTGATGGCTGATGGCGCCATTGGCGGGGGTGACGAAGCTATACATCAGGCCAAATTTCATGGCAGCAATCCTCTCGAGACATCTTATGCTAGGGAGTGTAAGAGACTGGGATAAGGAACGTACACCATGAGTAATCCACACGACATCGGCATTTATTTGGCGGCTGCCGTGCTGTTAGTGGCCTTGATGAAGCACTTGGGCTTTGCGGCCGTGCTGGGCTATTTGTTGGCGGGCATTGTCATTGGGCCTTTTGGTTTGGGGCTCATCGGGGACCTCGCAGCGGCGCACCAGCGCGCCCAATTTGGCGTGATCTTGCTGTTATTCCTCATCGGCCTGGAGCTACAACCCAGCCGATTATGGGCTATGCGGCGCGCCATCTTTGGCATGGGTAGCGCGCAGTTAGGCCTCACGGGGCTGGTCCTCACCGGCTTGGCTTGGGCCTGCGGACTGAGCCTCCCCGTGGCAGGCTTGGTTGGCTGCGGTCTGGCGATGTCCTCTACCGCCTTCGTGTTGCAACTCATGGCGGAGAAGAACGAACTCGCGTTGTCGCACGGGCGGGCGAGTTTTGCCATTTTGCTGTTTCAGGATATTGCCGTCATTCCCCTGCTGGCGCTGGTGCCGCTGCTGGCGGCGCCAACGGGGCTGGCGGGGCTAACCCCGTTGCACACCTTCGCTAAACTGTTGCTGGTCGTCGTGGGTTTGTTCGTGATTAGCCGCTTCTTGGTACGCTCGCTATTTACCATAGTGGTCAACACGGGGGTGCGGGAACTGTTCACCGCGACCGCCCTGCTGGTGGTTATCGCCACCTCACTGCTCATGGACTTTTTGGGTTTGTCCGTCACCTTGGGCGCTTTCCTCGCCGGCGTGCTGCTGGCCGATTCCGATCATCGCCACGAGCTGGAAGCCTGCATCGCGCCGTTTGAAGGCTTACTGCTGGGGCTCTTTTTCATTGCGGTGGGGATGTCGGCGAATCTAGGCCTGTTGGTCGAAATGCCGCTGTGGGTGGTCGGTGGCGTACTGGCACTGATGGGCGTCAAGATCTTGCTCTTATATGGGATTGCGCGCGGTTTCCGTCTCCCTCACCGCACCGCTTTGAAGCTCGCTGCTGCGTTGTCACAGGGCGGGGAGTTTGCCTTCATTTTGTTTGGTGTGATGCGTACCCACGACTTGTTAATGGTGCGTGAGGCCGAATTCGTCATGCTGGTGGTCACCTTATCCATGGCGTTGACGCCTTTTGTGTATGCCCTCGCCAGTCAGTTCGCCGGCACGCCCGCACTGGATCCATCCTCAGCCGGCGACGACCACGCTGAACCCAAAGTCGTGATTGCCGGCTTTGGACGGTTTGGTCAAATTACTGGTCGCATCCTACGGATGCAAAAAATACCCTTCGTCACGCTAGAAATGGACCCGGCAAAAATTAACGTGGGCCCTGCTTGGGATGGTGACGCCTATAGCGGTGATGCGGTGAGCCTGACTTTATTGCAGGCGGCAGGTGTGGCTAGGGCGCAGTTTGTGGTGGTGGCGATCGACGACCCAGACGCCTCCGTGCGCCTAGCAGAGTTGCTGCGCAGGCATTTTCCTGCGGTGAGAATTTTTGCGAGAGCCCGTGATCGACAGCATGTTTTCCGGCTGATGGATCTGGGCGTTACCCACATCCAACGGGAAACCTATCACTCCAGTCTATTGCTGACCGAGCAACTCTTAGAGGGCTTGGGGCTGTCGCGGCGGCAGGCTAATCAGGCGGTGTCCACCTTCAAATCTCACGACGAACACGAGTTGGCGTTAGGCCACGTGGCCTATAAAGAGGCTGTGGCCAAAACGCCGAACCCCCCGGAAACCGCCGCCGAACTACAGGCCTTGCTAGTCGGCGACGATCGCCTGCGCGAGGAGCGGTTAGACTAAACCCCCGCGCCGCAATTAAGGCAGTTGTTGGGCGTATTTCGCGATAATTTCGGCCACTTTTTGTTGAATTTCAGCCTGCATGAGCAACTGCTGTTTTTCGTTCCCAGGGGGTAGCGTGGGGATCATCATGCCTTGTCCACCGCACTTCGGACCACGGTCCTCTTTACCGCCATGGCCTTTCATGTTCTCGCAACGTTTTCCTCGGTCCTGGGGCTTGGCCAGTCCCATCGACTGTCCGCCCGGCGGCGGCGCTGGTTCGGCAGCCAGCGTGAGCAGCGGCGCTGTTACCAGCAGTGCGACCAGGGATTTCTTTAAAATGTGCATGTGGAGTTCCTTATAGGATCACGCGGCCAAGGCGGCAGCAGAGAGGGATGAACAGAGGCGCTCGGGCCTACCCACTGTAACGCCATTCAAGCACTTATTGAGCGACGCTTAAATGACACTGATCAGAATATTTGGTTCAACTTTTTGCGAACTCACGGGCGTCTTGATGCTCATGCCGGTGCTGACCGTGCGCCTCGCTGCGCGCGGCGAACCGTCTTGGTTGATCGGTCTGTTTGGCGCGGCGTTGTATGTCGCAATTTTCGCTGTGACCCCTTTTGCCGCCCGCTGCACGCGGCGTTTTGGGCTACGCCGCCTGTATATTTTGTCGGGGTTCTCGCCTTTGCTTGGGGTGGCTGTGTTGGGGCTTACCGAGCACACGCTGGCGTGGCTGTTGGCGGTGCTGGTGATGGGCGTGTTTGGTGGCTTGCGCTGGGTAACCGCCGAGGCCTATGTCGCGGGTGCCGCACCCGCGGATCGCCGGGGCGCGGTCATCGGCGCGTTTCAGACCATGGTGGGCGCCTGTTTTGTTTTGGGCCCGCTGCTGCTCACCTTGACGGGCACCGCCGGCGTGGCGCCGCTGGTGGTCGCCGCCGTGTTGTTGACCACCGGACTACTGTGTCTTGTTGGCTTGGCCGAGCTCCCCGCACCCCCTGGCGACGCCGCCGCTGGCGCCTTTCGGCGTTTGCAGCGCGAGCGCCCGGTGTTGCTGCTGGCGGCGCTGATTGCCGGAACCCTAGAGAGCGGACCCACGACTTTCCTCCCGGTGGAGGCGCTGGCGGATGGGCTCAGCGGCCGCGCTGCCGCCGCTTTGGTGGCGGTACTAGGGGTTGGCGGTCTGGTGGTGCAGTTTCCCTTAGGCTGGCTGGCCGACAGCTATCCGACGCAGCGTCTCCTGCGAATCTGTGCGTGGCTCGCTTTAAGTGCCGCGGTGTTGTTGCTGTTTAATACGCTGATTCCCTCAGTGTTGTGGGTGGCGGCTTTCCTGTGGGGCGTGGCGGGCGCTGGCATTTACACCTTGGCGATGATCGATGTGAGCCGTGCTTATGCGGGCGTGGCGTTGGTGGGCGCCACCGCTGCGCTGGTCTTTGCCTATGCCATTGGGGCTGCCATCAGCCCCGCGCTCGCGGGGCTGATCATGATCTGGTGGCCGCAAACCGGCTTCGCGGCTTTGATGGGCGTGGTGGCGGTGGTGGGGTTGTGCGTGATCCCCCCACCTCGCCAGCGCGACGCGTAAGCCCACCCACCGTCCTGGTGGAATAGCGGGGGCACGGGTTGCTCTGAAGTGTGCGGTTGCAACAAATTCAAGCCGACTGAGAAATCCTAACGTTGAGCTTTTGACCCGCGACCAGCCGGTGCTAGTCTGCTGGTGCGGTCTTAGGCTGGGTATCGGGTGCTGGTGTTGACCAGCCCACAACACTTGGCGCCGAGAGGTCCAGCTTTCACCTGCGAGCGGCGCGGGTGTTGTGTTGAGCACCAGAACCCGCTGCCCTCCACTGCGCCAAAATAAGGAATTTTGTATGAGCGACCTCAATGTCAACACGCTTACCGCCGCCGTCTTGGCGCGCATGACGCAGGAGGTCACGCCGCGTTTCCGCGAGATCATGACAGCGCTGATCCAGCATCTGCACGATTTCACCCGCGAGGTTGCGCTAACCGAAGCGGAGTGGCTGGCCGCCATCGATTTCCTCACTCGCACGGGTAAAAACTGCAGCGAGACACGGCAGGAGTTCATTCTGCTATCCGACACCTTGGGACTTTCCTCGTTGGTGATCGCCGTAAATCATCCGGCGACCGAAGGCTCGCTGGAGTCCTCGGTGCTCGGGCCATTTTATGTGCCCGCCATGCCCGACTATCCCTCAGGCAGCGACCTCGCCGTGGGTGTGGCAGGTATCCCAACGCTGTATCGCGGCATGGTCCGTGATACCGCCGGCCGGCCGCTGGCGGGTGCGGCGCTCGATATTTGGTCTAGCGATGGCGAGGGTTGGTACGACGTGCAACGGCCCGGTCCGCTGGTGCCCGCCGCCCGCGGCCGAGTGCGCGCCGGCGCCGATGGCCGTTACGCGTTTTGGTCGATCAAACCCGCCGATTATCCCGTGCCCACGGATGGACCTGTGGGTGAAATGTTGCGCGCGCTGGGGCGGGCATCGATGCGTCCGGGGCATCTGCATTTCATTGCCAGCGCGCCGGGCGCGGAAACCGTCACCACCCAAATTTTCGCCGCCGACAGTCCCCATTTGCACAGCGACGCCGTGTTTGGGGTGAGCGATGGCTTAATTGCCACCTTCCACCCCCACGGCCCGGGTGTGGCGCCTGATGGTCGCCATCTCGACCAGCCTTTTTGTACGGTGGATTACGACCTGCGGTTGCGCCCGGTCTAGCTTGCTGTCTAGGGGCTGGTGGGTACGCCGAGCAGCGCCGCACCTGTGCTAGTTCGGGCTTGCGCATACTGCTAGCATCAAACCAAAAAATCGGCCAGCCGCACCCTGCGCGATGCTGTTGGCCGACTGCCAGAGCCTGCTCTGGACATCACCGTCGATTGCGCTGCTAGGGAGAGCATTCACTATGTCGCAGACCGCCACGCCGGCCGCCTACCGCGAAGTTTTCAATTTTATCGACGGGCGCTTTGAGCCCTCCCGCGCAGGCCGCACGTTCGCCGGTGTCAGCCCTGTGGATGGCCGCCAGGTGGCGATCATCCACGAAGCCGGCCGGGCCGATGTCGAGGCCGCCGTCAAGGCCGCACGCGCTGCCCTCAAGGGGCCCTGGGGCCGTATGCCACAGGCCGAGCGCATGGCGATTTTGCATCGGGTGGCCGATGGCATCCAGCAACGTTTCGACGAATTTGTCGACGCCGAATGCCTCGACACGGGCAAGCCCCGTGATACCTGCCGGCATGTGGATATTCCACGCGGCGCGGCCAACTTTCGGGTCTTTGCCGATTTGGTCAAAAACGTGCCCACGGAAGCCTTCACCATGGACACCCCCGATGGTGCCACCGCACTGAACTACGCGCTGCGCGTGCCGCGTGGCGTGATCGCCGTGGTCTGTCCGTGGAATTTGCCGCTGCTGCTGATGACCTGGAAAGTGGGCCCGGCCTTGGCCTGCGGTAACACCGTCATCGTGAAGCCCTCGGAAGAAACCCCGCTCACCGCGACGCTTTTGGGTGAGGTGATGAACGCCGCCGGCGTGCCGCCCGGGGTCTATAACGTGGTGAATGGCTTTGGGCCAGATTCCGCAGGGGCCTATCTCACAGAGCATCCCGGCGTGGATGGCATTACCTTTACCGGCGAAAGCGGCACCGGCGAAACCATCATGCGCGCCGCGGCGAAAGGCCTGCGCTCGGTATCCTTTGAACTGGGCGGTAAAAATCCCGCGCTAATTTTCGCCGACGCTGATCTCGACGAAGCCATTCCTACCATCATCCGCAGCACGTTTGTTAATTGCGGGCAGGTGTGTTTGGGAACGGAGCGCATTTACGTCGAGCGCCCGCTGTTTACCGAATTTGTGGCGCGGATGAAAGCGGCCACCGAGCAGCTAAAAATTGGTCCGCCAGATGAACCCGGCGTGACGCTGGGGCCGCTAATCAGCCAATTACATCGCGAGAAAGTGCTGGGCTATTACCAACTCGCGGTGGCTGAAGGCGCCACGGTGGTTACCGGTGGTGGCATCCCAGACATGCCCGCGGCGTTGGCTGGCGGGGCTTGGATTCAACCCACCATCTGGACCGGCCTGCCCGCAGATGCCCGCACTAACCGCGAAGAAATTTTTGGTCCTTGCTGCCATATCTCGCCCTTTGATACCGAAGCCGAAGCGCTCGCCGTGGCCAACGATACGGCCTACGGCCTGACCGGCGTGGTGTTCACGCGCGATCTGTCGCGCGCTCACCGCGTGGCGGCGCAATTGGAAGTCGGGATTTGTTGGGTCAACAGTTGGTTTCTGCGGGACTTACGCACGCCTTTTGGTGGCATGAAGCATTCGGGCATTGGCCGCGAGGGCGGCGTGCATTCTTTGGAGTTCTACACAGAACTGCGCAACATCTGCATTAGGTATTGAACCCATGAACCAACTCTCCCGCATTGAACGCTACAGCGACGAACTTTACCGCGCGTTGCGTGACCGGCGCGCGGTCGCACCCCTGACCGAGCGCGACCCCGACCTCACTATCGATGAGGCCTACCAAATTTCCCTCGGCCTGCTGGCCCGTCGCGAGGCCGCCGGTGAGCGCGTCATCGGTAAAAAAATAGGCGTGACCAGCCGCGCCGTACAGGAGATGCTCAACGTCGGCCAACCCGACTTCGGCTTTCTCACCGACAGCATGCGTTGCGCGCCGGGCCAACCCATTCCCATCTCTCGCGAGCTCATTGCGCCGCGCGCTGAAGGAGAAATTGCCTTCGTGCTGAAGGCCGACCTGCAAGGTCCGGGGGTGACCAACGTGGATGTGCTGCGCGCCACCGCCGGCGTCGCGGTGAGTTTTGAAATTGTTGATTCCCGCGTGCGCGACTGGAAAATTAAAATCCAAGATACCGTGGCCGACAACGCCTCGTGCGGCTTGTTCATGATTTCGGATCATCTGGTGGATCCCCGCGCGGTGGACCTCGTCACCTGCGGCATGGTGGTGTGGAAGAACGGCGAATTGGTCGCCACCGGCGCTGGCGCGGCTGCGCTGGGTTCGCCTGTGAACTGTGTCACGTGGCTGGCCAATACACTGGGTGCCTACGGCGTGGGCCTAAAAGCGGGCGACGTGATTTTGTCGGGCTCGCTAGTGCCCCTCATCCCCATCGTGCCGGGCGACCGGATGGAGCTCGCCGTGGGTGGGCTGGGTCGGCTCGTGGCAGATTTCATCTAAGGACAGCGTAACGATGAAGAAAATCAATTGTGCGCTCATCGGATCCGGCAACATCGGCACGGATTTATTGGTCAAGGCCTTGCGCAGCGAATGGCTCAACCCCGTCTGGATGGTGGGCCTAGACCCGGCTTCCGAAGGACTGGCACGCGCCCGCGCGGCGGGCCTTAAAACGACCAGCGAGGGCATCGCCGCAGCACTCCCGCACTTTGCAGCAGACGAGGTGCGCATCGCCTTTGATGCCACATCGGCCTATGTACACGCCGAAAACGCCCGACTAGTGCACGCAGCAGGGGTGTTCATGATCGACCTCACGCCGGCGGCGATCGGCCCGTTCTGCGTGCCACCCGTCAACCTAGAAGCGCACATGGCGCGCCAAGTCACTAACGTCAATATGGTGAGCTGCGGTGGGCAGGCCACCATCCCCATTGTGTATGCCGTCTCGCGCGTGCAACCCGTCAAATACGCGGAAATTATTGCCACGGTGGCCAGCAAATCGGCAGGCCCGGGGACGCGCAAAAACATCGATGAATTCACGCGCACCACCGCCCGCGGTATCGAACAAGTGGGCGGTGCCACGCAAGGTAAAGCCATCATTATTCTAAATCCTGCGGAGCCGCCGCTGCTGATGCGCGACACCGTGCATTGCCTCACGCAGACCACGCCTGACGAGGCCGCCATTCGGGCTTCTATTTTGGCGATGGTGAGCGAAGTGCAGCGCTACGTGCCAGGTTATGCGTTAAAGCAAGGTCCGGTGTTTGATGAGAATCGCGTCTCTACTTTCTTGGAAGTAGCGGGGCTGGGCGATTATCTGCCGCGCTATGCGGGAAATCTCGACATCATGACGGCCGCGGCGCTGCGCACCGGCGAGATGTTTGCCCAACGCTTGGCGGCGGGAACGCTCGCTTTTATGACTGGCGAGGCGGCGTGATGAACAAACCCGTGCGCATTAAACTTCACGACATGTGCCTGCGCGATGGCATGCATCCTAAGCGCCACCAGATTTCGCTGGCGCAGATGGAATCTATCGCTTGTGGTCTGGACGCCGCCGGCGTGCCCTTGATTGAAGTCACCCATGGTGATGGTTTGGGCGGTGCGTCGATCAACTACGGTTTTCCGACCCACACTGACGAAGAATATCTTCGTCATGTGGTGCCGAAGCTGCGACAGGCCAAGGTTTCGGTGTTACTCATTCCCGGCATTGGCACGGTGGAAGACCTCAAAGTCGCCGCGGATTGCGGCATCCATACGGTGCGCGTGGCGACGCTATGCACCGAGGCCGACGTCTCTGAACAACATATCAAGGCTGGGCTGGAACTGGGGTTAGACACCGTGGGTTTTCTCATGATGGCCCATTTGATCGACGCCGAAGCGCTGGCCGCGCAGGGACTCTTGATGGAGTCTTATGGCGCGCAAACGATTTACTGCACGGACTCCGCCGGTTACATGTTGCCGGAGGATGTCACCGCGCGCATCGCCGCCCTGCGACGCGTGCTAAAACCCACCACCGAAATTGGTTTCCACGGCCACCATAATCTGTCTCTTGGCGTCACCAATTCGTTGGCGGCGGTGGCTGCCGGGGCGACGCGCATCGATGGCTCGGCGGCTGGTTTGGGCGCCGGTGCGGGCAACACACCGCTAGAAGTCTTCGTGGCCGTGTGTCAGCGCATGGGCATTGAAACGGGCGTGGATCTCTACGCCATCATGGATGTGGCAGAGGACCGCGTACTGCCCATCATGGATCAGCAAATACGGGTAGATCGTGACTCATTGCTGATCGGCTATACCGGCGTGTATTCCACGTTTTTGCTGTTTGCGCAGCGCGCCGCCGCCCGTTACGGGGTGTCCTCGCGTGACATCCTCGCCGAGATGGGGCGCCTGCGGACCGTGGGCGGACAAGAAGATCTAATCGAGCAAGTCGCGCTTGAACTACAAGCCAAAGGAGCCGCCCGTGTTTGAAGCCCGCACGCTGGATATCGCCACCGTCGCTGCACTCGCCGAGCGGGTGGACCGTGCCGCCCAAGAGCGCCACACCATTGCCGTTCTCACCAACGACTATCCCGCCATGACCGTCGGCGACGCCTATGCCGTGCAGGCGGCGTTGCGCGCACGCATGGAGGCGCGCGGCACGCGTGTGACGGGGCTCAAAATGGGGCTGACTTCGCGCGCCAAAATGCTGCAAATGGGGCTCACAGATTCCCTACATGGTTTTATTACGGACCAAGCCGCTTACGGCGATGGCGCAGAAGTCCCCGTGGCGCGGTTTATTCATCCGCGGATCGAAGCCGAAATCGCCGTGGTCACCAAGCACGCGCTGCGCGGCCCGGACTGCACGGCGGCGATGGCCGCGGCCGCCATCGACTTTGTGTTGCCAGCGGTCGAAATCATCGACTCGCGTTTTGAAGCGTTCAAGTTTGATCTGCCCAGCGTGGTGGCAGACAACACCTCTGCGGCCGGCTATGTGTTGGGTGGCCGGTTACGCGCCGCCGACGACATCGACCTCATCACCGAAGGTGTGGTGTTGACGCGCAATGGCACGGTGGCGGAATTAGGCGCGGGCGCGGCCGTGTTGGGTGATCCCTTGGAAAGCATCGCCATGCTGGCCAATCAGCGTGCGGCGCTGGGTGCTGACATTCCAGCGGGCACGCTCATTTTGACCGGTGGCATCACGGCGGCGGTCCATGTGGTCGCCGGCGATAGCATTGTGGTGCAGTACTACAGCCTGGGATCCATTCGCATCAAATTTGTCTGACATTAACCGCCGCGTGCGGTCAGGAGCATCGAAGTGGCCATTCGAGGTGTTTTGCGCATTGGTGAAGTGGCGCTTCGCGTGTTGGATATGGCGGCGGCGCGACGTCACTACGCAGACTATATCGGTCTCATTGAAGTACCGGTCGCTGATGCCGGGCGATTGTATTTCAAGGCTTGGGACGAACACGACCACCACAGTCTGGTGCTGCGCGAGGCCGCTAGCCCGGGCTTGGATTATTTCGCTTTCAAAGTGTTCGACGAGGCCACGCTGAGTCAGCTAACGCAGCGCATTGAGGATGCCGGTTTGACGGTCGAACACCTGCCGGCCGGCACTTATCCGCACAGCGGTCGCCGGGTTCAATTTGAATTACCCGGCGGGCACCTGATGCAGCTTTATGCCGAGAAGGAACGTACCGGCAACACGCTGCCGACCCGTAACCCCGGGGTGCTGCCCGATGAGGGCGTGGTGCGCGGCATGCGGGTATCGCGCCTCGATCACGTGTTGTTGGCTGGCCCGCGGTTGGCCGAAAGCACGCAGTTTTTTACCGAGGTCCTAGACTTTGATCTCGGTGAAGAACTCATCGATAACGACAGCGGCATGCAACTCGCCACTTTTTTGTGTTGCTCGAACAAGCCACACGATATTGCCTTCGTGCTCCGCAACGAGCCGGGCGGCTTCCATCATGTTTCCTTCCATTTGGACTCCATCGCTGATGTCTATCACGCGGGCGACATCATGGGAAAACACAATATTTCGGTTGAGGTAGGCCCGACCCGCCATGGCATCACGCGCGGTGCCACCATTTATTTCTATGACCCCTCGGGCAATCGGAACGAGGTCTTTGCCGGCGGGTATATCCACTACCCAGACTTGCTCCCACTCACCTGGGACACCACCCAATTGGGCCATGCCGCGTTTGCCATTGATAACCAACCGCGGCCCAGTTTTTTTAACGTTGTAACCTGAAATTGGGTCGCGCTAGTGCGCCATCGGGAGTGAGTGCGTTGAACCCTGGATACTCCGACCCTCAACCGGTTTTCGCCTGCTTTCATTGGCGTCGCCCCGATGCTTATCTCGCGTTAAAAAATCGCTGGCCCATGCTGGATAACTGCCACGCCCCGTTAGTGCGGCGATGAGTGGCGCAGCGGTGCAACGGGTGAACGAACAAACCCGCTACGTACGGGTCACGGGTGTCACCCACGGCGGCTTTATTGAATTTCAGTTTGCCATCGGTGATCCCTCTTTGTATCTGGAAATGATTTTACCGCCGCACGCCTACGCGGAATTCTGCCGGGATCAGCGCGCAGTGACGCTGAGCGCAGCGCTAGCCCGGCGGGTGGATGATGACTATCGCAAATGGGTGTGGGGCGATGAACGCGAAACGGAATCTGCAACCGGGCGCTGCGAGGAGCTCAATTTAAAATGACCGTCGAGATTAAAACTGCGCATATCGAACCGCTACGGCTGACTTTCGATCATCTAGAAGCGCGGATCGGCAAAGGCCGGGCCGCCACGCGCTACCAAGAAGCCGTGCACGACCTGCAGATGACGACCAACTTCCATTACCGGCCGACGTGGGAGCCGGGGATGGATTTATTCGACCCGCGGCGCACGGCTGTGGTGCTCGCAGATTTCGACCAACTCATCGATCCGCGTCAGTACTACTACGCGCCCTACACCATTCAACGCGCGCGCCAGCAAGAAAACAACGACGCCAACTTTGGGCTGGTTGAAAAGCGCGACCTGCTGGCGAGTCTGGCGCCCGAGTGGGCGCAGAAAATTCGTCGCTTAATTGTGCCGCTGCGCCACCTCGAGTGGGGCGCTAACACCAACAACACTTTTTTGAGCGCGTATGGCTACGGTGCGCCGTTTACCTCAGCCGCGCTCATGCAGGCGATGGATCGCCTAGGCGTGGCCCAATACATCACACGCCTCGCACTGGCGCTGGACGGACAAAATGCCGAGGTGTTGGACCGTGGCAAACAACTTTGGCTGACCGATCCGGTGTGGCAACCGCTGCGTCACTTAGTCGAAGACAGCATGGTGTTAAAAGACTGGTTTGAACTCCACGTGGTGCAAAATCTGCTGATGGACAGCCAGTTGGGATCTTTTGCATGGGTCCATTTCGACACCGCCATCACCGCCCACGGTGGCGTGGGTTTCACGCTGGTCACACAGTTCATGCGCGATTGGTACGCCGAATCCACCCGTTGGGTAGACGCCACCGTGAAGGTGGCCGTGAGCGAAAGCCCCGCCAATCAAGCGCTCATTAACGGCTGGGTAGGGCAGTGGCTCCCGCGCGTGCGGGCGGCTCTGGCGCCGGTGCTGGCGGTTGCATTTGAAGAACAGGCAGACGCCATCGCGCAGCAACTTGGCGACGAACTGGCCGGGCGACTGACCCGTTTGGGCTTGGTGGGAGAGGTCTGAAATGCGTGACAAAGTCTTTATTGCTTTCCAGCAAAACGAAGAATCCCGCCCTATTATCGAGGCGATTCTGCAAGACAATCCGCTGGCCGTCGCTAACGAGCAACCCGCGATGGTCAAAATAGATGCCCCCGGCAGACTGGTCGTGAGGCGGGTGACGATCGAGGAAAAACTCGGCCGATCGTTCGATTTGCAAAGCATCCATATCAACCTGATTTCGCTGGCCGGCAATATCGACGAAACCGAAGACGAATTTATTTTGGCGTGGCACGGCGCTTGATGCGTCCAAAACCTCCAGGAGAACGTGGTGGCTGAAAAAAAACTAACGCTCAAAGAAAAATACCAACTCATGACCCGCGGTCTGGATTGGGAAACCACCTATCAGCCCATGGACAAGGTATTTCCTTACGACCAGTACGAAGGCATCAAGATCAAGAATTGGGACAAGTGGGAGGATCCTTTCCGGCTCACGATGGATGCTTACTGGAAATACCAAGCCGAAAAAGAACGCAAGCTCTACGCCATTCTGGATAGCTTTAGTCAGAACAACGGGCAACTGAACCTCTCGGACGCCCGCTATCTCAGCGCGCTAAAAATCTGGATGCAGGGCATTACGCCCGCGGAGTACAACTCCCATCGTGGCTTCTGCATGGTGGGCCGACAGTTTCGCGGTGCCGGTGCGCGGGTTGCGTGTCAGATGCAGGCCTTGGACGAATTACGCCACGCGCAGACCCAAATGCACGCCTTCAGTCAGTACAACAAGCATTTTGGTGGCTTCCATCAGGCTATTCATATGCGCGACCGCGCCTGGTATTTGTCTATTCCGAAGTCCTATTTTGAAGATGCCATGACCGCCGGCCCGTTTGAATTCGTCACGGCCATCTCGTTTTCTTTCGAGTACGTGCTGACCAATTTGCTGTTCATGCCCTTTGTGTCGGGCGCCGCCTATAACGGCGATATGGCCACCACGACTTTTGGTTTTTCGGCGCAGTCAGATGAATCCCGCCACATGACGCTGGGTTTGGAAGTCGTGAAATTCGTGCTGGAGCAGCACGAAGACAACGTGCCGATCATGCAGCGCTATATCGATAAATGGTTTTGGCGTGGCTACCGTTTACTGGCGTTGGTGGGCACCATGATGGACTACATGCTGCCGAAGAAAGTGATGTCGTGGGCCGAGGCCTGGGGTATTTACTGGGAAGAAAACGGCATGGCCTTGTTCCACGATTTGGAGCGGTACGGCATCAAGCCGCCGAAATACCACGAAATTGCCACCCAGGAAAAAAATCACATTACCCATCAGGCGTGGACGGTTTTTTACACGGCGTGTCCTGCCACGGCGTTTCACGCATGGTTGCCGCAACCCTACGAGTTAGATTGGCTGAGCGAAAAATACGGCGAGACTTTCGAGCGTTATTATCGCCCGCGCTTCGAGCAGTTTGCCGAGTTGGAGCGGGCGGGCGAGCGCTTCTACACCAATCGGCTGCCGCTGGTGTGCCAGACCTGCCAGGTGCCGGTCTTCTTCACGGAGGTCAACAATCCGATGCAACAATCGGTGCGGCAGCTGGACTGGCAAGGTATGAAGTTCAATTTTTGTTCAGACGGTTGCAAAGACATCTTTGCGCACGAGCCAGAAAAATTCTGCCAAGCCTATATTCCGCCGCAGCAAATCTATCAGGGCAACGCGGGCGGCGCGCGCAACCTGCAGGAATATGCGGCCTGGCTTAAATGTGAAATGGGCAAAGACTCTGGGGAGTACTACACCTCGGAGGATTACGCGCGCTGGAAGCAATGGCATGGCGGTAAAGACACCACGCCCTCCAGCGCTGCGGCCTGACGGGCATCCTATGGCGACCATCTCTATCGGTGACTATTCTTTTAAACCCGCAGATCGGGTTGAGAATTATGGCGGCGACATCAATATCTACTGCTGCTGGGAGCATCATTTGTTGATCCCCTGCCCGGCAGCTTATCGGCTGTCGCCGGATCTCCCGCTGATCGATTTTCTCGAAACATTATTTCGCCCCGATCATCAACATCATCCCGATTACGCGCGGTTGAATTACCACCACCTCATTTGGACGCTAGATGGCAAGTCGTGGCAGCCTAAACTGGCCGCCTCCCTGCGCGAAGGCGGTGTGGTCCACATGTCTTATTTGAGCTTTCGGGCGCCGGGCCTGGATGGGCTTAACGGTCACGGGGTGTGAGATCGGTGATTGCCCGAGCGCGGGGTGGGCTGCGGTGCTAACCACGGCCTGTTTGCGACTGGGCAGCAGGAGGCCGGCGGCTTGCCGGTGGCGCTAAGCCCATGAGTTTTCGCCTGACCATCGAACCATCCGGCGAGGTGCTAGAAGTGGCACCCGAGCAAAGCCTCCTAGATGCCTGTCTGCGTGCCGGGGTCTACCTGCCCTATGCCTGCCACCACGGCTTGTGCGGTACCTGCAAGGTGCAAGTGTTGGAGGGGGAGGTGGAACATCAGGCGTCGTCTGCTTTTGCGCTGATGGACATCGAGCGCGAAGAGGGTAAATGCTTGGCCTGCGTGACCACTCTGCGCAGTGACTGCGTGGTCGAGGCCGACGTTGAGTGCGATCCCGATGCGCAAAATCTGGCGATACGTGATTGGGTCGGGCGGGTGGTGCGCCTAACCGACCTGTCGCCCACGGTGAAAGGCATTTGGCTAGAACTCCCCGCCCCAGGGCTGGCTTTTCAGGCCGGGCAATACGTCAATCTCAGTGTGCCCGGTGTGCCGGGCGCACGCGCTTTCTCCATCGCCTCGGCGCCGTCTGCGCCTACTCTGCTAGAACTCAACGTGCGCCGGGTGGTGGATGGGGCGGCGACTCAGTATTTGCACGAGCAATTGCGCTGCGGCGATGAACTCGCGCTCAGCGGCCCGCTGGGGCGTTTTTTTGTGCGCGCTTCGGCCGCCCTGCCAATGCTGTTTCTCGCGGGCGGATCCGGGGTGGCTAGCCCTAAAGCCATGTTGCTCGACTTGCTGGAACACGCCTGGAGCGGCCCACTCACCTTGGTTTATGGGGCGCGCACGCCGGCCGAACTCTACGACCACGCGCGCTTTTTGGCGCTGGCCGCCCAGCACCCAAATTTTCGCTACCTCGCCGTGGTCAACGAAGCCGACGAGCATTGGCCGGGACCAACGGGTTTTGTGCACGAGGCGGCCGATGCGCTCTACGCACGGCGTTACGCCGGCCACAAAGCCTATGTATGCGGCCCGCCGGCCATGGTCGAGGCCTGTGTGCGCTCGCTGATGCAAGGGCGCTTGTTCGAGCCCGATATTTACACCGAGAAGTTTCTCAGTGCCGCGGACGCCAAGCTAGCGTTAGCCCGCAGCCCGTTGTTTCGACGCCTGTGATCATGCCCACGCGTTTTGAAGTGTTGATGGCCGATACGGCCGAGCGTTTTCTTTGCGAGCCCCACCAGAGCGTGCTCAACAGCATGGAGCGACTCAATCGCCACGACATTCCAGTGGGCTGCCGGGGTGGCGGATGTGGGGTGTGCAAAGTCCAGATTACGCAGGGTGAGTACCTGCGCCGGCGCATGAGTCGCGCGCATATTAGCGCCGCGGATGAAGTGGCCGGTATTGGCCTTGCGTGCTGTGTTATCCCGTTGACCAATCTCACACTGAGCGTGGTGGTGGCCCCAAATGTGCCGCCGCGCCCGCTGTGTTCCCAAGAGCACTGCTAATTCGTGGGCGCAGGCTCACCCCGACCCGATAAGGAGAAACCTCATGGCTTTATCCGCCGTTTTGCGCCCAGGACATGTGTGCCTGCGCGTGCTCGATCTCGAGGCCGCGATCATTCATTACCGTGACCGCCTAGGCCTACAGGAAACCGACCGCGACGAACAAGGCCGAGTTTATTTTAAGGGTTGGGACGAACAAGACTGGTTCTCGGTCGTGCTGCGGGAAGCCGATGCACCCGGGATGGATTACCTCGGTTTTCGGGTCTTGAATGAAGATCACTTGGCACGCTACGAGGAGGCGCTGCGCGCTTTTGGTTGTCAGGTAGAACGCATTCCGGCGGGCGAGTTGCGCCATTGCGGCGAACGCGTGCGCTTTGATAGCCCCACGGGTCACTGGTTTGAGCTCTATGCCAGCAAGGACTGCAAGGGCAATGGGCTAGGTCGGCTTAATCCTAATCCGTGGCCCGAAGGCCTCCAGGGCATGCAGCCGTCGCGTTTTGATCACTGTCTTCTTTACGGCGACGATTTGGATGGCACGGTGCGACTGTTCCGGGAAGTGCTGGCGTTCGATTTGACCGAGCAAATCATGGAAGGCGATCTGATGGTGGGCGCTTTTCTCACTTGCTCTAACAAGGCGCACGATATCGCCATTATTCGCCACGCCGAAAAGGGCCGTTTTCACCATGCCTCGTTTTTGCTGGGCACTTGGGAAGAAGTGCTGCGCGCCGCCGATCTCATTTCCATGCACGACATCTCATTGGATATCGGGCCGACCCGCCACGGCATTACGCGCGGACGGACTATTTATTTCTTTGACCCTTCTGGCAACCGTAACGAAGTGTTCTGTGGTGATTACACCTGGTACCCCGACCATCAGCCCATTACATGGACCACCGACCAACTGGGGCGCGCGATTTTCTTTCATGATCGGAAACTCAACGAAAAATTTCTCAGCGTGGTCACCTAAGTCGTCAGAAAAATAGGGGCAGGTCTTGCGCGAACTGCTAGGCGCAGGGCCTGCGGTGGGCCGTGCGCCAGTGAGTCTAGCGTTCGCGCAGATGCCGAATGAGGGTGTGATCCACTTTGCGTTTGGTATCGAGCACGAGACGGTCTTGCGAGAGTTGGATTTGGTGCAAAAAAAACATCACCACAATCGTGAGCGAGAGTGCTACCAGTGTTGCATTAAACGTAATGCCCAGACCTTGCGTCAC
>CAMAXW010000017.1 GCA_945862315.1 Klebsiella pneumoniae
ACCGCGAAGATTTAGCGGTCAAAACTTGGACGTGTGGGGCCAAACTGGATCCCCAATCCTGTGCCGAACCCACGGCAGCGCTGCTGGCGTGGCGGCCACAGCTCGCCCTGTTGGTCAGCCCAAATGCCGCGCTGCCCGGCCCTAATAACGCGCGCACAGCGCTGGCCGCGGCGGGCATTGCGTTCATAACGCTCTCGGATGGGCCGTCCAAAAAGGCGTTCTTTAAAAAGAACGAGGAAGGTCGGCAAGTACTGAATATCCCGGCGGGTCAGGGCTTCATGATTTTTCCGGCAGATTCCATGATCGGCGCGCGGCGCGAATTTCTCGACCCCACTGAGATGAGTCTTTTCAACGCGGACGTCATCCGCGTACTCGCCGCCACCGGTGCGCTGCGGCTCATCCAGACCCAAATTCAGGCGGTCGTTGAGGCCTTGAAAGCCGGCGATGTGCCGGTTTTCCCGACGCTATCGGTCAGTCCAGAAATCGCGGTGGCGGCAGGCGGCTTTGGTAACCCTTATGCCGCCGCCAAAGCCTATGCGGCCTTGGTGATCGCCGAGGGGGTGTCGGCGGTAACCGCTGATGGCTGCTTTAAAGAGCAAAATCCGGCCCGCTACCTCCCCATGGTCGCCGCCGGTCACGAGATGATGCGCGCTGCGGCACGCCTTGCTGATGAGGCCCGTGAACTGGAAAAAAGCGCCGATTGCGTCTTGCGCACGCCCCACGCCACCAGCGGTGCATTGCTGCATAAAACGCGGCTTGCGGCCAAACCCGTCTAAATATCTAGCCCGCGCTTAACGCCTCGCGCTCTTAAGCCAAGGGCCCGAGGTGCAATCTCCGACGGTGGACGTCAGCGGCTACGCGCGGCGGAGGAACAAGCGTTACCTACCCGCCAGCGCGGTGCGCCCGCAGTTCGGCCGCGACTTCGCGCGCCTTGGCCGCCAACATCATGAGGTCTACGCCACAGGCAATGAGGGTCGCGCCGCGGTTTATCCAAGGCTGGACCGCCGCCGGCGTAACGCCAAAAAAGCCCACCGGCAGCCCCGCACCTTGGGCCGCCACACACACCCGTTCGATGCTCCGAACCACTTCGGGATGTTCGAGCTGTCCGGGCAGACCCAAACTCAAGGACAGATCAAAAGGCCCCACAAAAATAGCGTCGAGACCAGGCACAGCCACGATGTCGTCAATCGCCGCAACCGCATCGCGGTGTTCGGCCTGCACGATGACGACCGTCTCGGCGTTGGCGCGCGCAACGTAATCGGCGATGCCATACCCATAGCCCAAGGCCCGCGATGGCCCTACTCCCCGCACGCCAAGCGGCGGATATTTTGCCCGTTGCACCGCCGACGCGGCCTGCGCTGGGGTATTGACGAGCGGCACGATAATGCCCGCCGCCCCAGCATCCAGCGATTGCTTGATCCAGGCTTCATCGTTGGCCGGAACCCGCACCACGCACGGCACCTCCCCGGCGGCCAGCACCATGCGCTGCACCCCCAGCGGCGACAGCGGCGAGTGCTCGCCATCAATAAACAGCCAATCAAAACCCGCTGCGGCCAAGGTCTCCACGACCTCCGGGGATTCAATAGCGACAATCGTACCGAGAAGCCGATCGCCGCGCGCTAAACGCTGACGGAAATTGTGAAGCATCGGACGCGCCTAAATTTGGAGGGAAGCCCCAAGCCTAACCCACTGCGTGGCTTCGAATGAAGGCTTGCGTTCAGTCAAGAAAGCCAGTGTTAAAGCCGCTACCCTCGGTACTAGCGCGTTGCGCCCTACCTTGCGAGTTTGCGTGTACCCACCCGAGCGCCGAAACAACATGAAACACCCTAAGTCACGGCACCCCCTCATTGCGCCACTGGTGGCCGTGTGCTGCTGGCTACAGACACCGCTACTGTGGGCGGCAGTCGAAAAATCGGCCGCTACCCAATCGGCCAGCGCGCTGTATGAGAATGCCCTCAAGCTCAACAATACCCACGACCCTGTAGCGGCGATTATCGAGCTCAAAAATTCGCTGCAAATTGACCCCAACAGCGCCTCTGCCCAGTTGTTGATCGGCCAGATTTACCTCGAACAAGGCCTCGGCGCTGCCGCCGAAGAAGCGCTGCGCAGTGCGCTGCGTTTGGGTGCGGATCGCAATGAAGTGGTCCCCCTGCTGGCCAAGTCGCTCGTCCGGCAAGGCCGAGAAGCTGAACTCTTAAAAGATATTTCCGCCGAGGGACTGACTGGCGAACACGCCGCAGAAGTTCACTCATTGCGGGCGTTAGCCTTCCTGTCGCGGCGGCAAAAACTGCTGGCCAAAGAGGAACTGGCGCAGGCCTTGGCGCTCACCCCGCAGGGCCTGACGGCCAATCTGGTCAAAATGACCCTGCTGCTGCAATCCAACGAACTCGCCCAGGCCGAAACCTTGGCCACCACCGTGGTGATGGAACACCCCGATGAACCGGAGGCTTGGTTGGCGGCGAGTTCGGCGGCGGTGCTGCGAGGCGACGACGCGGCCGCGCTGGCCGGCTACGCACGCGCCCTCGAGCTGCAGCCGCGCCACCTCACCGCGCGCCTAAGCCGCATCGCGGTGCTGCTGGACCTCAAGCGGGATGAAGAAGCGCAGGCAGATTTTGATTACCTCGCCAAAGAATTTTCTAAAGATCCGCGGGCCTCGTACCTGCGGGCGGTGTGGCTGGCGCGCCGCAAAGGCAGCGGCCCCCAGATCACCGCAGCGCTGCAGTCGGTCATCGCGAGCGTCAAAGAGCTCAATGAAAAAGCCTTTGCCGAAGACCCCATGCTCAACCTCATGACGGGCCTGTCTTGGTATGGACTGGGTCAATTTCAGCAGGCGCGCACCCGTCTAGAGACTTACGTGCAACAGTCCCCCCGCGACTTGGGCGCCACTAAAGTGTTAGCCGATATTTTAATTCGGGTTGGCGAAGCAGCCCGGGCGGCCACCCTGCTGGAGCCGGTGGTCAGCGCCACCCCACAAGATTCGCGAGCGGTGTCGTTGTTGGCGAGCGCCTATGCGCTCAGCAACCGAAGCAAACAAGCCAACGCGCTGCTAGAAACCTCCATCGCTTTAGGGGGCGAAAATACGCGCCTGCGGCCTAAGCTCGCGCGGCTGCAGCTAAGCGGGGGGGATTTCACTCGTGGTCTGCCCGCTTTGGCGAGCGTTTTTGATGAAGACCCCAACGACCAAGACCTGGGCGTGGCGTTAGTCGCGGCCTACCTCAACCAGGGCAATACCCAGCAAGCCATCGCCGTGGCTGAACGTCTGAACAAAGCCAAACCCAATCAGCCGGTGTATTCCAATTTATTAGGCGTGGCGTGGTATGTGGCGGGCGACAACCCGCGCGCGCGCACGGCTTTCGAAGCCACCATTGCGCAGACGCCGGCCTTCGTGCCCGCCCGCATCAATCTTGCCAAACTGGCGCTAAAAGAGGGGCACCTCGCGGAGGCGCGCACCCTACTCACGACCTTGCAAACGCAGCAACCCCAATCGGCCAAAGTGGCGCTGGAGCTCTCGCGGGTGGAATACGCCGATGGCAACGTGCGCGCCGGACTCAAACTCGCCGAAGACGCCCTGCGTCTAGCACCCTCCGACCACGCCATGCTGATCAACCTCATCGATGTGCGCCTGAGCGCCAATGAACTGGACACAGCCCTAGATCTCATTCTCAAAGCCGAAGTAGATTATCCGGACGATGTGGAGATCATCTCCCGACACGCGCGCTTCGCCTTGCTCAAAAAAGACCGCGCTACGGCGCGCAGTCTGTTTCGCAAACAGGCTGATTTGTCCGGCACCCGCAATGGCATCTTGTTGCAAACTGCGGCGCTCCAGGCCGCCAACGGCTTTCTAGACGACGCGGACTACACCCTCTCAAAATTGCTGGGCAATGCACCCAGCGATCAGCTCGCACTCGTCGCCCACACTAAAGTGGCGCTGCAACGGCGGGATTACGCCACGGCACTGGGTCGGGCGCAGACCTTACTGGCCGCTTATCCGCAATCGCCCAATAGCCATGCGCTACACGGCGAAGCCAATCTGGGGCTAAAACGCTGGGATGCCGCACTGCTGGACTTTGACCAAGCGCGGGCGCTGGGGCCATCGCAACTCGTGGTGGTGCGCGCCTATCACGCCCTGCGTGGGGCGGGACAAGCATCCCAAGCACGGGCCCGGCTGCAGAATTGGCTGGTCGACCACCCCCAGGATCTGCTGGTTAAGACGGCGTTGGCGGAGGATTTTCTCGCCGCCGGTGAATTGGCCGCTGCCGAAACGCAATACACGGCGCTGCATGCAGCAAACCCCAAAGATCCGAATCCGCTGAACAATCTGGCCAATATTCGCTTGGCGCTGGGCCAGCCTGGTGCCTTAGACGCGGCCCGCTTGGCGCTAACGCTGGCGCCCCACAACCCGTTGGTCATCGATACCCTCGGCTGGATTTTGGTGAAAACCGGCAAACCCGAAGAAGCGCTGCCGGTGCTGAGAGAAGCCAATACGCGTGCCAGCGACAACCCGGAAATTCACTACCACCTGGCGGTGTGCCTGCAAACACTGGGTAGAAATGACGAAGCGCGCAAAGAATTAACGCAGGCCTTGCAGGGGGAGCGGCCGTTTGAAGGGCGGGGTGATGCAAAAAAACGCCAATTGGCGCTCGCTGCCAAGGCGCCAGCCCAACCCTAAAGGCCGGATAGTTGCGCAGCGTCAATTCTGTAACAATTGTTGACAGAAATCAGGCCTTATTGGTCTATCTTTCTGCGGGAATTTTTCTGACACTAGCCACAGGAAAAATTGTTCGGCAACTCATTTTTGCGCTGGCCCCCATCGCCACCGCCACAATGCCTAGCACTAACCGCCGCGTTTGGGTTTTATCGAGAACCCGAACGCGCCAACAACACCGAGGGTGTGATCATGAAAAAGCCAGTTCGCTACGTACTTGCGCTATCGCTGCTGGGCTTGCTGCCCTGCACGAGTGCGCTGGCCGGCAGCTCCTCCTCGGACTGCACCGACCCCAGCAGCACCACCTGCGGAAACTACCTTTGGAGCTTCGAAAGTCTTAGCGTTGTAAACAACGCAGTGACCGCTAGCGCAAGTCACAGTAGTACCACCCTAACCTCCAGCGCCACCGGCTGGCATGCGGCTGACACCACCTCCCAGATGACTCAAGATACGCCGCTACCGGGCGTCACCGTGTACGGCTCCTCTGGGCTTGGCGTGACGACGAGCGGGGACAGCAGCACTAACGGCACTCATGGCATTGATAATAGGCGCGGCTACGACTTGGTCATTTTCGCGTTTAACCAAGCCGTCACCCTAACGGAGATCACCTTTGGCTACGTCAGGGGCGACGCAGACTTCCAGCTTTTTGCCTATAACGACGCCTACGCCGGGGTCGGCCCTCCTGTGGATACCAATCCCTTAGACAACCAGATTGCCTATAACTCCACCGACAACACGGGGTCCCTCAAAGGCCTGACCTACGTTGGCTGGGATCTCTTAGGCAGTTATGGAAGCGCTTCGACTACCACCCCCTCGGTGACCAACGTAGCGACCCAAACCGCAGCCCGCGGTTCTAAGTTCTGGGCTGTGGGAGCGTATTCGTCAACGGTCCTAGGTGGAACGACCGTCGGCAGCCCGGACAGCGGCTACAACAACTACGATGCCTTCAAGCTACAAAAGCTGTGTGGCAACCTGTATGTGACCACCCCGCCGCCCGGCGTGCCGGAGCCAGCTACGCTGAGCCTGCTAGCACTGGGCGCTTTGGGCGCCATGGGTTTGCGCCGGCGCGCCTCCTAGCCCGCCGCTTGTTTTGCGGGGGAGGCTGTGCGCCCGGCACAACCACTCCCCCCGCACACAACCCAAGCACCGGCGCTAAAAATGCCGGTAGCCCGAGCTTGGCCACTGGCACTGGCTGCCATCTGGGCCACATAACACCACCCCCGCGCCCGCGCGCACTTCACCAATTTGCGTCAAGCGGCAAGACAAGCGGCGCTGCAGCCCCTCGACCACCGCCACGCTGGCGGGCGGCACCGTAAAACACAACTCGTAGTCATCCCCGCCGGTAGCCGCCCAACGTAGGGCGGTATCGGGGTCAAACAAGCCCAGCAGTGCCGTAGAGCGCGGCAGTGCGTCGGCCCACAACCGCAATTGCACCGCGCTGCGCTCGGCAAGATGACCCGCATCGGCCAATAAACCATCGGAGACATCAATGCAGGCGCTGGCGTGCCCGCGCAGCGCGCGCCCCAGCGCAAGCCGTGGGGTGGGCCGGCGAAAACGACCGGTTAACCAAGCGGCCGGTGAACGCGCCAGCGCGGCCGTGCCAAAAAGACTGAGACCCGCGGCCGAGTCGCCTAAGGTGCCAGACACAAAAACGGCGTCCCCCACCCGGCTACCACCACGGGTGAGGGCTAGGCCGTCTGGCACGCTGCCCAATAGTTGCAAAGAGATAGTCAGGGGTCCGCGCGTGGTATCCCCACCCACTAGCGCCACCTCGTGGGGCGCCAAAGCCATCCGCAGCCCTTGGGCAAATTGGCGCAACCACACCGGGCGCACCGCCGGCAGCGTCAAGCCGAGTGTTGCCCAACGGGGTTGGGCGCCCATCGCGGCGAGATCACTGAGATTGACCGCCGCCGCGCGGTAGCCGATGTCGACCGCCCGCATCTCCGGTGGAAAATGCACGCCGGCGACGAGGGTGTCGACGCAGGCCACGAGTAATTCGCCGGCAGGCGGCCTTAACAGGGCGGCATCGTCGCCGATGCCCAACGCCACATCGGGGCGGGCACGACCGAGCGGTGCGAACACCTGCTCGATGAGTTCGAATTCCGTCACCGGCTAGCGGCCTAGCGAGGCCACTTCCAGACTGCGCAGCTGCCGCGCCAGTTTATCGAGCACGCCGTTGACGTAGCGGTGGGCTTCGTCTGCGCCAAACATTTTGCACAGTTCTACCCCTTCATTGACCACCACCCGCCACGGAATATGGGGGCAATGTGCCAATTCGTAGGCTCCCAACAGCAACACGCTGCGCTCTACCGGGCCAATGCGCTCCCAAGGCCGGTCTAATATGGGCATCAGGGCCTCCCGCAAAGCTGGCTCGTAGCGCGGGATGTCGCGGGTGAGGGTGGCGAAGTATTCCACATCGATTTTGTTAACTTCGCGCTCGCCTAAAAATTCCGCAATGATGGCATCGGGTGCCGCACCGGCCAGATGCCACTGATACAGCGCTTGTACCGCACAGCGGCGGGCGCGCACCCGCGCCTGATTGGAGCCGCCACCACCGGCAGTTGCCGCCGGCCGTTCTTGTTCTGGTTCCGGTTCAGTCATCAAATCTGGCGCAGCAGGGAAATCATCTCGATGGCCGTCACCGCAGCCTCCGCCCCTTTGTTACCGGCTTTGGTGCCGGCGCGCTCGATGGCTTGTTCGATGGACTCGACGGTTAACACGCCAAAAATAACCGGCACGCCGGTTTCGGTCGCCACCGCCGCCAAACCGTGCGAACAGGCCCCGGCAACCTGCTCAAAATGCGGCGTCGCCCCCCGAATTACCGCGCCCAGCGCGATGATGCCGTCGTAGTGGCCACTTTTGGCCATTTTTTTGGCGACCACCGGCATTTCGTAGGCGCCTGGCACACGGGCAAGGGTAATGGCGCTATCCGGTAGCCCGTGGCGGCGCAGCGTCTCCAAACAACCGCGCTCAAGTTGCTCGACGATAAAACTATTAAAGCGGCCGGCAATGATGCCAATGCGCACATCGGCTGCGGGGACGACCGCGCCTTCAATGATGGTGATGCCGTTCATGATCTGCCTCTCATCTAACGTATTCGATAACCTCGAGCCCAAAGCCCGACAGTGCGTGATATTTACGGGGGTTGCTCATGACGCGCATTTTGCGGATGCCTTGATCCGACAAAATTTGCGCGCCGAGTCCAATTTGCCGCCAGTCGGGTGGTATGGTTTGCGACTTGCTAACGGCCGGGGCCAGTACGCCGTCTACTTGCGCATAGTTCAGCACTTGGCGCACCAGTTCGTCGTTGTGGATTTGATTGCACAAGACCACCACCACGCCCCGCTCGGCCTCGGCCACGCGCCGCAAAGCATCGCGCAACGGCCAACCGGCATCGCGGCGCACGCTGGCGGTGAGGTCCTCGAAAGGATTAAAAATATGTACTCGCACCAAGGTGGGTTGCTCGGGCTCGATATCCCCGCGCGCCATCGCGATGTGCAAGTCGCCATGCATACGGTCGCGATAAACCGTTAGGCGGAAATCGCCAAACTCGGTAGCGAGCACCGATTCTGCCGCGCGCTCCACGGTTTTCTCATTTTGAATGCGAAACCGGATGAGGTCTGCGACGGTGCCAATTTTTAACTGATGCTGGGCCGCGATGATTTCGAGATCTGGACGTCTCGCCATGCTGCCATCGTCGTTGAGAATCTCAACGATAACGCTGGCCGCCTCGAGCCCCGCCAAATGCGCTAAATCGCAACCCGCCTCGGTATGGCCGGCCCGGGTTAACACCCCGCCAGGCTGGGCCATGAGGGGGAAAATATGCCCGGGCTGGACGATATCCGAAGGTTTGGCCGTGGCCGCTACCGCAACCTGAATAGTGCGCGCGCGATCAGCTGCCGAAATACCCGTCGTAACTCCCTCGGCGGCCTCGATCGACATCGTGAAATTCGTGCGATGGGTATACCGCGTGTCTTGCACCATCAGCGGCAAATTGAGTTGCTGACAACGGGCTTCTGTCAGCGTCAGGCAGATGAGTCCACGGCCGTAGCGGGCCATGAAATTCACGTGCTCGGCGCTGCAATGACTGGCGGCGATAATGAAATCGCCTTCGTTCTCACGGTCCTCGTCGTCCATCATGATCACCATGCGCCCGGCGCGCAGATCCTCGACGATTTCCTCGGTTGAATTGAGATTCATCTTGATTCCAGACCAATGCTGCTTGAGATACGGGTGGTAGAGAAATGACGCAGACGCGCCGCTCGCCTCATGAGGCCAGCGGACCCGTCCATTTCAGCGTGTCGAGCTCGATGCCGGCGTTATCGCGCCCGGCAAGTCGCTCCAGATAACGGGCGACCAGATCAATTTCTAGATTAATCTGACTGCCGGCGTGAAGTTCGCCCAGCGTGGTGTTTTCCAAGGTGTGCGGAATAATCATCAGTTCAAACTCAACGCCGTTCACCGCGTTGACCGTCAGGCTGACACCTTCCACAGAAATAGAGCCCTTGGTCGCAATGTAGCGCGCCAGTTCAGCGGGTGCGCTAAGGCGAAATTGGACGTAATCGGCGCGTTCAATGCGGGCGATAACGGTGCCCACGCCATCCACATGGCCGCTGACCAAATGTCCGCCGAGGCGGTCTGACAGGCGCAGCGCTTTTTCTAAATTGACGCGATCCCCAGCTTGCCGGCGACCCAACGTGGTCTTGGCGAGGGTTTCGGGCGAGATGTCAGCCTCGAAACGGCCCTCGCCGAGCGCCACCGCCGTCAGGCAAGGCCCGGAGACCGCAATGCTGTCGCCTAATCGAACATCGCTCGTATCCAATGCTGGTGCCACGATGGCCAGCCGCACAGCGTCACCACGCTGCACGAGAGATTCGATGCGTCCTACGGTCTGAATGATGCCAGTAAACATCCGGGCAATATCGAGGATGCGTTCGCCAGCGTCAAGCCGGCGCAGGCACGCTGGTTAAACGCAGATCCTGGCCTACCTGACGCGCCTCCACAAAGCGCCACCGCGCGGCGTCCTGAAGTTGGCTCAAGGCACGCATGGCGAAGGCGCTGCGGGCGTCGTGCCCTAAGATCACGGGCGCCAAATAAGTCATGAGTTCGTCCACCAAACCGGCGTCCAACAGGCTGCCAGCCAGCGTTGGGCCGGTTTCAACCAGCACCTCGTTGAACTCCAAGGCCGCTAGGCGCGCCATCAACGCCCCGAGATCGATGCCGGCGGGCGCCGCAGGCAACACCTCGATACAGGCACCGGCCTCCAGCAGGGGTGCGTGTCGGTGCACCTCGGTACAGGTCGTGAACAGGTGGCAAACGCCGGGGCCGGTCAGAATTTGCGCGCTGGGGGGCGTGCGCAAATGGGTATCGAGCACCGCGCGGGCGGGTGGTCGGGGGCCTGTGTCAAAACGCAGATCGCGCACGTTAAGACGCGGATTATCCGCCAGCACCGTGCCACTCCCGGTCAACACCACACAACTGCGCGCGCGCAAACGTTGCACGTCGGCCCGCGCCTCAGCACTAGTAATCCATTGGCTGAGACCGTTGGACAGCGCCACCTTGCCATCCAGACTCATGCCGACTTTGAGGGTGATAAAAGGCCGGCCCAGCTCGTGACGACTCCAGAAGCCCCGATTCACGGCGCGCGCCTCGTTCGCCAGCACATCCCCACACACCGTAATGCCGGCCGCTTCCAACACCCGCACGCCGCCGCCGGCCACCTGCGGATTGGGATCGCCGACGGCATACACCACCCGGGCCACGCCCGCGGCAATCAGGGCCTGCGTGCAGGGCGGGGTGCGACCCTGATGACAACAGGGCTCTAACGTGACGTAGGCGGTAGCGCCCCGCGCCCGCTCCCCAGCCAAGCTCAATGCCACCCGCTCCGCGTGGGGGCCACCCGCGTGGTGATGGAAGCCCTCGCTGATGACCTCATCGTGGTGCGTGAGCACACAGCCCACGCGGGGATTAGGCCGGGTTGAATACACCCCACGCTCCGCCAGACGGAGCGCGCGGGCCATAAAGTGAGCGTCAGTGGGCGTGGGAGTTGGGGGCATGCATGCTAAAAGCGCCGCTGCGAGCCAACGGGCCTCAGCGGGTGGGCTTGGTCTCGGTTTCTGGGATGAGCGCTAACTGGTGATTGCGCAGATTGGGTGGTAAATCGTTTTCCAGGCGTTCGATTTCTTCTAGGAAGGCGCGAACATCTTCAAAGCTGCGATACACCGAGGCAAAGCGTACATAGGCCACTTGGTCTAGCCCGCGCAGTTCGTCCATCACCAGTTCGCCAATGCGGTGGGAATCGATTTCACGCTCTCCGCCTTCGCGCACGCCGCGACGAATGCGGTTGAGCGCGGCCTCAACAAGCGCCATGGCGACGGGTCGTTTCTCTAGCGCTTTCACAATGCCGCTGCGCAGCTTGTGCTCGTTAAAGGTCTCGCGTCGGCCATCGCTTTTAATCACGCGCGGCAGGTTGAGTTCAGCCGTCTCATAGGTGGTGAAGCGGGCTTTACACGCGAGGCACTCGCGCCGCCGCCGAATTTGATCACCCTCCCCGAGTAAGCGCGAGTCGATGACGCGCGTTTCGTCGTGAGTGCAGAACGGGCAATGCATGGTGGTGCTAGGCGGCGCTTAGGGGGGCATACACGGGGAACTGTTGACACAGTTCTTTGACCTGCGCGCGCACTTTGGCAATCACCTCGGGGGCTTCGATGTGGTCCATCACTTCACACATCCAGTGCGTCACGGTGCGGACTTCGTCCTCGCCAAAACCCCGCGTGGTCACCGCCGGCGTCCCCACCCGAATGCCGCTCGTGACAAAGGGTGACTGGGGATCATTGGGTACGGCGTTTTTATTGACCGTGATATACGCCTGCCCGAGTGCTGCATCGGCCGCCTTACCGGTTAGCCCTTTCGCCACCAAATCCACGAGCAACAGGTGATTGTCGGTGCCGCCCGAGACCACTTGATAGCCGCGGGAAAGCAGGGTGTCTGCCATCACTCGCGCGTTGCGCAAGACTTGCTCTTGATAGGTCTTGAATTCGGGTGTCATGGCCTCTTTGAACGCCACCGCCTTGGCCGCGATGATGTGCATCAGCGGGCCACCCTGAGTACCCGGGAACACCCCCGAGTTAACTTTTTTCTCGAGGGCTTCGTTGCGCTTGCCCAAGATGATGCCCGAGCGCGGGCCGCGCAGCGTTTTGTGGGTGGTGGAGGTGGTCATATCGGCCAGCTGCACCGGGCTTGGGTATAGCCCGGCGGCCACCAAGCCCGCCACATGCGCCATGTCGCAGACCAAGTAGGCGCCCACGGAATCGGCAATTTCGCGAAAACGCGCCCAATCGACCACGCGTGAATAAGCCGAGAATCCGGCAATCACCAGCTTAGGACGATGCTCGCGCGCGAGCGCCGCCACTTGATCGTAGGCAATGAGGCCGGTTTTAGGATCGATGCCGTACTGTACGGCGTGGTAGGTGCGGCCAGAAAAATTCACGGCGGCCCCATGGCTAAGATGCCCGCCGTGCGCCAAGCTCATACCCAGCACACAATCGCCGGGGCTCAGCATGGCCAAATACACCGCCCCGTTAGCCTGTGAACCGGAATGTGGCTGGACGTTGGCATAGTCGGCCCCAAATAGCGCCCGTGCGCGCTCGATGGCGAGTTGCTCCACCACATCGACATACTCGCAGCCACCGTAGTAGCGCTTGCCCGGATAGCCCTCGGCGTACTTATTGGTGAGCACCGAACCGGCCGCCTCGAGCACCGCCGGGCTGGTGTAATTTTCGGAGGCAATGAGCTCAATATGGTCTTCTTGCCGCTGGCTTTCGGCGGCCAGCGCTTGCCAAAGCTCTGGGTCGAAACGTTGAATACGCAGGTTGTTGGAAAACACGGTGGGGAGTCCTCGCTTGAATAAAAATGTTTCGCGACACTCGCGCGCCGCAATGGGGTAGGGCGTCCGGCTTTACCCCCATCACACCCGCTAGGAATAGATACGCTGGATTATCCGGGAAGGTTCCCGCCGGCTCAATCAAAAAAGCAGGCGCGGCGGCGCTAGCACGCCCATCACTAGCATCGCGGAACCGGCTGGCTCAATATATTAACGACAGACCCTGCGGACCCCGCCAGTGCAGCCACCGACTGTTTTTCCGACTCGCCGCAACGACGTTGACAGCGAGCACACCTCCCTCGAGCCCAATTTTGTGGCCCTAAACCACGCGCGCCTGCAGCGTTTATTTGAAAGTCTCCAGCCACGGCAGGAAGCTTTCGTGAAAATGCTGCCGCTGCTGTTTCACATCAATCATTCACTACTACCGGGTCATGTCTCGCAAGACGCCCCCTGCGGCATTTGCGATTTTTCACCCGACACGGCGGTCGCTGCCGCCCGACAGTTCGCCAAAAATTTCATCCTCGACCAGCGTTTAAAACCCAGCTACGCCATCCGCGGTCTGTATCTCATGGGCAGCCCCGGCACCATTGCCTACACGCGTGACAGCGACTTGGACCTGTGGCTGGTACACGCACCCGAACTCGACGCGGCAGGCGTGGGCCTGCTGCAAGACAAAGCGCTGCGCATTGAAGCCTACGCCGCACAGCTCGGCTTGGAACTGCATTTCTTTGTGTTCGACGCGGACAGTTTTCGCGGTGGCAACTCACTTTCTTTGTCCGCCGAGAGCAGCGGTAGCACCCAGCATTTTTTGCTGTTGGACGAGTTTTATCGCTCCAGCTTGCTGCTGGCCGGGCTAAAGCCCCTGTGGTGGGCCGTACCACCGGCGGAGGATCACCGCTACGCCGCCTATGTAGAAGATGCGCTGCGAACCCGCAAATTGGCGCAGCGCAACTATGTGGATTTTGGCGGGCTGGAGAATATTCCAGCCGGCGAATTTTTTGGTGCCACGGTGTGGCAGCTCTATAAAAGCATCGAGTCGCCCTATAAATCGGTGATGAAACTGCTGTTGATGGAAGCCTATGCGGCGGCTTATCCCCACATAGAGGATTTACTCAGCCATCGCTACAAACGCGCTTTGGGACGACCGGGGGTCACCCTCGATGCGCTGGATCCCTATATAGCGATGTACCGCCGCGTGGAGGAATATCTGCTGAGCACCGCCGATACCATCCGCCTCCGGCTGCTGCGGCGGGCTTTCTACATCAAAGCTAACGAGCATCAGAGTGCGCCTCAAGACCTCAAGCCGGCCACTTGGCGACAGGCGATCATGGGCGATTTAGTACGCAGCTGGACTTGGGGGGCGCTGGAGCTCCAGCACCTCGACGCACGAGGTCACTGGCGAATTGACAGCGCGCTCGACGAGCGCCGCGACATCATCAAGTGCCTACAAAAAAGCTACGCCGCACTCTCCGACTTTGCTCGCGCACAGGGTGGCGACAAACGAATCACGGAAATAGACCTCACCATTCTCGGTCGCAAGCTGTATTCCGCTTTTGATAAAAAACCCAACAAACTGGAGTTGATGACTCGCGGAATCTGCGCCAACCCGCAAGAAGCGGAGCTCTCACTGCATCAAATACGCTTTGAGCGGGCCGGTATCCAGTGGGTGTTGTTCCGCGATTTGGTGGAACCCGAAACCCTCGCGGCCCAGCTGCCAACCCACCGGGCGAGTGCGCTGGTGGAGGTACTCGCCTGGTGCTTTTTCAACCGGCTGCACGCGACCTCAACAGCTTGGCACTGCTTTGTGGGTGGGCGGCGCCACGCGCCAATGGTCATGCGTAAGGTCCTCGACACCCTCGAGACCCTCTACCCGGCGCGCGAACTCATTCCCAGCGAAGCGGGCGCGTTTAGTCGGCCGCCGTGCATTGTGAGTGCGACGTTTTTTATCAATATCAGCATCGAAACAGCCGTCGCCGGGCAAGCCGAAGGCAGTGTGCTGACCAGCAACCGCACGGATGCTTTCCAGTTTGGCGGGCGACGCGTGAGCCTTGTGCAAAGCATCGACCTCCTGATCCAAACCAGCTGGGACGAACTGTATAGCTTTCAATATACCGAAGAGAATTGCCCCGTATTGGCGGCGTGCGAATACCTGAACCAGCTCGATCGGTTGCAGCCAGAGGTTGCAATTACACCCAGCGTGCACTGTTTTGATATCGACTATGGTGCGGCGATCGCCCAGCGCATGACGCGCTACCTGCAAGAACTGCTGGCTGCACGCGCGCTGACAAACCCCTCCACCACCTGCGTGCACACGGTCGCGTTGGGTAGCCACCTCCACGACATCTCGTTTGATGCGCAGGGCGCGCACCCCGCCAGCCGCGCCAATTTGCCCGCGCTAATCCGCGCTTTAGGAGAACCCACCACCGGTTTCAAACACGTCGTGTTCGACCCGGCCTGCGCGCCCGATTCCCCCCTGCCGTTGATTTACGCAGAAAATACCCGGGGCAAAATTCAGACTTACGGGCTGGTCCGCCGCGACCGTATCGAGGTATTCATTTTGGATACCGATGGGAATTTGTTGAGCTACGTCCACCAGGACACGGATCCGATGGCCTTGTTTGAGCATCTGCGACAATTTTTTGAAAAAACGCAGCGCCGCTCATCCGCGCCGGACCAAATTGGCCATCACCCCGATGCTTTCTTAGCATTCAAGCTACTGCAGCGTGGCACCGGCACCGGGTTTAGTGCCCAAGAAATCACCCTGCCGGCGACACCCCGGCGTAATTACCTACCGCTGCGTTTGTTCGTTGACTTAAATTCCGCTGGCAAGCCGGAGTTCAACGCCTATCTCGACGAGCAGGAATTCTCATCCACCGAACACGGCAATAGCATTTTTAACGCGATCGCAGCTGCTGTGATGAAGATGCGCGCGGGAGGCGGCAGTTACCCCGTCTTTATTACCGATCTGGAACTCTCTGAACGTCTGCTCGCGGCACGCGGCATCGAACAACGCCAAACCTTTGAAGTGCTCAGACAAAAATTGCGCATCGAACGCCAGCTCTCGCAAGCCTTGGCCGCCGCAACCTCTTAAGCCGTGTGCCGAAGGTTTTGCAGTTACAATTCGGCGCCTCGCGCCACTTAGGAACTCGCTGATATGACCGCCACTGACCAACTCATTGCGCGCGCCGAATCGCTGCTCGCGCGGCTCGAAGCCCTCCTCCCACCGCCACCGCCGACAACCAGTGTTGACGCCGTGGCATGGCGTTGGCGCAAGCGCAAAGACCAAGGGTGGCTGGCGCCGATCACACGCTTGACCGACATTCGCCTCGCAGACCTCCAACATATTGAGGAGCCGCGCGCCGAACTCGAGCGCAATACCCGCCAGTTCTTAGCCGGATTACCGGCCAACAACGCGCTGCTGTGGGGGCCGCGTGGCACGGGCAAATCCTCGCTCGTCAAAGCCTTATTAAATGCCTACTCCCCGCAGGGACTGCGCCTAGTCGAAGTGGAACGACAAGACCTCGTCGACTTACCAGAAATTGTCGATACCATCGCCGAGCGCCCCGGCCGGTTCATTGTGTTCTGTGACGATCTGTCTTTTGACGAGCACGACCAAACCTACCGCGCCCTCAAAACGGTACTCGACGGCTCGGTGCTCTCCACGCCCGACAACATCCTGATTTATGCCACTTCCAACCGACGCCATTTGGTACCCGAACGCCTCCGCGACAATTTAGACGCCCGCCACGACGAGAACGGCGAGATCCATCAAAGCGAAGCTGTGGAAGAAAAAATCTCGCTCTCCGAGCGCTTTGGGCTGTGGCTGTCGTTTCACCAATTTAATCAGACGCGCTATTTAGACATCGCGGCGCACTGGCTGATCCACTTTGGGGTGGCGGATGCCCACACTGTCGAAACCCGCCACGCGGCGCTGCAGTGGGCCTTATTGCATGGTTCGCGCAGTGGACGAGCAGCCCAGCAGTTTGCGCGCGACTGGGCTGGCCGCGCCGGGCTAGCGGGTCAAAACGCATGACTGACGCCGCGCTGTTAACAGAAATTACCGCTGTGCGCGCACATGCTGAGTGCTTGTATAGCCGCGCGGAATTGGAGGATGCCTGCGAGCGCATGGCGGCGGCGATCACGGCCCGGCTGGCCGGTACCAACCCCCTGCTGTTGGTCGTCATGACGGGTGGTGTGGTGCCGGCCGCAATGTTGCTGGCACGCCTCGAATTCCCACTGCAAGTGGATTACATCCACCTCACTCGCTACGGCAACCTGACCGTTGGCGGTGCGCTAGAGTGGATTAAGCGACCACCGAAAAGCGTTGCCGGGCGCACGGTGTTGCTGGTTGACGACCTGCTAGACCACGGGCTGACGTTGCAATCTGCGGTCGCAGAATGCACGGCACTCGGTGCGCACGAGGTCTTAACGTGCGCGCTCGCCATTAAGCGCATGGCGCACCGCGCGGGGTTGGCGGCGGTGGATTTTCACGCGGTTGAAACCCCCGATCGTTATCTCTTTGGCTACGGCATGGATTACAAAACTTACTGGCGTAATGGTGGCGGCTTGTTCGCCGTGGCCGGGACATGAGACGTTTCGCGATCATTGGCGGCAGTGGCCTAGACCGCTTAGGAACGCTCGAGATTAGCGCCCGACACACGCTGCTGACCCCGTACGGCGCACCCTCTGCGGCGCTCTGCGAAGGCCTGTTGGCGGGTTCGCCGGTGTTCTTTTTGCCCCGTCACGGCGACGGCCACGCGCTGCCGCCCCACCGCATCAATTACCGGGCGAACATTGCAGCGCTGCGCGAGGCGGGGGTCACAGACATTCTGGCCGTCACGGCAGTCGGCGGGATTAGCGCTGCGGCGGCACCCGGTAGCATCGTCGTGCCTGACCAAATCATCGATTACACCTGGGGCCGCGATCACACCCTCTACGATGGCCTGAACGGCACGCTAGACCATGTGGATTTTAGCCAGCCCTATACGGAGCGACTACGGCGCCTGCTGATCGACCAAATGGCTGACGGTGAGTTAGTGGGTGCTGGGGTTTATGGAGCAACCCAAGGGCCGCGCCTCGAATCGGCTGCCGAAATTACCCGGATGGCGCGTGATGGCTGCACGATCGTTGGCATGACCGGCATGCCGGAAGCGGCCCTCGCGCGCGAGGCTGGGATGGCTTATGCCACCGTCTCGTTGGTCGTCAATTGGGCCGCCGGCGTGGGTGGCACCGCCGTGATTTCGATGGACGACATCTACCGCCATCTCGAGGTTGGCATGGCCGCCGTCGTGCGCCGAGTAGGCCGGGCGATCGCCGTTGGGCTTAGTCAGCCGGACCCTGCGCTGGACCCTGCGTCGGACTCGGCATAGGCCGCGGCAAGTCCGCCGGTGGCAAGCTGTCGCTGGTCGCGGCCTGCCACGGCCGAATCTGTAACAGCACACCCGCCAGCGGGTGATCGAGATAGCGCAATTCGCCCAACTGCACGTTTTGCTGAGCTTGCACGTTGACCTGCTGCTCACCCGCCGGGACCAATAGTTCGACGTCCACCCGCAGTGCCGCACCGGCCGGGCGCAGCCGTAACGCGCCCTGCAAAGGGGGGGCAAGCGCGGGGTTAGCCTCGGCACTGGGCGCCGGCGTGAGCGCCACGGCTAACCCCGAGGTGGCTGCCTGCCGCCAAGCGGTGTGGGCTAACACTTCATAGCCTGCGGCGCGATTCAAGGCCTTCACCACGCCGGTAAGGCGCAGGTCAGCGGCGGGATAGGCCGTGAATTCACCGGCCTCACCGGCACTACTCGCCGGCGCTGATGCCAGTGGCACCGCAGACGCCAGCAGGGTGGACGGCAGCGCAACACCCCACTCCTGCCCATTCGCCGCCGCGGTGTACCGAAACACAATGACCTCTACCTCAACCGTGCCCAATGGCTCGGCGCGCACCGGCACACTGGTCGCCCACCAAGCGAGGAGTACCACACACCATGGCCACTGAAGCCACTTCACGCGAGCTGCTCTAAAAGATTCTCTAGCTCAACAAAGCGGGCTTCGTCTTCGGGTAAGTCTTTACGCAAGCGCAGCTTGTCTTGCCCATCCAAGCGATAGTGTTTGCCCGATTGCAGCAGCTTGATGACTTTCAAGGGTTCCACCTCGGGGTTAGGTCGGAACTCTACCAATCCACCCTGACGGGAAAAATCGATGCGCTTGATGCCCAAGGCGTCGGCGCGCTGCTTGAGGGCAGTGAGCCGAAACAAATTGTGTACCGGCAGTCCACACGGGCCCAAACGGTCTACCAGCTCCTCTTTGAGCAGCTGCAGTTCGGTGGCATCCGGCGCGGTCGCGATGCGCTTGTACAGCACTAAGCGGGCATGTACGTCGGGCAGATAGTCTTCGGGCAACAGCGCCGGCACGTGTAAATCTGCCTCGCAAGCGCGTGCGGAGAGTGATTCCAAATCCGGCTGGCGTCCGGCTTTTAGCGCGCTGACCGCCCGATTGAGCAACTCGCTGTATAGCCCAAAACCAATTTCTTGAATCTGCCCGCTTTGGTCTTCCCCGAGAATTTGACCCGCGCCGCGAATTTCCATGTCGTGGGTCGCCAAGGTAAAACCAACGCCCAGATCCTCCAGCGATTCGATGGCCTCCAAACGCTTAACGGCATCGGCGGTCATCGATTTGCGCGGTGGCACGATGAGGTAGGCATAAGCGCGGTGGTGCGAACGCCCTACCCGTCCGCGCAGTTGGTACAACTGGGCGAGGCCAAAGCGGTCGGCCCGGTTAATCAACATGGTATTCGCGTTGGGGATATCGATGCCGGTTTCGATGATCGTGGTGCACACCAAAACATTACAGCGCCGATGGTAGAAGTCGAGCATGACCTGCTCGAGCTCTTTTTCCCGCATCTGCCCGTGCGCATGACGCACGCGCGCCATCGGCACCAAGGCCGCGATATCGGCGGCCAGTTTCTCGATAGTCTCAACCTCGTTGTGCACGAAATACACCTGACCGCCACGCGAAATTTCGCGCAAGAGGGCATCGCGGATGAGTTCGTCGGACCATTCGTGGAGGAAGGTCTGCACCGCCAGTCGTTTGGACGGCGCGGTAGCAATGACGGAGAGTTCGCGCGTACCCGACAAGGCCATGTTAAGCGTGCGCGGAATGGGTGTTGCGGTCAGCGTCAGAATGTCGACCTCCGAGCGCAACGCTTTAAATTGCTCCTTCTGGCGCACGCCGAAGCGATGTTCCTCATCGATGATCACGAGGCCGAGTTCTTTGAAGTGCACCTCGCGGCTCAACAGCTTGTGCGTGCCCACCACGATATCCACGGTGCCTGCGGCGAGACCCTCCAGCGTGACGCGGGTCTCGGCGGAATCCCGAAAGCGCGATAGCTGGCCTATGCGTACCGGCCAATCGGCGAAGCGATCGCGAAAGGTCTGATAGTGCTGTTGCGCGAGTAGCGTGGTGGGTACCAGCACTGCGACTTGTCGCCCGCCAGTCACCGCTAACCAGGCGGCGCGCATCGCCACCTCGGTTTTGCCAAAACCTACATCGCCGCAAATCAGTCGGTCCATGGGCTGAGGCCGCTGCATATCGGCCAGCACCGCTTCGATCGCGGCAAGTTGGTCGGAGGTTTCTTCGAAAGGGAAGCCTTGTTCAAAGGCCAAATAACCCTCGCGGTCCATTTCGAAGGCATGCCCACGACGGGCCGCACGGCGCGCATGGACTTCGAGCAATTCGGCGGCCACATCGCGAATCCGCTCGGCAGCCCGGCGCCGCGCCTTGTCCCATTGGCCGCTCCCCAGCTTATGCAAGGGCGCACGTTCGGGGTCCATGCCGGTGTAACGGCTGATCAACCCAAGCGCGGAAACCGGCACGTAGAGTTTGTCGCCGTCGGCGTATTCCAGTTTGATGAACTCGTTGATGCTATCGCCCATCGCCAGCACTTCAAGGCCTAAATACCGGCCAACGCCATGCTGCTCGTGGACCACCGGGGCGCCAATGCGCAGTTCAGCCAGATTGCGTACCACCGCCTCTTGGTCGACATTACTGCGGCGACGCCGCCGCCGCTGGGCAGCACGCTCACCAAATAATTGCAGCTCGGTGACGATGGCTATCTGCGGGTCCAGCATTTCGACGCCGGCGGCGAGTGGCCCCACGGCGAGTGCTACCGCGGCCTCCCCCAGCCTAAATTCCGCCCAACAAGCCACCGTTTTGAGCGTCACGCCGTGAGCGCGGAAAAGCTCAATCATGGTCTCGCGACGCCCGTTGGATTCGGCCACGAACAACACCCGACCGGTGTAACGGGATAGAAATTCCTGCACCGCTAGCAAGGGATTTTTGGCACGCGCATCAATGGGTAGGCGTGCCCCGGGGCGCGTTGCAAAGGTAAGACCCGCAGCCCGGCCCTCCCAGTCCTCTGGCTCTAAGCGAATACGGGGGTAGGACGCCAAGCGCTGCCCGAGTTCTTGCTCGGTGAGAAACAGGCGCGCCGGCGGCAATAATGGGCGTTCCAAGTCGTGCCGCAGTTGCTCGTAACGCTCGTCCACGCTGCGCAGAAAAGCGGCGCCGGCACTATCCGCCGCGCCATCCGCGATGATCAGCGTGTTGGCGGGCAAATAGTCAAACAGGGTGGAAACGCCATCAAAAAACAGCGGTAAATAGTACTCAATACCGGCCGGGGCATTGCCATCACTCACGTCTTCGAACAAGGGGCTGGCCGTGGGCCTACCCTCAAAGGCAAGGCGCCAATTGCGACGGAAAGTCGCGATACCTTCGGCGGAAAGTGGCACCTCGCGCGCGGGCAAAATGCGCACCGCCGCGATGACTTCAGTAGAACGCTGGGTCTCGGTATCAAAGCGGCGCAGCGCTTCGATGTCGTCGCCAAAGAGGTCTATGCGAAACGGCGCGTCCTCACCCATGGGGTAGACGTCAATCAGGGAGCCGCGGATGGCAAAATCGCCGTGGTCCATCACCTGCGGCACGCTGCGATAACCCGCCTCGTGCAACTGGCGTCGGAAGGCCTCGCGGTCGAGGGTTTGGCCCGTGGTCAACACGAAGCTCTGCCCAGCCAACCACTGGCGCGGCGGCAAGCGATGCAGCAGCGAGGCTGCTGAAACAATCAGCACCCCATGCCGTAGACCAGGCAACGCCGAGAGGGTCGCCACGCGTTCCGAGGTGATGTCTTGGTAGGGGCTGAAACGATCGTAGGGCAGGGTTTCCCAGTCCGGCAGATGGTACTTGGGGAGATCGGGCGCGAAGAACGGAATTTCTGCATCCAACTGGGTTGCGCTGAGGGAGTCGGCGCAGATCACCAAGCAAAAATCTTTGGTGGCGGCCACGGCTTCGGCGATCGCCAGTGCGCGCGACGCGCCATGCAGTCGCGACCAACTGGTCATCGCGGACTTGCCCTGCGGCAACGTGGGAGAGAACGGACTTTGGAGAACGGTATTTTCCATCTTCAAAACTGGACCACAAACGGCATATTCAAACAGACCTTGTCGGGACTTAGGCGATTTCAGCGGCAATAGCCGCCACGGCCAGCAGTGGCTCCATGGCGCGGGTGATGGGCCGTCCTATCACGAGATAATCGGCGCCTGCAGCGCGCGCCGCGCGGGGCGTAGCGATACGTTGCTGGTCGTCAAGCGCGCTGCCCGCGGGGCGCACGCCGGGCGTTACGGCTAAAAAGCGGGGTCCACAGCGCGCTTTCACCACCGCGATTTCCTGCGGCGAACACACCACCCCGTCGAGGCCCGCGGCCTGCGCCAACTGCGCCAAGCGGGCAACCTGTACGGCGGGCTCCGCCACCACACCCACCTCGGCCAGATCCGCCTCGTTCAAGCTCGTCAGCACGGTGACGGCAACCAGCAGCGGCCGGGTAGCACGTTCGGCCAGTGCCGCCCGCGCGGCCTCCAGCATCTCGCGCCCACCGCTCGCGTGCACGTTGACCATCCACACCCCGAGCTCGGCCGCCGCGCGGCAGGCCGCAGCGACGGTGTTAGGGATGTCGTGAAATTTTAAATCGAGAAACACCCGCAAGCCGCGCTGGTGGAGTGCTCCGCAAATAGCAGGACCTTCGCGGGTAAAGAGTTCTTTGCCTACTTTCACTGCACACCCGCTACCCACCAGTTGGTCGGCCAGGGCCAGGGCTTGCGCGCCCGTTGAAAAATCTAGCGCGACGATAATGGCGGCGCTATCGATGGTGGTCATGCGTTACTCGCCTTCAATTCCATGGATGGGCTTAACCGTGCCCCAAGACCGGCAGCCCGGACACTGCCAGTGCACCGAACGACCGGAAAACCCACAATTTCCGCACAAATAGGCGGCTTTTCCCGCTACCAAGCGCATGGCCGTTTCTTTAAGCACTTGCAGATCCGACTGATCTTCGCCGACAGCACCCTCCAAAGCGTAATCGATCAGACGATCGATGCCGCGAATACTCGGGCGAATTTTTAGCTCATGAACGATGTAGCGTTTGGCTTCTACGAGTCCTATTTGCTGGTGCATGAGTTCAGCCAGCGCCAGGGTAGCCGAGACCCCGGCGCGCAGCGCCGCCAAACGCTCTAAATAAAGCATGAGTTCGTCGTTGCGCTCCAACCAGCCATAACAGCGCACAATCAGCGGCAGTGCGTCAGAGATGAAAGCCAAATCTTGATGTTCAACGCGCTTGAGGTGCGTTAGCGCCAATTCGGCATCGCCGGCCGCCATCGCCAGCTGCGCGCAACTTAAGCTCGCGCGAACGCTGCGCCGGTCGACCAGCAAAGCTTTTTCCAGCAGCTCCATTGCCTCTTCGCGGGCGCCTCGATCGCTGTGTGCTTGCGCCATTTCACACCAAAAGTGAGCGCGCTCGCTCGCCCGGTTTTCACCGCTCGTGGACTCTAGGCGCGTGCTGTAATCGAGCGCCTTGGGCCAATCTTGTTCACGCTGGTAGATGTCCACTAAGTGCCGCAGCGCCGCCGCTTGGTACATCCCGATGTCGAGCAATTCTAAAAACAAATTCTCGGCGCGATCGAAAAGGCCAGAGCGAGAATAGTCGAGTCCTAATTCCAGCAGCGCCAGCCCGCGCTGGCGCACATCTAAGGTGGAGCGGGCAACGAGGTTTTGGTGGATGCGGATTGCGCGGTCTACTTCCCCGCGGCGGCGGAATAAATTACCCAGGGCGAGATGGGTTTCCACGGTTTCATTCTCGACGTCCAACGCTTTCACAAAGACCTCGATGGCTTTGTCCGGCCGGTCGTGTAGCAGGTAGTTGAGACCGAGAAAATAGTCGGTGGCGGTCTGCGAAGTCTGCTGCTCGCGCCGCGCGTGGAAAGAAACCTCGCGCCGCCCGAGCATCCAACCCGAGAGAGCCGCGACCGGTAGCAGCACAACAGCAACTAAAAACAGTGTTTCAATCGACATGGTTAGCCGCCACGGGTGGCGGATGGGCGACAGGCGCGACGAGCGGCGCGCGGACCGCGCGTTCGAGGCGGCGTAATCGGCGCGCCTGCCGCCAACGCCCAGGCATCAGCAAGGCGGCCCCGAGCAAAGTGCCTAACAGGAGACTAGCGACCACAATAACGGAGAGGGGCAGGCTGAGCGTGCCGCTATAAAAATCCAGCGTGATCAGGGCGTGGTTACGCGCATGGAAGGCGAATCCGACCAGCAGCCCGATGATCGCCGTCAAGAATTGGATGATGCGCAGCACTAGCGAGGGGCTCCCGCAAAACCATTGAGACTTTCACCGCAGCGAACAGCCACCTCGGTGATCAGTCGTCGTCGTCGTTTTCGTCGTGGTAGCCCGCCGCATGACGGCGTTCACGCACCGCCTGCAAGGTGACTTCATCGAGCGCGTTCACGCGCTCACGTAATTCCTTGCCAGGCTTGAAATGCGGCACAAATTTTCCTGGCAACGAGACCGGATCGCCAGACTTCGGGTTGCGGCCCACCCGCGGTGGGCGGTAATGCAGCGAAAAACTGCCGAAGCCGCGGATTTCAATGCGCCGACCGGTGGCCAAGGTTAAGGCCATTTGTTCGAGCATGGTCTTAACCGCGGATTCCACGTCACGGTATCCCAACTGGGTTTGCTTGCGGACAAGGATTTCGATCAACTCAGACTTTGTCATTCTTGTTCTCAAGATTTTGGCTGCAATTCGCTGATACGCCAACGAATTGCAGCCAGAGCGGCTCCCGGCGAGGGCCTAACGGTCTAGCTGTTCCTTGAGCAAGTCGCCCAAGCGAGTACGCGGACTGTCGTTTTCTGAACTGTATTCCTCCAGTGCAGTGGCCTCGTCTTCGTTTTCCTTCGCCTTGATAGACAAGTTGATGACGCGGCGCTTGCGGTCGACGCCGATGATCATGGCTTCGATTTCCTCGTTCTCGCGCAGCACTTTGCGAGCGTCGTCGATAGCGTCGCGGGAGATTTCGCTCGCCCGCAGCACGCCTTCGATACCGTCGCCCAGATTGATGGTGGCGCCCTTAGCATCTACCGCCACAATCATGCCGGTGACGATCGTGCCCTTGCCGTTCGCGGCCAAATAGCCCGAGAAGGGGTCCACGGCCATCTGTTTGACGCCCAAAGAAATGCGCTCACGCTCGGCGTCCACTGCCAACACCACGGTTTCGAGTTCGTCACCCTTCTTGAAATTACGCACGGCTTCTTCGCCCGGGATGTCCCAAGACAAGTCGGACAGATGCACGAGGCCGTCGATACCACCGTCGAGTCCGACAAAAATGCCGAAATCGGTGATGGATTTAATGGTGCCCACCACGCGGTCGTTCTTGTTATGAGTGGCTGCGAATTCTTCCCACGGATTGGCTTTGCATTGCTTCATGCCCAAGGAAATGCGGCGGCGGTCCTCATCGATGTCGAGCACCATGACTTCCACTTCTTGGCTGAGGTGCACAACTTTCGAGGGATGGACGTTCTTATTGGTCCAATCCATTTCGGACACATGCACGAGGCCTTCAACGCCAGGCTCAATTTCGACGAAGCAGCCGTAGTCCGCAATATTGGTCACGCTGCCAAACAAACGGGTGTGCTCCGGATAGCGCCGGGAGATATCGACCCACGGGTCCTCGCCCAACTGTTTGAGGCCCAACGAAACCCGGGTGCGTTCGCGATCGAACTTGAGCACCTTGACCATGATTTCTTGGCCGATGGCGACCACTTCGGACGGATGCTTGACCCGCCGCCACGCCATATCGGTGATGTGGAGCAAACCGTCGATGCCGCCCAGATCGATAAACGCGCCGTAGTCGGTGAGGTTCTTGACCAAGCCTTTGGTGACGGCACCTTCGGTTAGGCTTTCGAACAGCGCTTCGCGCTCGGCAGAGTTTTCGCTCTCGACCACCGCGCGGCGAGAAACCACCACGTTGTTACGCTTGCGGTCGACTTTGACCACCTTGAATTCCAGCGGTTTGCCTTCCAGATAGCTGGTGTCGCGCACCGGGCGTACGTCGACCAGAGAGCCGGGCAGGAACGCGCGGATAGATTCGATGTCGACGGTGAAACCGCCTTTGACTTTGTCGCTGATGATGCCGATGACGCTCTGACCAGCTTCGCAAGCTTTCTCGAGTTCGTCCCACGCCTTGGCGCGTTTGGCTTTATCACGCGATAGCCGGGTCTCGCCGTTACCGTCCTCGACCATGTCCAGTGCGACGTCGACTTCGTCGCCAACGCTGACTTCCAGTTCACCTTTGGGGTTACGGAACTGTTCGATAGGGATAGCACCCTCCGATTTCAGTCCTGCGTTGACGACCACGAAATCCGCACGGATCTCGACGACGCGTCCCTTAACGATGGTGCCCGGGCGCATTTTTGCGGCGACTTGGCTGCTTTCAAACAGTTCGGCGAAACTCTCCGACATATTTACCTGACTTATATTTTTCGACGGGCGGACGACACTTCCGGCGTTAGCCGGCACTGTGGTGTTGTCCTGACCCGAAGTTTGGGTTGAGGGTTAATCGATGGTCATCCGCCCAAATCAGACGATCCCGCACTCCCGCAGGAGGCCGATGACGTGGTTTTCCACTTCGGAGATCCCGAGTTCGGTGGTATCGAGGATAGCGGCGTCTAACGCGGGCAACAGCGGCGCTATTGCGCGCTGCTGATCACGTTGGTCGCGGCGGCGGATGTCCTCCAAGAGAGGGGCGAGCCTAACATCGATTCCCTTACCCCTCAACTGCTTATGCCGCCGCCCAGCGCGCACCTCGGCGCTCGCAGTTAAAAATAGCTTGAGCACCGCATCGGGAAAAACCACGGTTCCCATGTCTCGCCCATCGGCTACCAAACCCGGCAGTTGGCGAAAATTGTGCTGACGAGAAAGGAGCGCGGCACGCACCGCCGGCAGCGCGGCGACCACCGAGGCGGCAGCACCTGCCTCTTCGGTGCGCAGACGGTCGGCTGCATCACGACCTTCCAACAAAGTGCGGAACTCGCCCGCTGAAACTTCAAAACGCACGGGCAGATGCTGAGCGATGTTGGCCACGCGGAGTTCGTCGTCGAGGGCCACACCTTCGTCGCCAGCGCGCAAACCCACTAGGCGATAAAGCGCACCGCTATCGAGAAAATGCCAGCCCAAACGCTGGGCAATACGAAAACCCAACGTGCCCTTACCCGTGCCGCTGGGACCATCAATCGTGATGACCGGGACTGTTGCGCTCAAAGCCGCAGACCGGCCGCGCGTGCCAAAGGCACAAAGCTGGGAAACGAGGTGGCGATGGGGGCAGCGTTAAGAATGTGCATAGGGCCGCTGGCGCGCAGTGCGGCGATCGCAAACGCCATGGCAATGCGGTGGTCGCCGTGGCTGTCGACGGTGGCACCCCGCAGACCGCCCCCTTCGATTTCGATGCCATCCTCGAAGGTCGCCACGCGAACGCCCGCGGCGGTCAGGCCGGTGGCCATGGTGGCGATACGATCGCTTTCTTTATGGCGCAGTTCTTCGGCGCCCCGCACGCGGGTGATGCCGCGGGCGCAGGCGGCGGCAATAAACAGAATCGGGAATTCGTCGATCGCTAGCGGTACCAACGCGGGATCCACGTCCACCCCCTGCAACTCGGCACTGCGGATATGCAAATCGGCCACCGGTTCACCGCCGATGATGCGTTCGTTGCGACGTTCGATGTGAGCGCCCATTTGCTCGAGCACCGTGAGCACGCCGGTGCGTGTGGGGTTAACGCCGACATTGGTCAGCACGAGATCGCTGTGCGGCGAAATAGTGGCAGCCACGATAAAGAAAGCGGCGGATGACAGGTCAGCCGGCACGGTAATATCGCTGGGGCCTAAGCGCTGACCACCCCGCAGGCTCACTCGCGGTCCCTGAATAGTGAGTTCGACGCCACAGCCCGCAAGCATCCGCTCGGTGTGGTCGCGGGTGGGGGCGGGTTCAATGACGGTGGTTTCGCCCGCGGCGAACAGACCCGCCAGCAACACCGCAGATTTTACCTGTGCGCTCGCCACGGGCAACGGGAAAGTAATCCCGTGTAGCCCCTCGTTGGCCGCCAGCACCAGCGGTGGCGTGCCATTGTTAGCAGTGGTGATGCGCGCCCCCATCTGCGCCAACGGCTCGGTAACCCGGCGCATGGGCCGACCGCGCAGCGAGGCGTCGCCGGTGAGGGTGGCTGGAATGCCGTGGCCGGCGAGGATCCCAGTTAACAGCCGAATGGAAGTCCCGGAATTGCCCATATCGATGACGTCGCGCGGGGCCGTGAGGCCGCGCAGACCCCGACCGTGGACGCGAATCAAACGCCCCTCGTCTTGTTCGTCGATGGTAATGCCGAGAGCACGGAAAGCCCCCATCGTGGCGCGTACATCCTCGCCCAAGAGACAGTCGCGAATACTCGTCACCCCGTCACCTAGCGCACCCAACATGACGGCGCGATGGGAGATGGATTTATCGCCAGGCACCTGCAGCGTGCCGTGCAGGCTGCCGCCGGGTTGGACTCGTAGTTCGTCGGCGTCGCTCATGGCGGGGCACTCCGTAGAAGATAATCATCACGCGCCTGTTTAGCGCGTTGGAAGGCGTGCTCCAAGGCCGCACCATCCGCGCGGATCAGCGCCTCGCGCAGGGTGGCCAGTCCGGCTTCAAAACGTTCGCACATGTCGATGATCGCCGGGGCGTTGCCCAAGGCGATATCACGCCACATGGCCGGGCTGCTGGACGCGATGCGGGTGAAGTCGCGGAAGCCGCCGGCGGCGTAGTCAAACACATTGACCGGGGTGGGTAGATCCAACAGGCAGTTGACCATGGCGTAGGCCAGCAAATGCGGCAGATGGCTGGTGGCCGCCAGTACTTGGTCATGCAGCTCAGGCGTCATGGAAAGCACTTGGGCACCAGTGGCGGTCCACATGGCTTGGACTTGCGCGAGGGCCTCGTTGGATTGGTTTTCCTGCGGTGTGAGAATCACGAGGTGTTGCTTGAATAATGTAGCGCTGGAGGCTTCCACGCCGCTTTTTTCGGCCCCTGCAATGGGGTGTCCGGCGACGAATCTGGGCAGTGCGGCCCCCAGCGTCGCCCGCGCGGCATCCAACACACACGCTTTGGCGCTGCCCACATCGGTGATGACGGCGTCTGGCGCGAGGGTCGCGGCAATCTGGGAGAGAATGTCGGCGGTGGTGCCCAACGTCACGGCGATGACGACCATGTCGGCGCCCACGACCGCCTGCGCAGGATCGCTGCAGGCTTCATCAATAACGCCCATCGCGAGGGCTAATTCCAAATTTTTGGCACCCCGTCCGCAGCCCACGATGCGGCGGACATGGCCCCCGGCGCGCAGCGCACGGGCCAGCGAGCCGCCGATCAGGCCGACGCCAATCACGCACAGGGTATCGATCATGCCAACGCTCCCATGGGTCGAATACTAGAGCACCGCGCGGGGATAAGAGCCGAGGATCCGCAGCCGCGAAGAGCGCTCGGCAACGCGCGCTAGGGCTGCGGCCACTGTCGGATCCGACTGGTGGCCTTCTATATCCACAAAAAATATGTATTCCCACTGGGCCGAGCGCAGCGGCCGCGACTCAATGCGGGTCATGCTGATGTGCGCATCGGCGAAGGCTCGCAAAATGTCGTGCAGGGCACCAGCACGATTTGGCGCGACAAACAGCATCGAGGTGAGATCAGCACCGCTCGGCGGTACCGGTTGCCGCCCCAGCACCAGAAAACGGGTGGTGTTGGCCGGGTCGTCTTCAATGTTGCGCGCAAGAATAGGGAGGTCGTAGATGCTCGCCGCCATATCGCCGGCGATGGCGGCCGCGGTAGGTTCTTTGAGCACCCGCAGCGCACCCTCAGCGTTGCTGGTCGCCGGCAGCCGCTCCGCTTGTGGACAATGGGCGTCCAGCCAGTGTTGGCACTGTCCGAACGCCTGCGGGTGAGCGTAAATGCGCCGGACCGCCGCCAGATCGGTGAGCGTCGTGAGGAGCTGGTGATGGACTGCCAGCACCACCTCACCGCAGATAAGCAGCGGCGAGTCGCGCAGGCTATCTAAGGTTTGATTGACCGCGCCTTCGTAGGAGTTTTCAATCGGCACCACCCCGAAATCTGCGGTATGCGTCGCCACGCCGCGCAGCACCTCATCGATAGTCGCGAGCGGCTGCAACGCCACCGCACCCCCAAAATGTTTGCGGGCGGCGGCGTGGGTGTAAGTGCCGGCAGGTCCGAAATAGGCCACTGTGATGGGTTGTTCCAGCGCGAGACAGCTGGACATAACTTCGCGAATTAAGCGCGCGGCTTCGTCGTCGCTGAGCGGGCCGGTGTTCATTTCGCGCACACCGCGCAACACCTGCGCCTCGCGCTCGGCTCGGTACAGGTCCCCGCCTACCCCAGCCTCGCGCTTGATGCGGGCGATTTCTAATGCGCACTGAGCTCGCTGGTTGAGTGCGCGCACTAACTCGCGATCTATCCGGTCGATTTCGTCGCGCACCGCCTGCAGCGCGGCCAATTCGCTCACCGCAGACTATCCCCGCGTTGAGTGCTGGCCGCGTTCATTCGGCCACCGGGTCCGCGCCGGCGCCATCGGCAATGACCTCCTCATCGCCCAGTCCTTCCTCGCTGGTGCCAATGTCGGCGACGGCCTCGGCGGAGACCAGTTTTTCGCCGGTGCCGAGGGTAATGAGGCGCACGCCTTGCGTGTTGCGTCCCACCATGGAGATTTCGGCTACGGTCGTGCGCACCAGCGTGCCGCGGTCACTGATCAGCATGATTTCGTCGTCTGTGGCGACCGCGACCGCAGCAATAACCCGCCCGTTGCGCGCGTTGGTTTGGATGGCGATAACACCCTGACCGCCGCGACCATGGGTAGGAAATTCCTCGACCTTGGTGCGTTTGCCATAGCCGTTCTCGGTCGCCAGCAGAATTTCGCGGGTAGCGTCCACCGGGATCAGCGCGATGAGTGTTTGGCCTTCCAGCAAACGAATCCCCCGCACGCCATGTGCATTGCGGCCCATGGGTCGCACTTCGGCTTCGTTGAAGCGAGCCGCCTTGCCACCGGAACTCACGAGCATCACATCACGGGTACCGTCGGTGAGGGTCACCCCAATGAGGCTGTCGTCGTCGGCCAAATCTACCGCAATGATGCCGGAAGGTCGGGGATGGGAATAATCTTCCAACGGGGTTTTTTTAACCGTACCCAAACGAGTGGCCATGAACACATACAGATCTGGCGTGAATTCCTTCACGGGAAGCACCGCCGTGATGCGTTCGCCTTCAATCAGCGGCAACAGGTTAACCAGCGGGCGACCGCGCGCCACCCGACTGACCTGCGGCACTTTGTACACTTTTAGCCAGTAAATTTTGCCGCGATTAGAGAAACACAGCAGGGTGTCGTGGGTGTCGGCAACCAAGACTTTCTCAACGAAATCTTCGTCGCGTACCGGCGCGGCGGCGCGCCCGCGGCCACCGCGCCGCTGAGTACGGTAGGCCGTCAGCGGCTGGGATTTGGCATAACCCAGATGCGAGAGGGTCACCACCACACTCTCATGCTTGATGAGGTCTTCGTCCGCAAGATCCTCGAAGGTGTGTTTAATTTCCGTGCGGCGCGCATCTGAATACTGCGCCCGAATTTCAACCAGTTCGCCGCGAATCACCGCCATCAGCCGCTCGGGCCGGGCGAGGATGTCGAGTAGATCATCGATGCGCAGCAGAATTTCGCGGTATTCGTCGAGAATTTTTTCCTGCTCAAGCCCGGTCAGGCGTTGCAGGCGCATATCCAGAATTTCTTTAGCCTGCCGTTCCGAGAGCCAATAACCTTCGGTTTTGAGCCCGTGCTCGGCGGCGGCATCCTCTGCGTGCGAGGACTGATTGCCGGCGCGCTCCAGCAGGGCCATCACGCTGCCTGGCAGCCACGGCCGTCCCAACAGGGCGATGCGTGCGTCCGCTGGCGAGGCGGCTGATCTGATGGCCGCGATGACTTCATCGATGTTGGCCAGCGCGACCGCCAAACCTTCCAAGATGTGCGAGCGATCACGCGCCTTCCGCAATTCAAACAAGGTGCGGCGCGTCACCACTTCTCGCCGATGACTGAGGAAACAATCCAGCAGCGATTTTAAATCGAGCGTGCGGGGCTGCCCGTCTACCAACGCCACGACATTAATGCCGAATGTCGTTTGCATCTGGGTTTGTTGATACAGGTTGTTGAGCAAGACCTCGGCCGACTCGCCACGGCGCAGCTCGATGACCATCCGCATGCCATCTTTGTCGGACTCGTCGCGCAGGTCGCGGATGCCGACTAGGCGCTTGTCTTTGACCAGCTCGGCGATTTTTTCGAGCAGCCGAGCTTTGTTAACCTGATACGGTAATTCGGTGACGACGATCGAGGGTAGGTCGCTGTCTGGGTTTTCAATTTCGGCGCGCGCCCGCACGAGAATTCGCCCGCGCCCCGTGAGGTAGGCCTCACGAATCCCGCTGGCGCCATTGATGATGCCGGCGGTGGGGAAATCCGGGCCGGGGATAATGCGCATGATGTCTTCGATGCCGATGGTCGGATCATCGATAATTGCCAAGCAGGCATCCACGACCTCGCCGATATTATGCGGCGGAATATTGGTGGCCATGCCGACCGCAATGCCGCTAGAACCGTTGATCAGCAGGTTGGGGATGCGCGCCGGCAGGACGGTTGGTTCTTGCTCCTTGCCGTCGTAGTTGTCCACAAAATCGACGGTTTCGCGATCGATATCGGCCAGCAATTCTGAGGCGATGCGGTCGAGCCGACATTCCGTGTAACGCATGGCAGCAGCGGCATCGCCATCGACCGAGCCAAAATTACCTTGGCCATCGATGAGCGTGTAGCGCAGGGAGAAGTCTTGCGCCATGCGCACGAGGGTGTCGTAGATTGCGTTGTCGCCATGGGGATGGAACTTACCCATGACCTCGCCCACGACGCGCGCGCATTTAACGTAGGGTCGGTTCCACGCGATGTTTGCTTCGTGCATCGCAAATAGCACTCGGCGATGCACGGGTTTGAGTCCGTCTCGAACATCGGGGAGGGCCCGTCCCACGATGACGCTCATGGCGTACTCCATGTAGGAGTGCCGCATCTCGTCTTCGATGTTTACGGGAAAAAGCTGGCGCGCGAAGTCAACCATTGATTACTTTATAAGTTCTTAAATTTGAAGAAAAAGACGGCCCCCAAAACACCTTCGGAGTGTAGCACGCTAGAAGGCCGTACTTAAGCCTCCATCAGGGCTGGCCCGGTCCCGCCCAAGAGTCGCTGCAGACCGGCCCGATCGGGTTGCTGCAGCACCCCTCGATCAGTCACCAGCACGTCGATTAACGCGGCGGGGGTCACGTCAAATACAGGATTGAAAGCGCCCACACCAGCCGGGGCATAAGCCCGTTCGCCGATGGTAGTGATTTCCGTAGCAGGTCGCTCTTCGATGACGATGTCATCGCCGTGCGGGGTGGCCAAATCAATGGTGGAGCACGGTGCCACCACCATAAATCGCGTGCCATGTGCCCGCGCCGCGATAGCCAGCGCGTAAGTACCAATTTTATTGGCGACATCACCATTAGCCGCCACGCGATCCGCGCCAACGATGACCCAACTTACCGCTTGCGTGCGCATCACGTGGGCCGCACTGCCATCGGTAATCAAGCGCACCGGAATGCCAGCACGAGCGAGTTCCCAGGCGGTTAACCGCGCGCCCTGCAGCCAGGGCCGAGTCTCCGTGGCAAAGACTTCCCGGATTTTGCCAGCCGCATGCGCATCACGAATCACCCCCAGAGCGGTGCCATGCCCCGCCGTCGCCAATGCCCCCGCGTTGCAGTGGGTCATCACCCGCGATGCCGGGTCGATCAAGGCGGCGCCTAGCAGCCCCATGCGGTGATTGGCGGCCAAATCTTCGGCGTGGAGGCGTTGGGCCTGCGCCAGTAAGGGCTGGAACGGCGCCCCTTCAAGGCCCACCGCGTGTTGTTCCATGAGGTCAACCGCCCACGCCAAATTAACCGCGGTGGGGCGGGCGTGACGTAACAAAGCGACCTGCGAGGCCCACGTCGTGCGCCACGCAGTCCCGGCCTGACGCCACGCAGCGTCGGCGGCGAACACCATACCGTACGCGCCGGCGATACCAATGGCCGGCGCGCCGCGCACCACCATGTCCTGAATGGCCGCCACCACCTCGTTCACCCCCACGCAGCGCAGCCACACTTCTTCGGCGGGCAACCGCCGCTGATCGAGTAGCACCAGCGCCCCGTCGTGCCAGAAAATTGGGTTGATATCGGTATCTTTCACGTTGGACCATCGCTGCAGGGTATAAAAACCTTATGTTACCTTAGCCAGCAAGCGCTTTCGGGCGGTAGCGCGCTCGGGCCGGTGTCGTTTTATTTTTTGTACCCAACGCTAGACACATCACATTGCAGCAAGCTGATCAAATCCTCCACGCACGCTGGGTTATTCCGGTGGAACCCGCCCGCGAAGTGCTCAGCGAGCACAGCGTGATTATTCGCCAAGAGCGCATTGTCGCCGTGCTGCCCACGGCCCTCGCCCGCCGCCAATATACGGCCGAGCGAGAAGTTGAACTGCCGCGCCATGCCTTAATCCCCGGCTTCGTTAACGCGCATTGCCATGCGGCGATGTCGTTATTACGCGGCGTAGCCGACGACCTCCCGCTCAAAATTTGGCTGGAGGAGCACATCTGGCCCGCCGAAGCACGCTGGGCAGATCGCGAATTTGTACGGGATGGCAGCCGGCTAGCCGCCGCTGAAATGCTGCTGGGCGGGACCACCTGCTTCAACGATATGTACTTTTTCCCGGACGAAACCGCCGCCGTCGCCATCGAGGCGGGAATTCGCGCGGTGGTGGGCATGATCGTCATTGGGTTCCCAACGGCTTGGGCCCGCAGCACCCGCGAATATCTGGTCAACGGCCAGGCAGTCCACGATAGGTTTAGAGGGCATCCGCTCATTCGCACCACTTTCGCGCCGCACGCACCCTACACCGTGGATGATGCCGCCCTCATCCAAGTGGCCACGCTGGCTGAAGAACTAGACCTCCCGGTGCATATGCACATCCACGAAACCGCCTACGAAGTAGACACCGCGCTGGCGACCCTCGGTGAGCGGCCACTGGCGCGCTTAGACCGCTTGGGTCTGTTATCCAACCGCCTACTCGCCGTGCATATGACCCAACTGACCCCAGCGGAAATCGCCCGCGCCGCGCACGCTGGCATTAGCGTAGTGCATTGTCCGGAATCTAATTTAAAGCTCGCGAGCGGTTTCTGCCCGCTGGCGCAACTGTTGGCGGCAGGGGTGAATTGCGCGCTGGGCACCGATGGCGCGGCGAGCAACAACGATTTGGACATGCTGAGCGAAATGCGCACGGCCGCGCTGCTGGCCAAGGCCGTGGCCGGCGATCCCTGCGCGGTGCCAGCACATGTCGCGCTCCAAATGGCGACCCTCAACGGCGCCCGCGCGCTCGGGTTAGAGCAGGAAATTGGTTCGCTAGTTGCGGGGAAAAGCGCCGATGTGGTGGCGTTTGATTTGGGCGGCGTGCGCGCGCAGCCCGTTTACGATCCGATTTCCCAGATTATTTACGCTGGCCACCGTGATCAGGTCAGCGATGTCTGGGTCGCTGGGCGGCGCGTGGTCCAGCGCGGGGAACTGACCACCATGCAAGCCCCGCATTTGGTTGAAATGGCGGAGCGGTGGCGCGAACGGATCGCCAAGCGCTAAATTTTATGCCGTGCTTGGGGGCAGATCGCTGGCGCGATAGCGATCCCAGCGGTTAACGATCGCGCAGAACAGATCGGCGGTTTTCTCGGCATCATAAACCGCCGAATGGGCCGCTTCGGACTCCCAGGAAATGCCGGCCGCCACCACCGCCCGCGCCAACACCGTCTGGCCGTAGGCGACACCCGCCAAAGCGGCCGTATCGAACGTACTGAAAGCATGAAACGGGTTGTGCTTCGTGCGACAACGGGCCACGGCGGCCTGTAAAAAAGATAAATCAAAGGCCGGGTTATGGCCCACTAAAATGGCCCTTGAGCAGCCATGCTCCTGCACCAATTGGCGAATGCGCTCGAACATATTCTCCAGCGCGTGGGTCTCGCTGACGGCCAATCGGAACGGATGCCAAGGATCGATCTTGTTGAAGCGCAGCGCCGCTTCTTCCAAATTGGCACCTTCAAACGGCTTGACGTGGTGGCTGATGGTGGCGGTGCGATGCCAACCTTGGGTCGCGTCGACATCCACCAACACCGCGGCAATTTCCAACATGGCGTCGGTGGCCGCGTTGAAGCCGCCGGTTTCGATGTCGACGACCACCGGCATGAACCCACGAAAACGCTGCGCAAGAGCTGTTTTAAGCACGATAAAAAAGGGCACTTTGACGAATAGCATCGCAGTCTAACAGGCGACCTTAGCCCTTGGGCATGGCCGCACGGGGGCCGGCCGGATTGCGCGCGGCGAGCCGCCCACTTAAGGTGCTGACTACCGAGTTGGTTCAACTCCCGATCTATCCCTACCGAGCACTTATCAGCCTCATGTCAGTTTCTAACCCCCTGCCCTTGAGCGACCTCACCGCCGTCTCGCCGCTGGACGGCCGCTATGCCCGCACCACCGCCCCGTTGCGGGATTACTGCAGCGAATACGGGCTGATTCGTTATCGCGTGCTGGTCGAGGTGCGCTGGCTGCAATTTCTGGCCAACCACGCCGCGTTACCGGAATTTCCCCCACTGAGCACCGAAGAACACGCTTGGCTAGAACGCATAGTGGTGGACTTTGACCTCGCGGCAGCCGACAGCATCAAGGCCATCGAGCGCACGACCAATCACGACGTGAAGGCAGTGGAGTATTTCTTGCGCGACCAGTGCGCCGCGAGTGCCACCTTGGCGCGCGCCATTCCTTTCCTGCATTTCGCCTGCACCTCAGAAGACATCAACAATCTGGCTTACGGTCTGATGGTGCGCGATTTACGCCGGGATATTCTGCTGCCGGCGGTATTGGACATAGAACACTCGCTGACCGCGCTGGCCCACACCCACGCGGGGGTTGCGATGCTGGCACGCACCCACGGTCAGGCCGCTACCCCAACCACCATGGGCAAAGAAATCGCTAACGTGGTTTACCGGGTGCAGCGCCAACGCCGCCAATTGGAAGCCTGTGAAGTGCTGGGCAAATTTAACGGTGCAGTCGGCAATTACAACGCGCATCTAGCGGCCTATCCCGACCATGACTGGGCCGCGTTGGGTGCGGCGTTCGTGCAGCAGCTGGGGCTGATGTGGAATCCCTACACCACCCAAATTGAACCCCACGACTACCTCTCCGAAATGTTTAGCACCATCGCGCGGCTCAATACCGTGCTCATCGATTACTGCCGGGACACTTGGGGCTATATCTCGCTGGGCTATTTCAAGCAGCGCAAAGTGGACAACGAGGTGGGGTCCTCCACCATGCCGCACAAAGTTAATCCGATCGACTTTGAAAATGCGGAAGGTAATTTCGGCATGGCCAACGCCATTTTTGAGCATCTCAGCGCAAAGCTCCCGATCTCGCGCTGGCAGCGCGACCTCACCGACTCCACCGTCCTGCGCAATCTTGGGACTGGCTTCGGTTACACCGTGCTGGCGCTGGCGTCCTGTGCACGCGGCATCGCAAAGCTGGAACTCGATGCCGGCAAGCTGAGTGCCGAGCTGGACGAGGCTTGGGAAGTCTTGGCCGAGCCCATTCAAACCGTGATGCGCCGCTACGGCATTGCGGATTCCTACGAAGCACTCAAGGCGCTCACCCGTGGCCAGCGCATTGATCGCGACCGCCTACAGGCGTTCATCGCAACCCTGCCCATTCCACCGGCAGAACGGGCACGGCTGCAGAGCATGACGCCCGCGAGCTACGTGGGGGCCGCGGCGGCGCTCGCGGCCAACATCTAAGAACTGCTTGCCCATGAGCGACCACACCGCCCCCCGCTTAGGTGAAACCCGCGGCGAATTGGCGCTCGAGGACAGCGAGACCTTACGCCTCACGCTGTGCGCGATGGCAGCACAAGCCCGCCACTCGCTGGACATCGTCAGCCGACACCTCGATCCCACCCTGCTCAACACCCCAGAATTTGTCGAGGCGGTTAGCCGGTTAGTGCGGGGTAATCAGCGCGCGCGGGTCCGGCTGCTGGTCTTGGACTCAGCACCTTTGGTGTCGCGCGGGCACCGCTTGGTTGAGCTTGCCCAGCGTCTGTCTAGCTACATCGCGCTGCGCGTACCCGCACCAATCCATCGCCACTTAAACGAGGCTTGGCTAGTAGCGGACGCGACCGGCTATGTTTATCGGCCTTTCAGCGACCGTTGGGAGGCCACTGCCGACTTCCACGCGCCGCGTCAGGCCCGCCAGCACACCCAGCGATTTGACGAAATATGGACAGCCGGTCTACCCGATCCCAACTTGCGCCGTCTGCATCTGTAATGTTGGCCGGCCTCATCCTCCGGGTCCGCGGGTGGCGCTGGGCCCAGCACCTCGGCCAGCACCCTCCCCGCACGCGGCAGCAGCGCTGGCACCCCGCCAAACGCAGCTGGCAGCACTGGCTAGCGTTGAGTTTGCTCGCGCTGGCACCCGTGTTGTGCTCGGCTGCAGGCCTCGAAATCATTCCGCTGCACCATCGCTTGGTGAGTGAAGTCTTGCCGCTATTGCGGCCGTTGTTGGCTCCAGAAGGCACGCTGACCGGCACTAACAACCAGCTTATTATCAGAACCACGCCGGCCAATCTGGCAGAAATTGAGCGCGCGCTAGTCAGCATCGATGTCCCCTTCACACGCCTGCGCATTGCCGTCGCGCAATCGCGGGTCGACCACAGCAACCTTGGCAGCGCCAGCGCCGGGGTGCGCTATCGGACCACTGGGGCGGCGAGCGAACTGGCACTGGAGGCCCGCACCGCGACCAGCGCGGGGGGTGACGACCAGCAAGTCGTGCAATCTGTATTAACGCTGGATGGTCAGCCGGCCTACATCAATGTAGGACAAATAAGCGCCGTCCCCGTGGTACTGGGCAATGGTTTGGCGCCGGGGCAGTGGGTGGGCATCGGCAACAGTGTGCAAACCGCGTCGACCGGATTTTACGTCACACCACACTTGCGCCAAGACAGCGTGTTGCTGTCGCTGGATACCCGTTTGGAGCGCTTCGCGCCGGACGGCAGCAATACGATTGCGAGCAATGCCACCACCGTCAACCTCAACGCGCAATTGGGCGAATGGGTCGTCGTGGGGGGTAGCACCCAGCGGGGCGGGCAGAACGCCCGCGACTATCAGCTACTCATTCGCGTTGAGCGCGTGCCATAAAGCGACATTTGGCGCGGAAAGGGCCGCGCGCTAGCGTGTAAACTGCGCCCGTCCGGCGCTCACGCCGGCACCTTACCGAAGGCGTAAAAAGACCAGCATGCAAACTCCTGCCAGCCCCAGTTTTCGATTATTTCTAGGCCCCGCGGCCCACTCGCCGTTCCAACTGACGCGGCGGCAGACAGCACTGCGCGTCGTGTGCCCCGAGTTGGCGAGCCTCGAGAGCGCCTATATTTATCTGGTGTGGTGCGCTCAGCCGCTGATCGAACTCGATGAAAGTCGGCTCGCCACGGTACTGGCAGCGCAAGCCCTGTCCCTGCCCGCAGCGCGGCCCGATACCGTCTATGTCTTGCCCCGCCAAGGCACGCGTTCGCCGTGGTCCAGCAAAGCCACCGATATTGCCCATCATTGCGGCTTAAACGGGGTTATCCATCTGGAACGCGCCGTGCGCTGGCGTCTGGATCCACTGCCTGCGGCCCGGCGCGCGGCAGTGACGGCACTGCTCCATGACCGCATGACCGAAAGCGTCCTCACCGACCTCCGCGACGCCAGTGTGGCGGAGTCTGTCGAGCCGCGGCCGCTGCGCCAGATCCCACTGGCGGCACAGGGCCTGCCCGCGTTAACCCAGGCCAACACCAGCTTAGGATTGGCGCTGGCAGACGATGAAATGGATTACCTCATCGCGCAATACGCGGCGTTAGGTCGCGACCCCAGCGACGCCGAACTCATGATGTTCGCGCAGGCTAATTCCGAACATTGTCGGCACAAAATCTTTAACGCCCAGTGGACCCTCGATGGCGTCGCCCGCCCGGACAGCCTGTTTCAGATGATCCGCGCCACGCACGCCGCGCATCCCAACGGGGTGCTGTCAGCCTATAGCGACAACGCGGCAGTGACGCGCGGCTATCGCGGACGCCGCCTGTGGGTGGATGCGACAACCCGCTGCTATTTGGCGGAGGACGAAGATATTCATCTGGTGATGAAAGTAGAAACGCATAACCATCCCACCGGCATTTCGCCCTACCCCGGCGCGGCCACTGGGGCTGGTGGTGAAATCCGCGATGAGGGCGCCACCGGCCGTGGCGCACGGCCAAAGGCTGGGCTCAGCGGATTTTCCGTCTCCCATCTCCGCCTACCCACCCTCCCGGAGCCTTGGGAGCGCGATCGTGCGTGTAACCCGCGCCTCGCCTCGGCGCTCAACATCATGCTGGAAGGCCCCATTGGGGCGGCCGCGTTCAATAACGAATTTGGCCGGCCGGTGTTGGCGGGTTATTTCCGCACTTTCGAAGCCACCCAGCACCTGCCCAGCGGGGTCGAACATTACGGCTACGACAAACCCTTGATGCTGGCGGGTGGCATTGGCAACATTCGCCCGCAACACGTCCTCAAAGAAGTGTTGCCGCCAGGCGCCCAGGTGGTGGTCATCGGCGGTCCAGCGATGTTGATCGGGCTCGGCGGCGGTGCCGCATCCTCGCAGCGCGGCGGTAACAGCGACGCCGATTTAGACTTTGCTTCGGTCCAACGCGATAACGCTGAAATGGAACGACGCGTTCAGGAAGTCATCGATGAGTGTTGGGCGCTCGGGGCGCTCAATCCTATTCTGGCGATACACGACGTGGGTGCGGGCGGGCTGTCCAACGCCATTCCCGAGTTGCTCAACGACAGCGGTCGGGGTGGTGAGTTGGCGTTACGCGCCATCCACTGCGCCGAGCCCAACCTCTCGCCGCTCGAAATCTGGTGCAATGAAGCGCAGGAGCGCTACGTGTTGGGGGTCGCGCCAGAATCGGTGGCCGCCCTCGCCGCGCTCTGCGCCCGCGAACGCTGCCCCATGGCCGTCGTGGGCACCGCGACCGCCGAGCTTCAGCTGCGCCTGTGGGACAGCTTACTTAACGTCGCGGTAATCGATATCCCCATGGCGCTGCTGTTTGGAAAACCACCGCGCATGGTACGGGTGGCCACCACCCTGCCCACCTACACAACGGCGTTACGGCTCACACCTAGCGTGAAGGACGCCGCGCATCGCGTGCTGCGTTTTCCGGCCGTCGCCGATAAACGTTTTCTCATCACGATTGGCGATCGGACGGTTGGGGGGCTGAGCGCCCGTGACCAGATGGTGGGGCCCTGGCAAGTCCCGGTCGCCGATTGCGCCGTCACCTCGTTGGGCTTTGAGAGTCTGGCCGGTGAAGCCTTTGCGCTGGGCGAACGCACGCCCCTCGCGCTACTGAATGCCGCCGCCGCCTCGCGCATGGCGATTGGCGAGGCGCTCACCAATTTGCTGGCGGCCCGTATCAAGCACCTGAGTGAGGTGGTGCTGTCAGCGAATTGGATGGCAGCCGCCGGCCACCCGGGCGAAGACGCCCGGCTGTATAGCGCGGTCACTGCCGCCAGCGAACTTTGCATCGCCTTAGGGATCTGCATTCCGGTGGGCAAAGACTCCCTGTCGATGAAAACCGCTTGGCACGATGACACGGGCCTGCACACGGTGAGTTCGCCGGTCTCGCTCATTTGTAGCGCCTTCGCGCCGGTCATGGATGTTCGCCAATCCCTCACCCCCCAGCTGCAGTTCGGGGCAACCCCCACTGCGCTGCTGCTGGTGGATATTGGCGGGGGCGCGCAGCGCTTAGGTGGTTCGGTACTGGCCCAAGTCTACGGGGAACTCGGTGTTGAGCCGCCAGATCTGGACCTACCAGAACGGCTGCGCGACGCCTTCACCGCCATCCAATTGTTAAACGAAGCGGGTTACCTGCTGGCCTGTCACGACCGTTCCGACGGTGGGCTGTTCGCGACGGTGTGTGAGATGGCGTTCGCCGCGCGGTGTGGCTTGGACCTTGATCTCGCCGCACTGGGTGCTGATCCGCTGGCCGTGTTGTTCAACGAGGAATTGGGGATCGTGGCCCAGGTGGCGATGGACAACCTGCCCAAGGTGCTGGCCTATCTGCAGCAGTACCCCTCGCTCGCCGCGTGCGTACACGTGCTCGGACAGCCGTGCGTCGAACCCGTGGTGCGGATTAGCGCGCAGGGGCAACGCTGGCTGGAAGAGGATCTTTTTTCGTTACTCGAAGCCTGGTCGCAGCCTTCGCATCATCTGCAAAGTTTGCGTGACCACCCAGACTGCGCCCGCGAAGAATTGGCGGGCATTCTCGACCGTCACGCCAGCGGCCTATTTTTACGAACGGCCACAGGCCCGCTGGCCCCGCCGATGCTCAACACCGTGCGTCCACGCGTGGCCATCCTGCGCGAACAGGGCGTGAATGGTCACCGCGAAATGGCCGCCGCGTTCCTGCAGGCAGGCTTTGAGGCCGTGGATGTGCATATGTCAGAGCTACTGGCCGGTAGCGTCACCCTCGCGAACTTCCAAGGTCTGGTTGCCTGCGGCGGATTTTCCTATGGCGATGTCCTCGGCGCTGGCAGCGGTTGGGCGCGCTCGATCCTCTATAACCCGCGCACCAACGCCGAGTTCGCGGCATTTTTTGCCCGCTCCGATACCTTCTCCTTCGGCGTGTGCAACGGCTGCCAAATGCTCTCGCAGGTCAAGGCGCTGATTCCCGGCGCCGACCATTGGCCGCGTTTTCTGCGCAATCGCTCAGCGCAGTTCGAAGCGCGTTTAGTGATGGCAGAAGTGCTGCCCTCACCTTCTATTCTTTTTGAGGGGCTGGCCGGCATGATGGCGCCGCTGGTGGTTTCCCACGGCGAAGGGCGAGTGGATCACCTCGATCCGGCGCAGCATCTGTGTCTGCGCTATGTCGATGATCAGGGCGCGCCGGCAGAGCGCTACCCGCACAACCCTAACGGTTCGCCCGCGGGGGCCACGGGTTTTACGACGAGCGATGGGCGCGCCACCATCCTCATGCCACACCCGGAGCGGGTATTTTTACGCCAACAGTTCTCGTGGCTGCCAGCACAGTGGCAAGCGCACGAAGCGCCATGGTTCGAATTATTCCGGAATGCCCGCCGTTGGTTGGGCTGAGACCCGCTATGGCGGACCGCTTCGGTTAGACTCAACCCTGTTACTCTCGGTGCCGCACCGCGCTCCTAACGGAATTTTAAAATGACCCACACGCTACTGCTAATCGATATCCAGAATGATTATTTCCCCGGTGGGACCATGGCGCTCGTGGGCATGGAGCAGGCGGCCCACCAAGCCCGAGCCCTGCTGGCCCACGCCCGCGCGCGCGGTTGGGCAATCGTGCATGTTCAGCATTTGGCGGCGCGCCCCGGGGCCACCTTTTTTCTGCCTGGCACGCCAGGTGCCGAACATCACCCGAGTGTCGCGCCATTGGCGGGTGAAACCGTCATTACCAAACATTTTCCCAATGCCTTTCGCGCCAGCGAATTGGCCGCAGCACTCCCACCAGCGGACCTCACCCAACTGGTGATCGTCGGTGCGATGAGCCATATGTGTATCGACGCCACCACCCGGGCGGCCTTCGACTTGGGTTATCAATGCACCGTGTTGGCTGATGCCTGCGCTACCCGCGACCTGAGCTTCGATGGCGAGACCTTGCCGGCAGCGCAAGTACAGGCGGCTTTTATGGCGGCACTGGCAGCGCCCTTTGCGCGAGTCATTCCTACCGCCACCTTGCTCGCTGAATAAGTACAACGGTCCTAGAACCACAGCGAGCGTGCAGCGATGGCGAACCAACGACCTCCACCCAAGGCGGCAGCGCCCAGTCCCGCCAGCGCCGTCCAACCCGACGCTGAGAACGCGGCCTTTCGGGCGGCTTTAGCGGGGGTCATCCCCCTCCACTCCGACACCCTAGATCTGCGCCAACCCGGGCCGCCACCCATCCCACTCCAGTCACAGCGCGAGCAACAAGCCGTCATGGCAGAGTTGCTGCTGCTCGACCCCGGCGAGGGTGAGATGGAAACCGGCGATGAAATCTCATTCAAACGCGACGGCGTGCAAAACGCGGTGCTGCGCAAAATGCGCCGCGGCCAATTCGCCATCCAAGCCCATATCGACTTGCACGGGCTAACCACCCCCGAAGCAAAAATCGCGATCAGCGAATTTCTGCAAACCAGCATCCAACGCAGCTATCACTGCATCCGCATCGTCCACGGCAAGGGCCAGCGCTCGCCGGGCCAGGTGCCGGTGTTAAAACCCAAAGTGGCGCGCTGGCTCATGCAGTGCGAAGACGTGATCGCCTACATCTCCACGCCAGCCACGGATGGCGGCACCGGCGCCATTTACGTATTGCTCCGGCAACGCCGCTAAACCGACACCCAAGCGAGCCTGCGCGTGGCGAGTCCCCGTATTTTTGAGGTCGTCACACTGGCCACACCCGCTGGCGCGCGTGCGGAGGTGTGCCCTTACGGGGCGCAAGTCTTGCACTGGCAACCGGTGGGCGCGCAGCGAAATTATTTGTATGTGAGCCGTCAGGCGGTGAGGCGTCCCGGCGTGGGAATACGCGGCGGTATGCCTGTCATTTTTCCGCAATTCGGTTTATTTGGGGACTTACCCAAACATGGCTTTGCCCGTCTCCAAGCGTGGACGCTCAAGCCCCGTGAGCACGCGCACGAAGTGCAATTTGAATTATTTTCTAGTCCCGCTACACGCACTATTTGGCCCCACGATTTTCACGCCACACTGGGCGTGCACCTGCAATCAAAAAGCTTAACGGTAACGCTCGCTGTGACCAACCGGAGTCCTGGCGAGTGCCGCTACACTGCGGGATTACACACTTATTTGGCGATTGAAAATCTTGCTGGGGGGGCGCTAGAAGGCCTCGCCGGTGTGGACTACCTCGACGCCACGGCGGGTCTGGCGCGCGCGCGTCAAGACGCAAATCCGCTGCGCATTACCACCGAAATCGACCGAGTCTATTTGGCGGCCACCCAGCCCGTGATTTGGCGGGACAACGCGGGCACCCTCACCATTAGCCAACAAGGATTTAACGACGTCGTGGTGTGGAATCCGGGCCCGGCCCTAGCTCGCACGCTGGCCGACATGGCGGCCGAAGACTATGCGCACTTTTTGTGTGTCGAGGCCGCGAGCATCCATGAGCCAGTGGTGCTGGCCGCGGGCGCTACTTGGCAGGCAAGTCAGACTTTGAGCGCCGCTTGAACTAGTTATCCAGCAGCACGATGGCCGAGGCGGCAATACCTTCCTCGCGCCCTGCAAAACCCATTTTTTCAGTGGTGGTGGCCTTCACGCTGACCACTGCCAGCGACAGCCCTAAATCCTCTGCAATGCGCTCGCGCATCAGCGCCACATGCGGCGCAATTTTGGGTCGCTCGGCAATCACGGTGGCATCCACATTAATGATGCGAAAACCCATCTCGGCGACGAGCGCCCGTGTTCTGCGCAGCAAAATCCGGCTGTCGATGCCTTTAAATTCGCCGTCGGTATCGGGAAAATGTTTACCAATATCCCCCAGCGCCGCCGCACCCAGCAGCGCGTCACACAAGGCGTGCAGTAGCACGTCGCCGTCCGAATGCGCGGCCAAGCCACGGGTATGCGGGACCTTAACGCCCCCCAACATCACGTAGTCACCGTCGCGAAAACAATGGGCATCGAGACCCTGACCTATGCGCATGTGGGCGTTCCTTTAGCTATGGGTCTGGCGCGCAGAGACAGTTCAGCGAACGCTAGATCTTCGGGTCGCGTAATTTTGAGGTTGTCAGCGTGGCCTTCAATCATTCGGGGCAGGTGGCCTGCCAACTCCATGGCCTGCGCTTCATCGGTCACCATGCGACCGGCCATTAAAGCGGTCCGCAGCGCGGCGCGCAAAGCCCCCACCCGGAACATCTGCGGGGTGAGCGCCTGCCAAAGCTGATTGCGATCGACCGTCTGGGCAATGCGCCCATCGCTGCCGCAGCGTTTTAAGGTGTCTTTCACGGGCACGCCAAGAATGCCCCCGCAGGGGTCATCCAACAGTTCATCGATGAGATGCGACAAGTCAGCCAAACGCAGGCAGGGACGTGCCGCATCGTGCACTAGCGCCCAATCGTGGTCACGTGCGGGCAGCGCATCCAGCCCATTGAGTACCGAGTGACAGCGTTCCGCACCGCCCAAGGCGGTACGCACCCGCTCACCGTAGATCGCCGCCAGTGCCGTTCCCTGAGCATCGTCGGGCGCCAACACGAGCACCGCGGCGGCAATGCGGGGTTCGGCCAGCAACGCCTCAAGCGTATGTTCCAGGATGGTACGCCCGGCGATCGCTAAGTATTGTTTGGGGAGTTCGCTACCCATGCGGGTACCCCGGCCAGCGGCGGGCACCACGGCCCACAGGCGCGCGGCGTCGTTCATTCGGCGCGCGCTACCGGTGCTGGTGTCGCTACCGCTACCGCGACGGGTGTCGGTGTCGGCAGCGGATCCAGTAGCTGAATAAAAACCTCCCCCTGACGCACCATGCCCATCTCGCTGCGCGCCAATTCCTCAATGGCTTCTAAGCCTTGTTTGAGGTCGACGACTTCGGCAGCCAGCCCATTGTTACGGGTTTCCCATAGCGCGTTCTCAGCCTTTTGCGCGGCAATTTGTTCTTGCGCACGCCAGACGTCGTGCACACCACCGCGGCCATACCAGAGCGTGAACTGTAAGCCCAGCAGCAGGCCCGTCAACGTCAGCAAGAGCAGGCGCACGGCGCTGGGTCCTCTAAGGCAACAGGTTGTAGAACGCAGCGCGGCCGGGATAGGTCGCACGCGCGCCGAGTTCGCGCTCAATCACCAGCAAGCGGTTGTATTTGGCAATTCGGTCGGAGCGCGACAGCGAGCCCGTCTTGATCTGACCCGTGCTTTTTCCCACGGCGATGTCAGCAATAGTGGTGTCTTCGCTTTCGCCGGAGCGATGCGACACCACCGCCGTATAGTTCGCGGCGCGTGCCATGTCGATCGCGGCAAAGGTTTCGGTCAAGGTGCCAATCTGGTTGACCTTGATGAGGATCGAATTAGCCACGCCTTGGGCGATCCCTTGCGCAAGCGTTGCGGTGTTGGTCACGAAGAGATCGTCACCCACCAACTGCACCCGATCACCGACCGCCCGGGTCAGCAAACTCCAGCCTTCCCAATCGTTTTGGTCCATGCCGTCTTCAATCGACAAAATGGGATAGTCGCGCGACCAGCTCGCCAGCAATTCGCTCATTTGCGCGCTACTGAGGTGGCGCCCCTCCGAAGCCAAATGGTAGCGGCCCTCGCGGTAGAACTCGGAACTGGCCACATCCAGCCCCAGCATGATGTCGCCGCCCAACTTAAAGCCCGCCTTTTCCACCGCCAAGGCGATCACATCGAGCGCGGCCTGATTGGAAGGGAGATCCGGTGCGAACCCCCCTTCATCACCGACCGTCGTGCCCGCACCGCGCGCCGCGAGCACCGCTTTAAGCGCGTGAAAAATTTCCGCCCCGTAGCGCAGGGCTTCAGCAAAAGACGGTGCGCCCACCGGAAGGATCATGAATTCTTGAAAATCGACGTTATTACTGGCGTGCGCGCCACCGTTGATGATGTTCATCATCGGCACCGGCATCTGAAAACGATCACGTTCGCCCCGCGCTAGCAGCGCATAGAGCGGCAGACCCTGCTCATTGGCGGCGGCGTGGGCGGCAGCCATCGAAACCCCCAAAAGGGCGTTGGCGCCCAAGCGCCCTTTGTTAGGCGTACCGTCCAAAGCCAGCATCGCGCGGTCGAGCACACCCTGCTCGCCCACTTCAATCCCCCGCACCGCCGCGGCAATTTCACCGTTCACGTTGGCCACCGCTTGCAGCACGCCTTTGCCTAAATAGCGCGCAGGGTCGGCGTCGCGTAGTTCCAGTGCCTCGCGCTCGCCGGTGGAGGCGCCTGAGGGCACGATGGCCACACCGCGCGCCCCCCGGGCCGTGACCACTTCTGCGCGTACCGTTGGATTCCCGCGGGAGTCCATCACTTCCATGGCGGTGACTTGGACTATCTCAGACATTGCAATTCCTCGAAATTCTGCGGGCCCGCAGGGGGCGCGCAAAGGGGTTCAATGAGCCGACGGCTCAAGCCGTCATGGCCCCGCCTCGCTTGACGGTGGCGTCAATCGCGCAGAGCGTTTCTAAGAGTTCGCGCATCCGTTCGAGCGGCCACGCGTTGGGTCCGTCGGACAAGGCTTGCGCGGGATTAGGATGGGTTTCCATAAAAATACCGGCCACCCCGACCGCCGCCGCCGCGCGGGCCAAGGCGGGGACAAATTCGCGCTGCCCACCGGAGCGGCCGCCCTCACCACCCGGCATCTGCACGGAGTGAGTGGCGTCGAACACCACCGGCGCGCCGGTTTCGCGCATCACCACCAGAGCGCGCATATCCGACACCAAATAGTTATAGCCAAAACTCGCGCCGCGCTCGCACACCATGATGGCGTCGTTACCAACCGCGCGCGCCTTGGCGACCACATGCTGCATGTCCCAAGGTGCGAGGAACTGACCTTTTTTGATATTAACCGGCCGACCCTGGCTGGCCACGGCCGCAATAAAATTGGTCTGGCGGCACAAAAAAGCGGGGGTTTGCAACACATCCACCACCGAGGCCACCTCGGCTAACGGGGTGTCCTCGTGGACATCCGTGAGCACCGGCACGCCAAATTCACGCCGCACCCGTTCCAGAATGGCGAGGCCTTTATCGATGCCCGGCCCACGGAAGCTGTCACCCGAAGTACGATTGGCTTTGTCGTAGGAGGCCTTGAAAATGAACGGGATGCCCAACTCGCGCGTGATACCGCGCAGCGTGCCGGCCACTTCCATCACCAGTTCCTCAGATTCAATGACACAAGGCCCGGCAATCAGAAAAAACGGTCGCTCGCCGCCGACTTCGAAATTACACAGCTGCATGAGGGTCTGGCGCCGGCTGACGTTGTCGGTAATCGATCGCTGCACGCACAAAAGCCGTGAACAGCGGGTGGCCATCGCGCGGGGTGGAAGTAAATTCGGGGTGGAACTGACAACCGACAAACCACGGGTGGGTGGGAATTTCGATGATTTCGACCAGATTGCCATCCATTGAACGGCCCGCGATGCGCAGGCCCGCGGCCTCCAGGTCCATCTGGTAGGTGTTGTTGAATTCGTAGCGGTGCCGGTGGCGTTCGGTGATGGAGTCGGTGCCGTAGGCGCGGGCGACAAAGCTATCCGCGGCCAACCGACACTGCTGCGCGCCTAGCCGCATCGTGCCGCCTTTATCGCTGGACTCGTCGCGCCGTTGCAGGGCGCCATCGGCGGATTTCCATTCGGTGATCAGTGCAATGACCGGATTGGTGGTATGAGGATTGAATTCTGTGGAGTGGGCGTCGGCCAAGTCCGCGCAGTGGCGGGCGAATTCGATCACCGCCACCTGCATGCCCAGACAAATGCCCAGATAGGGCACGCGCTGCTCACGGGCATAGCGCGCAGCCATGATTTTCCCCTCGATGCCGCGTTCACCAAAACCGCCCGGCACCAGAATAGCGTCCATACCCGCCAACGCAGCAGGACCTTCACGTTCTATGACTTCAGAGTCCACGTACTGCAGGTTAACGCGGGTGCGCGTATGAATGCTGGCATGGATGAGTGCTTCAGACAGCGATTTGTAGGACTCGGTGAGATACACGTATTTACCCACCATCGCGACGTTCACTTCGCCGCGTGGCGAGCTCAGCGCCTCCACCACGGCATCCCACTCTTTCAGGTCCGCCGGCGGCGCATCGATGCCAAATTTCTCGACCACGATGTCGTCGAGATCTTGTTCATGGAGCATGCCCGGAATGCGGTAGATAGAGTCGGCATCCATCGCCGAAATAACCGCGCGCTCTTCCACATTGGTAAACAGCGCAATTTTGCGGCGCTCAGTGGGCGGCACCGGGCGGTCGCTGCGACAAATGAGGATGTCTGGCTGAATACCAATGGAGCGCAGTTCTTTGACCGAATGCTGGGTGGGCTTGGTTTTGATTTCGCCCGCCGAGGCGATATAGGGCACCAGCGTCAGATGTATGAATAAGGTATTACGGGCGCCCAGTTCCACCCGCATTTGGCGGATAGCTTCTAGGAAAGGCAGGGATTCGATGTCGCCCACCGTGCCGCCAATTTCGACCATCGCAATTTCTGCGTTGCCCGCACCCTGCTGGATGAAATGCTTGATCTCATCGGTGATGTGCGGGATGACCTGTACGGTGGCACCTAAATATTCACCGCGCCGTTCTTTCCGGATCACGCGCTCATAGATCCGCCCGGTGGTGCAATTGCTGGTGGCGTGAGTTCTACCGCGCACAAAGCGCTCGTAGTGGCCCAAGTCGAGGTCGGTTTCTGCGCCGTCCTCCGTGACAAAAACCTCACCATGTTGAAATGGGCTCATGGTGCCCGGATCGACGTTGATGTAGGGATCGAGTTTGATCAGTGTGACGTCGAGTCCGCGGGCCTCAAGGATGGCGCCGAGAGACGCGGCGGCGATGCCCTTACCCAACGAGGAGACGACACCCCCGGTGATGAAGATGTAGCGTGTCATGCGCAGTTTTTAGTCAGTCGAACTCGGCTTTTTTTCGGTTGCAATGGCGTGCTTTTGGCGATCAGATGCCGCGCTGGGGAGTGGCCGCAAACTACCAGATGCAGGGGGGTTTCTCAATCGCCGAAGACGCCGTCCAATGCTGGCGGGATGCCGCGCCCGCAGCGTCTCGCCCTCAGCAAAGACGCTCGCCCGGCAGTGGTCATTTGATCTCAAATCCCGGATCTGGCCGATGCTAGAATAAGTCACTACCGCCCACGGTCGCGGTGAAGGTTCCCGAGCAAGCGTCGCGCGAGAGGAAGCATCATGTCTGACATCGAAATTGCACAGCAGGCGCAAAAACGCCCAATCATGGCACTCGCCGAGGCGCGCTACGGCATAGGCGCCGAGCACCTTGAACCCTATGGCCACTACAAAGCCAAGCTCTCCCTAGACTACATCGAGAGCCTACAAGCACGACCCGACGGGCAATTAGTGCTGGTCACGGCCATTAGCCCTACCCCTGCGGGCGAAGGCAAAACCACCACCACCGTGGGACTGGGCGATGCACTCAATCGCGCGGGCCATCGGGCCATAATTTGCCTGCGCGAACCCTCGCTCGGCCCGTGCTTCGGCATGAAGGGCGGCGCCGCCGGTGGCGGCTATGCGCAGGTCGTGCCGATGGAAGACATCAATCTGCATTTTACCGGCGACTTCCACGCCATCGGGGCGGCCCACAATTTGCTCGCGGCGCTGCTGGATAATCATATTTACCACGGCAACGCACTCGGTCTTGATCCGCGTTTAATCACCTGGAAACGAACCGTCGACATGAACGACCGGGCGTTGCGCCGCATCGTGATTGGCTTAGGCGGCACGGCCAACGGCTACGTGCGTGAGGATGGTTTCGACATCACCGTGGCCTCGGAAGTCATGGCAATCTTGTGCTTGGCGACTTCGCTGACGGACCTGCGCTACCGGCTCGGGGAAATTGTGGTGGGCTATACCACCGGCGGCCAACAGGCGGTGCGAGCGCGTGACCTCCACGCCCACGGCGCTATGGCCGCCCTCCTCAAAGACGCCATCAAACCCAATGTGGTGCAGACGCTGGAAAACAATTTGGCGTTCGTCCACGGCGGCCCGTTTGCCAATATCGCGCATGGTTGCAACAGCGTATCGGCCACGCGCGCGGCGCTAAAACTGGCTGATTACGTGGTCACGGAAGCCGGCTTTGGTGCTGATTTGGGCGCCGAAAAATTTATCGACATCAAGTGTCGGATGGCCGGACTGCGCCCCCGCGCCGCGGTGTTAGTGGCCACTGCCCGCGCACTGAAGTACCACGGTGGGGTTGCGCGCGCGCTGCTCAGCCAAGAAGATTTGCCGGCATTGCGCCGCGGGCTGGTCAATTTAGACCGTCACTACCGCAACATCACAGAGCACTACGGTTTGCCGTGCGTGGTCTGCATCAATCACTTCACGGCCGACACCCCAGCGGAACTTGCACTCATCCAAGCGCATGTCGGCGACCTCGGCGGTCGGGTGTGTGTGGGGCGGCATTGGGCCGAAGGTGGCGCAGGTGCCGCAGCCTTGGCGCAGGCAGTCGTGGAGGCCATTGCGGAGAACACCGGCGAACACCGCTATGTTTATGCGGACAAGCTCCCGCTGTGGGACAAAATCTCCGCCGTCGCGACCAAAATTTACGGTGCTGCGGGAATTTCCGCAGAGCCGAAAATTCGGGCGCAACTCGCCCAACTCAGCGCCTCACACGGCCATCTGCCGGTGTGCATCGCGAAAACCCAAATGTCTTTTTCGACGGATCCAGCCGCGTTAGGTGCGCCTAGCGGTCACACCCTGGTGATTCGTGAAGTTCGATTGGCGGCGGGCGCGGGCTTTGTGGTGGCGGTTGCCGGCGACATGCTCACCATGCCCGGACTGCCCAAGCAACCGGCAGCCGAAAACATCGACGTTGATGCCCGCGGTAACATTAGCGGATTGTTCTAAATGCGCCGCACGCGCTGATGCCTGCCGGTCTAAGGCAGTAAAAAAAGGAATGCCCATGGAGTCTCAAGGAGCACCGATCCGTAGCGGGTGGTTAGCCAAACTATTGTGGGGCGCTATTGCCATCATCGGTGCGGCGGCCGTGGGCGGCATCGCGCTGCATCGTGGCGAAACCATCAACAGCCTCTGGTTTGTGGTGGCCGCGGCGTGCGTCTACACCATTGCCTATCGCTTCTACAGCGCTTTTCTCGCCACCCGAGTCTTGCTGTTGGATCCGACCAGAGCGACCCCTGCCGAACGCCTTAGCGACGGCCGCGACTTTGTGCCCACCCATCGGTGGATCGTTTTTGGCCACCATTTCGCCGCCATCGCCGGCCCCGGCCCGCTGATTGGTCCCACACTCGCCGCGCAATTTGGCTACCTGCCCGGCACGCTATGGATTTTAATCGGCGGGGTGCTGGGCGGCTGCGTGCAAGATTTTGTGATCTTATTTTTCTCGATTCGGCGCAACGGCCGCTCGCTCGGCCAGATGGCGCGCGAAGAACTCGGTCGGGTTGGCGGCGGGGCGGCCACGCTCGGCGTGATGACCATCATGATCATCCTCATTGCGGTGCTGGGCTTGGTGGTCGTCAACGCCATGAAACACAGCCCCTGGGCGACCTCAACAGTCGCCGCCACGATCCCCATTGCACTGCTGGTGGGCGTTTATCTGCGCTTCGTGCGCCCGGGCCGCGTCCTCGAAGGCTCGCTGATTGGGGTGGCGCTGCTATTGGCCGCGGTCGTGGGCGGTGGCTTTGTGGATCATCATCCAGATTTGCGCGGTTGGTTTGATTACCCGGCATCACCCTTAGCGCTGATGATCATGGCCTACGGCTTCTGCGCGGCGGTGCTGCCCGTGTGGTTGCTGCTGGCACCGCGCGACTACCTCTCGACGTTCATGAAACTCGGCACCATCGGCGCGCTGGCTTGCGCCATCATCATTCTGCGACCGCAGATGCATATGCCGGCACTGACCCAATTTATCGACGGCAGCGGTCCAGTATTCGCCGGACCACTGTTCCCTTTTGTGTTTATCACGATCGCCTGCGGCGCAATTTCGGGCTTTCATTCACTGGTCGCCTCGGGCACCACGCCCAAGCTCATTGCTAACGAAGGTGACGCGCGGATGATCGGCTACGGCGGGATGTTGATGGAGAGTTTCGTAGCGATCATGGCCATGATCGCCGCCTGTGTTTTAGAACCCGGGGTGTACTTCGCGATTAACAGCCCACCCGGGATCGTCGGCGCCGATCCCGCGACCGCAGTAGCCACCATTACCGCTTGGGGCTTCCCGGTCACGCTGGAGCAAATGCAAAACCTTGCCCGCGATATGGGCGAAGTCACCCTCTTCGCACGCACCGGCGGCGCGCCATCGCTGGCCGTAGGCATGGCGCATATTTTCTCCTCGCTGTCGGGTGGCTCACTGCTAGCGCTGTGGTATCACTTCGCGATCATGTTTGAAGCGTTGTTCATTCTCACCACCTTAGACGCTGGCACACGCGTCGCACGTTTCATGCTGCAAGACCTTCTGGGAAGCGTTTACGCACCGCTAGGTCGCACCAGTTGGTACCCCGGGGTGTTAATCAGCAGCGCCTTAGTGGTGGCCGCTTGGGGTTATTTTTTGTATCAGGGGACCCGCGATCCTTTGGGCGGCATCAATAGCCTGTGGCCCCTGTTTGGCATCGCCAATCAAATGCTCGCGGCGATTGCGCTGTGCGTGGCCACGACGATTCTGGTCAAGCACGCAAGCCGGCGACGCTACGCGCTGGTGACCGCATTGCCTTTAGTGTGGCTAGTGACCATCACCACGAGCGCGGCCGGATACAAGCTACTCAGCGCCAACCCGCGACTAGGTTTGCTGGCGCATGCGCAAGATCTACAAGCCAAACTCAGCGCCGGTACCGGCACACCAGAATTTTTGCTGCAGGCCCCGCGTCTGATTTTTAACGACCACCTCAACGCCGCGATGACGCTAATCTTCCTCATCATTGCCTGGGTGGTGGTGTTTGCAACGATCCGCATCGTGGCTCAAGTATTGCGGGGCGCACCGACCTCACCACTCTCGGAAGCGCCCTACGAGGCGGCCGCGCTGAATCTGCGATGAGACGGCCGTGGCTGCAGACACTCGCAGCACTCTGGCGCCAGTTCAACGGCGACACGGCCTACGCTGACTATTGCCAACACCTGACCACCCACCACGCCTCACAAGCCCCGCTCAGCCGCGGCGAGTTTTATCAGGCAGAGCTGGTGCGCCGCTGGAATAGCATTCGGCGCTGCTGCTAGCGAGCAGCAAGAAAAAAAATTCCGGGGTAGGCGCCATCGTGAGCCACCGCAGCGTGCGTGAGAAAAACAAACCTCTGCCCGCGGCTGCGGCGGCGCCTAGTTGTTATTAGGGGCGTTTAAGGCGGCGCTGGTGGCGATGCACTCGCAGCAGGGGCCGGGTGCGTGTCTAAATAATGCAGCGGCCTGGAGATATCCAGGTACACGGTGACCGCCGCCTGGGTCTTGCGATTAATCACGTCATAGACGTTACAGGGCCGATCGCCCTCACACAGCGCGCCGTGCTGGGCATCGATACGAAAGCCGTTCATCACCAGAAAAAAATGCTCTTCGTCGATCGATACCACCGGACAAGGGCGGTTCTCAGAGCGTCCTTCATCGCGCGCACAAATGGAATTGAACAATCCCAACACCACCGCGTCGTGAAACTGCGCGCGCGCCGTGTCGCCAGTTTTCTCATAAGCCCGCACGGCGCCCAAATGCGCAAATGGGTTGAGATAGTCCTCTGCCAACCACTTTTGCAGCAGTGGCACAGCGGCGCTGAATTGCCCGGCCTCAAAAGCCTGTTCCACCGCTCGCCGGTTCGACAGCGCGCTTGACTGGTTAGGGGCGTAGGCCGGCGAGTCGGCGTAGGCCAGCCGGAGCGCTCGAAAATCGATGTGGGTATCGCCAGCTTCAAGGCGGGACTTCAGGGTGGCGTAATCTTCACCAGCAGCAAAACCCGAGGTGGCGACCAGACTCAGCACCAATAACGCACACCGCGAACCCCGTTGCCGCAGCAGCTTGAACATTTAGGGCGCGGCCTCAAGCTGGACCGTACCCGCCACAGTGATGGACAGATTTTGCGTGCCAGCAGCAAGCTGCGCGGGCGCCTCTTTGGCCATACCACGCGCCATCATAAGACGAGGCATCTCCGGCATGGCAGGTGCGTCTAGACCACCCACGTTCAGTTTCATCAAGCGATAACCCGGACGGCCCAGCGCCGTGGCAATTTGTTGCGCGCGTCGGCCAAAGCGCGCCAGCGCCTGGGCTGTTAGCGACTCCTCGGCCGCCAGTCGGGCCGTGCGCGACACGGCGTAATCGACCGACTCAATAGCCAAGCGGGTTTGCAGCCGCGCGATTAAGTCGCCCACAGACTTGGCGTCGCTGCCTTCTAAGCGCAGGCTCTGCCGCGCACGCCAACCGCTAATGACGGAAGAATCTGGGGCATAAACGGGGAAAGTGGTGTACTGCAGCGTTTGCACTTTGATATCAGCCGCGCTCTTGGCCTCGTTCAGCGCCCACGCCATGGTCTCGTTGAGGGTTTGCGCCAACGGCGCCTGTTGCTGTCCTTCGCGCTCGATGAACAACACGGCCACCAGTAAATCGTTGGGTACTTGCACCTCGGCGCTGGCGGCGAGTTCAATTTGATCGCTAACCACTGCCACCCCATGTGCGCTGACCGGGCCGGCAAGTATTAGCACCGCCAGAGCAGCACAGCCCCACTGTTGCCAGTTTTGATTCATAAAGACACTCCCTCAAGCTTGGTTAAGACGGGCCGCCGTCTGGCGCAGGATAGACCACGCCTGCTCAACATGAACATCCGTGGTTGCGGCCTGCCCAACACAGAGGCGCAGCACATGTTGTCCGGCCAGTGCTGTATGCGAAATGAACAACCCGCCGTCGGTATTGACGGCCGCCTGCAAACGCCGATTAAAGTCATCGCTGGCGCGGTACCGGAAACACACCAAGTTTAAGGTGACCGGGGCCATGAGTTGGAAATTTGGGTCCGCCGCCACCCAGTCAGCGAAACGCGCCGCCAGCATCAGATGATGCCGCAATAAAGCGCGCAGCCCGACCAAGCCAAAACCGCGCAACACAAACCAGAGCTTCAAGGCACGGAACCGGCGCCCCAAAGGCACTTGCCAATCCCGGTAGTCAAAAACCGCACCGGTAGTGCTGGCATCGTTATTTAAGTATTCCGGCGTGACACTGAGTGCGGCAATTAAATCCCGCCGGCAAGCCACGTAAAAGCAGCTGCAGTCGAAGTTAGTTAACAGCCATTTGTGGGGATTAAAGCAGTAGCTATCGGCGAGTTCCAAGCCGGCAAATCGGCCGCGTTCTTCGGGCAATAGTGCCGCACTACCAGCCATCGCAGCGTCCACATGCAGCCATACCCCGGCGCTGCGGCAGAGCGTGCCTATCGCCGCTAAGGGATCGCTGGCTAGCGAGGAGGTCGTCCCCAGCGTGGCGCACACAAAGAATGGCCGGCGCCCGGCTGCCCGATCAGCCGCCATGGCGGCGGCCAGCGCATCTGGCAACAGTGCAAAGTTTTCATCCACGTCAATTTTGCGCAAATTGGCGCGGCCGATACCCGCCAACATCGCCGCTTTATCCAGCGAAGAATGGGCCTGCGAGGACGTATAAGCGACTAGGCCACCCGTATAACCCTGCTCATTACTGGCACCACCCGTGGCCCGTTCGCGGGCGGCGACCAGCGCACACAGGGCAGCACTAGAAGCCGAATCCTGGAGCACCCCGCCACCCGCACCAGCGGCCCGGAACACGGCGGGCAAGGCACAGGCCTCAGCCAGCCAATCGAGCATGCGGGTTTCGAGTTCTGTGCAGGCCGGACTGGTCTGCCACAACATGCCCTGCACACCCAGCGCGGCAGTGAGCAAGTCGGCGAGCATTGAAGGGCCCGAAGCATTGGCGGGGAAATAGGCAAAAAAATTGGGCGATTGCCAATGGGTAAGCCCCGGCAGAATGATGTCGTCGAGGTCGGCTAGCAGGGCGTCAAAGGGTTCGGGCAACTCGGGCGCGGTCGCTGGGAGTGCGTTAAAAATTTCGCCCGGAAGGCTGCGTGATAGCACCGGGAGGTGGGGAAGCTGCTGGTAATAAGACACGATCCAGTCGGTCAGCGCAGCCAGCTGAACCCTGAAAGGGGTGGCGTCGAATGCCCGAGGTGGTGGCAGCGAGTCTGACAAGGGGAGCACCGCCGGCCCCTTAGCGCCGGCGGTAAACCTGTCTGGGATCAGAGGTTGGCGAGCACGTGCTCGGCAGCGCTCACTTTAAACTCCATCGGCGCTTCGACGAACACATTCGTGACCACGCCATTGGTGACAACCAATGCAAAACGTTGGCCACGGGTGCCCATGCCAAAACCGCTCGCGTCGAGCTCGAGCCCTAGCGCCTTGGTATAAGCGCAGTTACCGTCGGCCAGCATTTTGATGCTGCCATCGACGCCGGCGTGTTTGCCCCACGCGCCCATGACGAAAACGTCGTTGACGGACAGGCACGCGATGGTGTCGACGCCCTTCGCCTTGATGGCCGCGGCGTGTTCAATGAAGCCCGGCAAATGTTTGGCGGAGCAGGTTGGCGTGAAGGCGCCCGGCACCGAAAACAGCACAACTTTTTTGCCGCCAAAGAGTTCGTCCGAGGTCACTTGAGCCGGTCCGTTGTCGCTCATTACGCCGAACGCGCCCGTGGGCATCTGGTCACCAATCTTAATTGTCATGTAAACCTCTTTCTCGCGGGATTGAATCAAGGACCTATTGTGCCACCGCAGCGTTGGCTGGGGATAGCGCGGGCCACCGTGGGCGCTCATTCGTTGCCGCCGCGCCGACTCGGCACGGCAGTGCACACCGCCTAGGCTTGCGCAGCCGGATGAGTGGCCCGTAAGTAACGCTGAGCGGCCGCCACCCCACAGCCTAATTCCACCGCCACGCCGGCGTCACACAACGCCATTTCGGTGCCGGCAAGGGCCGCAAGCAGCATGAGTTCGTTCAAGTCGCCGAGATGCCCGATACGAAACACCTTACCCGCCACATCGGCCAAGCCCATACCCAGCGACAAGTTGTAGCGGTCATAAGCGATATTGACCACCCGATTGCTGTCACAACCAGCGGGCACATTCACCGCGCTCACAGTGTCCGAATACAGTGCCGGATCTTTCGCGCACAGCGTGAGGCCCCACGCAGCGACCGCCTGCCGGGTAGCTGCGGCGTAGCGATGGTGGCGCGCGTAAACATTGGAAAGACCTTCTTCCAGCAACATGTTGACCGACTCGCGCAGGCCGTGGATGAGGGTCATCGCAGGCGTATACGGGAACCAACCGCCGGCGTTCATGCGCAGCATGTCGTCGAAATCGAAATAACAGCGCGTCAGGCGTGCCGTATGACGGGCGGCGAGTGCTTTCTGGCTGGCACACACGATGCTCAGCCCGGTGGGCAACATGAAGCCTTTTTGCGATCCGGCAACGGCGATATCCACACCCCACGCGTCCATCTGGAAATCGATGCAGCCAATGGCGCTCACGCCGTCCACATACAGCAGCGCCGGGTGGCCGAGTTCGTCAAGCAGGCCGCGTACCGCCGCGATATCGCTGGTCACGCCGGTGGCCGTTTCGTTGTAGGTCACCAGCACCGCTTTGATCGAATGCGCGCCATCGGCGGCCAGAATCTCGCGATAACGTTCGAGCGGCACACCATAGCCCCACTCTACGAGTTCAATTTGGGTCTCTAGACCCAACCGTTTACACGATTCGCCCCACAGATGACTGAACTGCCCAAAGCGGGCCTGCAGCACCCGATCGCCAGGCGACAGTGTGTTGGTCATGGCCGCTTCCCAACCCCCGGTACCGGAGGCGGAAAAAATAAACACCTTGCCCTCGTGCGTGCCAAAAACCGTTTTGAGATCCTCAAAAAGTGGCAACACAGTGGCGGGGTAATCGGCGCGCCGATGGTCTTCCAACGGCACATCCATGGCACGCCGGATCCGCTCGGGCATGTTGGTCGGACCTGGGATAAAGAGAAAATTTCTGCCCGCCATGAAGGACCTCCGATGGGTGCATCGTTATCGGGCATCTTGGTGTCAGGATCACCAGCAGGATGCCCGTCAAAATTGAAAAATCAGCGCGCCGCCAAGGGACCGGCGAAACAGGGAGATAAGGCGCGGCACTCTACTCGCGCAGTGCCTTCACGCTGCCAGCGCATGGTCTAAATCGCGCAACAAATCCTCCACCCCCTCCAAGCCCACGGAGAGCCGAATGAGCTCATCGGTGATGCCCATCTGCGCGCGTTGCGCGGGTGCTAACCGACCGTGGGTGGTCGTGGCCGGGTGAGTCACGATGCTGCGGGTGTCGCCCAAATTCGCGGTGATCGAAAACAACTGTAGCCTGTCGATAACCCGCCACGCCGCACTTTGACCACCGGCCACTTCAAAGGACACGATGCCACCGAACGCACTTTGCTGACTGGCCGCGAGCGCATGTTGTGGATGGTCAGCAAGCCCGGGATAAAACACGCGACCCACCTTGGGGTGGGCAGCCAGGAACTCGGCGACGCAGGCCGCGCTACGGCTGTGTCCTTCCATTCGCAAGGAAAGGGTTTCTAGACCTTTCAGAAATACCCAAGCGTTGAAAGGGCTCATGCTGGGGCCCGCGGTGCGCAAAAACGGGAAAAATTTCTCCTGAATGAGCGCTGCCGGCGCCACGATGGCGCCCCCGACACAGCGTCCTTGTCCGTCCAGATATTTAGTCGCCGAATGCGTGACGATATCCGCACCGAGTGCGATAGGTCGCTGCAGTGCCGGCGTGCAGAAACAATTGTCCACCACGCAAAGGGCGCCGGCGGCGTGGGCCAACGCTGCGAGCGCGGCGATGTCGGAGATTTCGGTCAGCGGATTAGAAGGCGTTTCAACGAACAGCATTTTGGTGTTAGGACGGAATGCACGCGCCCAAGCCTCGTTGTCGGCGGGTCCGACAAACGTGGTCTCAATGCCGAATTTTGCCAGCATCGTGAACAAACTGACGGTCGTGCCAAACACGCTGTGCGAGCAGATGACGTGGTCGCCGCTGGCCAGCAACGCCAGCACGGTGGTGAGAATGGCGCTCATGCCCGAGGAGGTCGCCACACAGGCATCCCCACCTTCCAACGCCGCGAGTCGTTGCTCAAATGAGCGCACGGTGGGGTTGGTAAAGCGCGAGTAAACATTGCCGGGCTCGGTGCCGGCAAAGCGCGCTGCCGCCTGCGCGGCGTTATCGAAACAAAAGCTCGAGGTCAGATAAATAGGTGGGCTGTTTTCGTACTCGTTGCCCGGCGCAACACCGGCTTGACAAGCTAAGGTGGCGAGGCTGAGTTCGCCCAGAGAATGTTCTTTCATGCGTAAAAACTCGACACGCGCAAGGTGCGCAGAAGGGTGCTAAAAATTAACTGGCATCCGCCGTAATGCCCGCGGAGGTATACATGTCCTGCAGCGAGTTGCTGGCCTCGGCGCGCTTGTTTTTGGCTTCGTCAGAACGTTCTGATTCAACCTGAGTCAGGTAATGTTTGCTCACATCGCCCGTCACATACTGGCCATTGAAACAAGATATATCGAAGTGATCGATCGCCGGATTGCCTTTGCGCGCAGCCTCAACCAGATCCTCAACGTCCTGATAGAACAAACGATCCGCGCCTAACAGCGCACAAACCTCATCGGGAGTGCGGCCATGGGCAATCAGTTCCTCGCCTGTGGGCATGTCGATGCCATACACATTGGGGTAACTCACCGGGGGCGCAGCCGAGGCAAAGTAGACCCGCCGCGCGCCAGCGTCGCGCGCCATTTGAATGATCTGCATGGACGTCGTGCCGCGCACGATGGAGTCGTCTACCAACAGCACGTTCTTGCCCTCGAATTCCAGACCGATGGCGTTGAGCTTCTGGCGCACGGAACGCTGGCGCAGCGCTTGGCCTGGCATGATGAACGTCCGCGGGATGTACCGGTTCTTAATAAACCCCTCGCGGTAATGCAAGCCCAAACCATGGGCTAGCTCCATCGCGGCAGTCCGCGCTGTATCTGGCACGGGGATCACGGCTTCAATGTCGTGGTCCGGCCACTCACGCGCAATTTTACGGGCCAGTGCTTCGCCCATGCGCATGCGTGCCTTGTGTACGGAGACCCCATCGATGATGGAGTCTGGCCGGGCCAAATACACCAGCTCGAAAATGCAGGGTGACAGTTGCGGATGTTCCGCGCATTGACGGGTATGGACCTGACCGTCCTCGCTGATGAACACCACCTCGCCAGGCGCAATGTCGCGTTCTAGTTCAAAGCCCAGCACGTCGATGGCGACCGACTCTGAAGCAATAATGTATTCCCGGCCCCTAGGCGTTTCCCGCGAGCCAAACACGATGGGGCGAATGCCATAGGGATCTCGAAAACCAATCAGGCCCACCCCGGCGATCATCGTAATAACGGCATAACCGCCGGCGCAGCGTTTGTTAAGGCGCGACACCGCGTGAAACACATCCTCCGGCCCAATTTTTACCTTGGCCAGCGTTTGTAATTCGTGGGCCAGCACATTGAGCAGCACTTCGGAATCTGAGTCCGTGTTGATGTGACGCAAGCCCTCACTGAACAACTCGCGCTTGAGCACTTCTGAATTGGTCAGATTGCCGTTGTGGGCCAGCACGATGCCGTAAGGGGAATTGACGTAAAACGGCTGCGCCTCCGCTGTGGAGCTCGCCCCAGCGGTGGGGTAACGCACATGCCCAACCCCCATCCGACCCTTGAGATTGACCATGTGGCGAGTCTGAAAAACATCCCGCACCAAGCCGTCAGACTTGCGCATATACAGACGGCCGTCTTCACAGGTCACGATACCTGCGGCGTCTTGGCCGCGATGCTGCAGCACCGTCAGGCCATCATAAATAGCCTGATTCACAGCAGTTTTAGCGACGATGCCGATGATTCCACACATGGTGAGCCTACCTCGTTAGCGCTTACGCGCCAGATTTACCATCGTACCCGAAGTGCCTACCAAATTCCGGCGGCAACCACGCCACCAGCCAATGAGCTGCCGTGCTTAACCGCGGTAAGAAAATAGAAGATTGCCACCAGTCCTGGAGAGGTGCCGGCGTCAAACCGGCCAACAATACCAGCACCATAATGATTGCCAGACCGCGCAGAAAACCGAAAATCATGCCGAGTAGTTTGTCGGTGTCGCCCAAGCCACTATTGCTCAGCAGCTTGGCCACGAGCGAGTTGAGCAAACCGAAAGCGATTAGCGTGCCGATCAGCAGCACCACGAAGGCCACGGCCTTCCGCGCCGAGGGTTGCGTGATGAGCCCATCCAACCATTGCGCGGCGTTTGCGCCATAGGCCAAGGCGACCCAAAAAGCGACCACCCAAGCCAGCAGCGAGAGGATCTCTTTAACCAATCCCCGCAGAAGGCTCAACAGCGAGGATAACCCCAGCACCACCGCAATGGCGATATCTGCGGCGTTCATGGTGTGGGCGCCCACCGCACGCCTAGCCGTTTCATTCGCGCACCAGAATGCCGCGTAATTCCGTGCTGCGGGCCAGTTTTTCGCGCAGTTTAAGTGCCTCCGCCCGTTCCTCTAACGGCCCAGCACGCACCCGAAAGGTCATGCCGTAGGATTCTTTAACCGCCACAATGTGCCCGCTCGTGCCTGCCGCCTGCAGGCGTCGCAGTAATAGTTCTGCGTTATCTCGACTTGAAAAACTGCCCAACTGCACGGCCCAGCGCAGGGAGGTTTCGAGCCCATCGACTGTCGCCGGGGCCGGATCCGGTGCCGGTGGTGCTGCCGGGGGCGGCACCACCGGCACAGGGACGGGCACGCCGGGCGCATCGGGCAACACCGGCGGCGGGATGACATTCGCCAGCGCGGTCGTGGCGAGTGACGCGGAGGATGCGTCTAGGCCCGCGTCGATTTCGGTGGTGGTCTGGGCCGGCACCGATGGCACATTCGGCGGGAACTGATCGGCCGGCATGGGGGCCATGTCGCGCTGTTGATTTCGGGGGTCGCGATAGCCGCCATCCAGCCACAGCGGCACGATGAGGACCGCCGCGGCGACCAGCACCAGCGCGCCGACCATGCGTTGTTTTAGCTGCGGGTCCATGTGCCTGCCCTGAGCGCCGTCGGATCTTCGCGGGCGGCCAAATCACGCAGCACCTCACCCACCGTGAGGAACGACCCGATGACTAAAATACGTTCCCCAACCGCGGCTTCAGTGCACGCCGCGCGCCAAGCCTGCACGATGGACTCATAACAAGTCGCGGGCCGGCGTCGCGGCAAACTCTGCCAAGTCGCATGGAGTTCGGCCGCGCTCGCGCCGCGCGCCGCGTCCACGGTGGCGAGATGCCAACGATCAACAAGGGGATCGAGCGTGCGCATCACACCAACCCGGTCTTTCGTGCGCAATATGCCCAACACCACGTGGGTCCGAGACACCGTGGGCAAGGCCGCTAGATTGGCCGCAAACGCGCTCACCGCTTGGGCGTTGTGGGCCACGTCGAGTATCAGTTCCACCGGGCCTGAGAACCGCTGAAAACGGCCTTGGAGCCTGACCCGTGCCAACGCGTCAGCCAGTTGCTCGCCCGTCACCGGGTGCCGTGACTGCAGTAGGTCAATGACTTTGAGCACCCCCGCCGCGTTGCGCAATTGATAGTTGCCAGACAATGCCGGGCGCGGCAGATCGGGCAGCGACACGGCACCAGACCACCACGACCACCGCTCACCTTGCTCCGAAAAATGGTAATCCACGCCCAGCAGCGCCAACGGCACCGCCTGCTCGTCGGCGTAGGCCAACAAGCTGGCCGGCGCTTCGGGGTCGGAGCATACGGCGGGGCGACCACTGCGCAGGATGCCGGCTTTCTCACGCGCGATGATTTCACGCGTACCGCCCAGCCATTCAACGTGGTCGATGTCCAAGGTCGCGATCACCGCCACATCGGCGTCCAGCATATTGACCGCATCTAACCGGCCACCCATGCCCACTTCGAGAATAGCGATGTCCGGGGCGGCTTCAGCAAAAATGACCAAGGCTGCCAGCGTGCCGAATTCAAAAAACGTCAGGGGGATTTCCCCGCGAGCGGCTTCTACCTGCGTAAACGCGCGGCAGATGACGTCGTCCGCCACGGGCTCACCCGCCAACTTGATACGTTCGTTGTAATGCACCAAATGCGGTGAGGTATAGGTACCCACGCGATAACCGGCTAGGCGATAAGCGGTATCGAGCATCGCAACGTGAGACCCTTTGCCGTTAGTGCCAGCAACCGTGATGACGGTGTAGCGCGGCTGTAGCAGCTTTAAACGTTGCGCCACTTGGCTACAACGCTCCAGACCGAGCTCTATTTCCACCGGATGCAGCGCCGCCTGCCACGCTAGCCAGTCCGCCAACGAATACTGAGATGAAGGCGCCGCCTGGTCCGGCAGTTGCGCGGTGCCGTTCAGGCTTGCGGGTCCACGGGGATCGTGAGCAAGGGTGCATCGGCGTGCATCAAGATGCTCAGTATCTGGGCAAGTTTGGGGCGCAGTTCACGCCGATCGCAGATGAGATCGATAGCCCCGTGTTCCAGCAGGAACTCGCTGCGCTGGAACCCTTCGGGCAGCACTTGGCGCACCGTCTGCTCGATAACGCGTGGTCCGGCAAAGCCGATCAATGCCCCGGGTTCGGCCGCGATCACATCGCCGAGCATCGCGATGCTAGCGGACACGCCACCCGTCGTGGGGTCGGTGAGCACGGAAATATACGGCAGGTGGTTGGCGCGCAAGTCGGCCAGCGCCGCGCTGGTCTTGGCCATCTGCATGAGCGACACCAGCGCTTCTTGCATCCGCGCACCACCGCTGGCGCAAAAACACACCACTGGCGTGCGTTCCTCAATCGCCCGGCGCACGCCACGCACGAAACGTTCGCCGACCACCGAACCCATGGAACCCGCCATAAAAGCAAATTCAAACGCGCTCGCGACGACGGGCATGCCACATAAAGTGCCCCGCATCACGACTAAGGCATCGGTCTCGCCGGTATCTTTTTGCGCCGCCGTGAGCCGATCGCGATAACGTTTTGAATCCCGAAACTTGAGAAAATCGATGGGCGAGAGCGAGGCCCCAATTTCGGCACCCGAATCCGCATCGAGAAATTGCTTGAGACGAGTCCGGGCCGAGATGCGCAGATGGTGGTCACATTTCCCGCACACGCTCAGGTTGCGCTCTAACTCAGCACGATAGAGCACCGATTTACAGGCCGGACAGCTGGTCCAGACGCCTTCGGGGATGGACTTCTTGGCCGATCCTTCGGTGCGAATACGGGAGGGTAGCAGGCGCTTTAGCCAATCCAACTCAGCTTGCCCCCAGCGCTGAACGGCCGCCGATCGTGGCGTCTTTGAGACTGCGCACAAAACCTTCGAGGGCCGCGGTGGCGGCGAGTTCCGAACTGGCTTGTTCGATGATTTCTACCAACGCGCTGCCCACGATCACCGCATCAGCGGCTTGCGCGATGGCGGCGGCGCTTGCCGGCGTACGCACGCCAAACCCAACACCTACCGGCAGGCTGGTGACCGACTTGATCTCAGTCACCCGGCTGGTCACTTCTGCCACATCGACGGGTTTATCCCCGGTCACCCCTTTAACCGAAACGTAATACACGAAACCCGTGGCATAGCGACAAACCGCGGCAAAGCGATCGGCCGAAGAAGTCGGTGCCAGCAAAAAAATCTGCGCTAAGCCAGCGGTCAGCATTTCGACGTGGAACTCGGCCGCTTCTTCGGGCGGCAGGTCCACCACCAACACGCCGTCGGCACCGGCCTCAGCGGCAGCAGTCGCAAAGGTGTGATAACCCATGCGCTCGATAGGATTGAGATATCCCATGAGTACAACCGGTGTGCGCTGGTCTGTAACCCGAAACGCCGCCACTAGCGCCAGCACCTTGCGCAAACTCATGCCGCCATCCAAGGCCCGCTCACTCGCCCGCTGGATGGTCGGCCCATCGGCCATGGGGTCTGAGAACGGCACGCCGAGTTCTAGAATATCCGCCCCACCGCGCACCAAAGCATGCAGATAAGCCAGCGTTGCCTCGGCATTGGGATCGCCGGCAGTAATGAAAGTGACGAGCGCCGCCTGGCCCTGCGTGGCCAAGGCTTCAAAACGAGTTTTGACGCGGTAAGGATGGGTCGTATTCATATCGAAATTCCTTCACGCGTGACGACCGTTGGGATGTCTTTGTCGCCGCGACCCGACACGTTAATCACCATGATGTGGTCCTTGGGCAGCGTGGGCGCCAATTTGCTCGCGTAGGCGAGCGCATGACTAGTCTCCAGTGCCGGAATAATCCCTTCCAAGCGCGTGAGCGCGTGGAAGCCTTGGAGCGCCTCATCATCAGTAATCGCGACATAGGAAGCCCGCCCAGAGTCTTTCAACCACGCATGTTCGGGGCCCACGCCAGGGTAATCAAGACCCGCCGAAATAGAATGCGTTTCGATAATCTGGCCCGTTTCGTCTTGCATTAAGTAGGTGCGATTACCGTGCAGTACACCCGGCCTACCCGCCGACAGCGGGGCGGAGTGGCGGCCGGTTTCGATGCCGTCGCCGCCCGCTTCCACACCGATTAGGCGCACCGAAGTATCGCCCAAGAACGGATGAAAAATGCCGATGGCGTTTGAACCACCGCCCACGCAAGCCAGCACGGAGTCCGGTAATCGTCCGATTTGTGCCAGACACTGCGCCCGCGTTTCCCGTCCGATCACGCACTGGAAATCGCGCACCATCTCGGGGTAAGGATGGGGTCCGGCCACAGTCCCAATGATGTAGAAGGTGTTGTCGACATTGGTCACCCAGTCGCGCAGCGCCTC